>JAAYHH010000053.1 GCA_012735435.1 Bacillota bacterium | reverse complement strand
GTCACGATGTTGACATTGGATTGCTCCAACTGTCCTTGGAGGACCGTAAACTCCTCCGGCACGTAGGCACCGGCTTCCGGCAGTGCTGCGAAATACTGGCCCGCTTGACGCTGCAGCATTTGCGGCTCCGTGAAAGCAGTAATAGACAGCCTGTCCACCAACACGCCATCTACATGAACGTAGCCATCGTGGTCGATGACCACCTCAGTGCCTCGAATATAAATCGGACCCTGGGTCCCCAATACTGGGTTACCGCTTCTATCCACCAATTGGCCGCCGGCAGTCAGCTGGAAGGAACCGTTTCTGGTATAGCGCAAACCGTCATCTGTTGCGATGGTGAAGAAAACCTCCGGCTCCAGTAACGCAACATCCAGGGGATTATCGGTTTTGCGTAAAGGTCCGGGAGCAAAATTGGTGTACGTCCCATCCAAGGTAACTCCTATTCCCAGTTCCCCAATATTGGCCCGCTGCACCCTGCTGGGGCTGTCCATCCTTTCCAGCCGCTGGATGAGCAAGGTTGGAAAGGCCCGCTGGATGGTGTCTGATGAGCGGAAACCCGGAGTACTGGCATTGGCCAGGTTGTTGGCTGTTGCATCCATTTGGTGCATCCCTACAAGCATACCGGTTGCCCCAGTATAAAGCCCTCTGATCAGCAGCTCCACCTCCCTTCACTATGAATTCCCGGCAAACAATGCTGTTCTTGTCCTATAGCCGCGGCAGCTGCAGCCTTGACTGCAGCCCTTCAATGCCCTCTTGGTCGGGCTTGTCTCAACAGTACCCAAGTATTTCTACACCGATATGGGAAGTCCTTCCTTTTTATGGACAAAGGGAGACCGTAATTGGGGGTTTTTTCGACACTCTCAGGAAACACGTTTTTTTCTGTATTTTTTCCTGGTCGCCTCCCCACCCCGAATATGCCGCTCTGCCTTGTTAACCTCCAAAACCTTCTTGACCTGGGCAGCCAGCTCCTCATTGACGCGGGGCAAACGTTCCGTCACATCTTTATGTACCGTACTTTTGCTAACTCCAAACACGCGGGCCGCCTGCCGCACAGTGGCCTTAGTATTGATTATATAAGTGCCGATCTCCAGCACACGCTTGCGGATATAGTCCCTCATTCCCCGGTCCCCCCCAACGGGTTGTTAGTTCATTTATATGCATGGGGGTCTGGGATATAACTGGGGATGAGAAGGAACAAAGAAAGCGAGGCCCCTCCAGCTTATCTGCCTGAAGAGACCTCGCCGTTTTCATCTAATTTAAGGCTTGACTGCAGCTCCCTTTGTTGTGTTAAGACATCCTCAAGGGTCCAACTCGCCGGCACGCCTAAAGGCGCCATCACGGTAGATACATCCGGGGCTCCAAGGGAGTATCTCCGTGGCGGATTTCAAACACCAAACGCCCAGTCTGATTGCTGCTTCCCGGCCCCACCGTACCGATGATCTGCCCCCGCCTAACCACGGCTCCTTCACTTACCCGGAGCTGAGAAAGGCCCCGGTAAGTAGTCTCCCATCCATCGCCGTGGTCTACTGTCACCGACAACCCTTGAGTCCGCTCACTTTGGATCTGCCGAACCCTACCGTCCATAACCGCCGCCACCTGGGCACCTGGAGCGGTGGCAAGCTCGATCCCTGGATGAAACCGCCAATCCCGATACACAGGATGCCTTACCCACCCGTAACCTACAGCCACCTGCCCTGAAACAGGCCATATCATATTGGCGGGATTAGCCTGGGGACGGGAGGCAGCGGCATCGGCTCCGCCCAGCCTTTCCTCCCGGGAGCCTACCGCGGCAGCAACCACCTCAATGTCTCCCTCAGAGGGCGCTGCCCCTTCACCGGCAAAAAGCTCTTCGGGCGGCGGACCAAGGGCTATGCGTCCTGAAAGTTTAGTTTCACTTTCTTCACTATCATCGTCAACCACTGTTTCCTCTAGTAGATCTTTTTCTCCAGGCTCCGGTTTGACTGCCCTTAGATCCAAACTGATCTCCTGGTCAACACTAGGCTGCCCCAGGGGCTGGCGAAAGGAATACATTCTATATGAATAATTAACTAGCCCAAAGGCCATCACACAGAATACAGCCACAACCGCCAGCCGGACAAAGCCCTTAACAACCATTTTCCTGCCTGCTTTCTGCCACCACAGGCTGAGTCTGCGGCTAAGGCTCCCGGCTGCGTAATGGAGGAGATTGCCGACGGCCCTTACCCAGCCAACTACCTTCAGCCTCATCAGTCTTGCCAGTCCACCTGTACTAAGGCCGTTTTTCTTTTTCCGCTGCTCATTCATACCTACCACCTCGTGACTAGCTTTCCCAGAAAAAGTTTCCATATTCTAGTTTCAGCTGCCCACACTTAAAATTAACCGGCCCCGGCTGCTGCCGGTAGGGACGAAACTAAGGGTAAAGGGAACTTCCTGCTCCTTTCCTTGAGCCAGGTCAGAAGTCAATCCCCGGAGCCTCACTGCTGAGCCAGTCCTGGTAATTTCCAGATCCCTTAACCGCCACTGCTGCACCCACTTTTCAGGGCCGCCGTCACTTTGCCATGCCGCAAGGCCCTCAACTTGCAGGCGGCTAGAGGTCACTTTGCCGAAACGGGACGCCAAGAGGTACAGCTCCCTGCTTCTGGCCTTAATTCTCGCTTCTTGACCCCAATAGCTGGTTTCAATGTCCAATGTCACTGAGCCGTCTTTCCTGATCATGCCTGTAATGGTATGCTGTCGGCCCTTTCGGTCCGGGGCCGTCCAATTGAGCACCCGGCCTTCATCGGTCACCCGGGCATCCAAAATGCCTTCCTTGGGAGAAATCCCCATCAGCCGCCCCGCCCTGATGACCAAGGGTTTCAGCTCGCTGAAATTACTCACAGGAGGCAGTTCTGCTGTGACTCCCACCATCAGGCAATGAACGGTTAGATCTGTTTGATGGACAAAGGCCTCCACCGGATGGGTTAAAATCTGTTTTTCTTCAAGCAGGTAATATTCAAAGGAAAATAGCAGCAAAACAGCCCAGACGAGCACGATTTTGATGAGCATCCTGCGCCAGAACCGGCCTACTCCTTCTCCCCTTACAGTTGGACAAGCCTCCTCGTATTGAGCCTCTTCCTCAAAGAATTCTTCAAAAAACAGCTCATCGTGCATTACCATCCCCCCTTCCAATCATCAGTGTGGTTGGCAGGGAGGCCAATTATGCACAGGTTCTGGGGGGAAAAGACAAAAACCGGCACCATCGGTACCGGCTTGCTGAAGTATAAGAAGAAGTATAAGAATATGATCTATTTACTTGTTTCGCTCTTGCCACAGGATATCCGCGATCCGCTGGGCAGCCCGGCCGTCTCCGTAGGGATTGGGAACCTCCGCCATATTTCTATAAGCCTCCGGATCTGTCAAAAGCCGTGCTGTCTCCTCCACGATTCGACGGGTGTCAGTGCCCACCAGCAAGGCAGTGCCTGCCTCAATCCCTTCCGGCCTCTCCGTGGTCTCCCGGAGAACTAAGACCGGCTTTCCTAAACTGGGGGCTTCCTCCTGCAATCCACCGGAGTCAGTTAAGAGCAGGAAGGCCCTGGCCATGAGATTGGCGAACTCCTCATACCCGGGAGGTTCGATCAAATCCACCCTAGACAAGTCCTCGAATGCCCTGCCGGCAGCCTCCCGGATGCGGGGGTTCTTATGTACCGGAAAAACTACCCGAACATCCGGGAAAGATGCCACCAGTTCCCGCACCCCGCTGAAAATCTGCTCCATCGGCTTGCCCCAATTTTCCCGCCGGTGGGTGGTCAAAAGGATCACCCGTTCCTCGCTAAAGTTCAAGTCCTTAAGTACCGGGTCTTGAAAGACGTAGTCTTCCCTAACCGTTCCCAGCAGTGCATCGATTACCGTATTGCCGGTTAAGAAGATGCGGGAATCGGGCACACCTTCCCTCTGCAGGTTTTCTGCAGCACCCTGGGTAGGCGCGAAATGCAAAGCTGCCAAAGCCCCTGTTAATTTCCGGTTCATTTCCTCTGGAAAGGGATTATATAGATCATGGGACCGAAGGCCTGCCTCCACGTGGCCGACAGGAACCCTCTGATAAAAAGCAGCCAAACTAGCAGCAAAGGTAGTGGTAGTATCTCCGTGAACCAGCACAACTTCCGGTTTTTCCTCAGTAATGATGCCTTCAAGGCCCTGTAGGACCCTGCAGGTGATATCCGTCAGGGTTTGTCCATGCCTCATGATGCCTAGATCATAGTCCGGCGTGAGGTGGAAAAAATCCAGTACTTGGTCCAGCATCTCCCGATGCTGACCGGTAACCACCACCTGGACAGCAAACCTGTCTGGTCGAGCCTGGAGAGCTTTGACCACAGGCGCCATCTTAATGGCCTCAGGCCTTGTTCCAAAAACCACCATTACTTTCACCGATCTCTGCCCCCTCTAATAATAAGCACGAAAAATGCCCCCAGCAGAGCTGAGGGCAAATAGATTCCCAGTCGGATATGCGCAGGGAAGCCTCTATGATAATAGACACAGACATCCTATCTAGAGGAAATGCTCGCTCCGCCCCCGGCTCTCCTTGCCGTAATCGAGCCAGCCCCAGCGGTTAGCCGCAGAGATGAGGAGACCCAGAAGGAGAAATAAGAGTCCCAAGCCCAAGGCCGGAGGAGCTTGTACCAGCAGTACGCCCAAAGATCCAAAAACTAGAGCCGTACCATAAAGGAGCAGTACTGCCTGTCTCTGGGACAATCCTAAATCCAGAAGGCGGTGATGGAGATGACCACGATCTGCCTTGTAAAAGGGAAGACCGTTTCGCACCCGCCGCACCACAGAGAATACTGTGTCTAAGGTTGGAAGTCCCAGGATTACCACCGGCACCGCCACCGCCACAGTGGCTGCCCCCTTCAGCGCTCCCTCCACTGCCAATGAGCTGAGCATAAAGCCCAGGAACATTGCACCGGTATCTCCCATGAATACACTCGCCGGATTGAAGTTGTACCGGAGGAAGCCAAGGGTGCTTCCGGCTAAGGCCAGGAGCAAGACGGCCACAAACCCATACCCCAGCTCATGGGCTACACTAAATAGGGAAAGGCTGGCAATAACGGCCACTCCTGCAGCTAATCCATCTAGCCCATCGATGAAATTAAACATATTGGTGACAGCTACAATCCAAAGGATAGTAAGGGGAACCCCCAGCCATCCGAGATAAATCATGCCGCCAAAGGGATTGGTAACAAATTGAACAACGGTACCATTGGCCACAACCGCAGCGGCCGCTAGAATCTGACCCAAGAACTTCGTTCGGGGCCTGAGGTCCCAAAGGTCATCGATTATGCCTGTTACGCCGATGATCAACGAACCTGCCAGCAAACCGTTAACGGCCGGATGCCTGACACCGCTCAGCCAGATCGCTGCCCAGAAGGCAAGTATGATGACTATACCGCCGGCGGTTGGGATGGGAACCCGGTTGAGCCGCCTGGCATTGGGCTCATCGACAATCCCCAACTTCTCAGCCATCCGCTGATACCAAGGCGTGATCAGCCAGCTGATAATCAGCGCTATAAAAAGAGCTTCCAAGTAATCCCCCATGAGGCCCCCCCTTCCTCGGATTCTCCTTCAATAAGCCAGAACCTAGATGCGACAGTTAAGACTGTCCAGGCCAGTCATTTTCTGATAATACTATCGGAAACGCAACATCCTTAATTTTAACCCTCATTCACCGGACTGTCAAGGAAGCTCTCTGGAGCCCATTTGCGGATGGGCAGCTTCGCTTCCTCTAGCAGCTGCAGGGCCAAATCGTCTGGATAGTCGTTTACATAAATGATCTCCTTGACGCCGGCATTGATCAGCATCTTTGTACATTGCGAGCAGGGCTGATCGGTGCAGTATAAGGTTGCACCCTCTGTGCTCACGCCGTGAAGGGCAGCTTGAATAATTGCATTTTGCTCCGCATGGATGCCCCGGCAGATTTCCTGGTGCTGGCCAGAGGGAATGCCCAGTTCTTCCCGGAGACAACCTGCCTCCAAGCAGTGCTCTAGACCGCTGGGAGCACCGTTGTACCCGGTGGCCAAAATCCGTTTGTTCCTGACCAAAACTGCCCCCACCTGCCTCCGCCGGCAGGTAGACCGCTTGGCTACCAAGTGGGCGATTTCCATGAAATATTGATCCCAGCTAGGGCGCCCATCCCTTTTTGACATATAACATCTCCCCTGCTGCTACTTGGTCCCAAAGAGCCGGTCCCCAGCATCGCCAAGTCCGGGGACGATGTAACCAAACTCATTGAGCCTTTCGTCAATGGCAGCAGTGAAAATTTCCACATCAGGGTGGGCAGCCTGCACTGCTGCAATTCCCTCCGGTGCGGCAATCAGCACCATCAATTTAATATTTCTGCCGCCTTTTTCCTTAATAAATCGAATAGCAGCCACAGCGGAGCCGCCGGTAGCCAGCATCGGATCAACGACAATCAAATCCCTTTCACCGATGTCTGTCGGCAGTTTGCAGTAATACTCCACCGGCTGCAATGACTCGGGGTCACGGTATAACCCAATATGACCTACCTTGGCGGCGGGAATCAGCTGTATAATACCGTTGACCATGCCTAACCCTGCCCGCAGGATAGGAATTACCCCAATCTTCTTTCCAGAAATCATCCGGCACTGGGCCATCCCCATGGGGGTTTCGACCTCTACATCTTCCAATGCCATATCCCGTGTCACTTCATAAGCCATCAACAATGCAACTTCGTCCACCAATTCCCTAAATTCCTTAGGGCCAGTCCTTACATCTCTAATAATGGCCATTTTGTGCTGAACTAGGGGGTGGTCAATTACATGTACCTTCGACATCGATTCGCCTCCCGCTACTCATTAGGCGCTGTAAGCTCCCTCATTCCTCTAGCTGCCGGATCTATCCGGTCTCTCCCCATGTTTGGCTTAAAACAGCCTTCGTCTTCACCAGGCCTCACCATATCCCAGGCACGGCCGAAGCCAACCGCCAAAGCTGTAGACAAAGAGTTGGCACCCACATCCTTAGGCTTCGGACTCCAGCCTCTTCCAGACCTCAGCCAGGGAGTCCTTCAGCTCTGCCATAGCAGACCGATAGGCTGCAATTCCCTGCCCGTAAGGATCGGGGATGTCCAAATTGCTGATCTCACCGGCGAACTCCTTGACGGTAAATACCCGATCTGCTGCAGCAGGAAACTGCTGCTTTATACTCTGTTTATGGGCAGCAGTCATGGTGAGGATCAAGTCAACATCCTCAAGGAGCTCTTCGGTCAGCAGGCGGGCACTATGGCCGCTGATATCCAGCCCCAATTCCCTCAAAACAGTCATGGCCTCAGAGGTCGCCGGAGCACCGCTTGCGGCGTGAAGGCCGGCAGAGCTTACCAGCCAGCTTTCACCGTCTTTGCTTTCGACTAACTGGCGGAAAATAGCCTCAGCCATTGGACTCCTGCATGTATTCCCAGTACAGACAAACAAAATCTTTTTCGGCTTGGCCAAGAACAGGGCTAACCTCCCTTCCCCACATCACATGAGGGATTATCTGCAACCATCATTCTTGATTTCCACAGCCAAGACTCAGGTTCCTCCATAAAATGATAGTCTGCCTACGAAAGTTCCGATTGGCTGCTGAGGAACTTAATCTCAAAATCTGTTTCATTGCTGCAGACCCCGCAGCGAAGCATGTTCACCCCGTTATAATCCACTTCTTCAAAAACCAGCATATTTCCGCACTGAGAACAGCTTGGCATAAACAACCCGCCGCAGTGGGGACACCGGCTATCCTCAAGCTCACTGCCGCACCGGGGACAGATCTCAAAGGTCATGATTCAGCCTCCCGCAATATTGTCCACAGATAGTATGACTGGGATGTTCCAAGTCTAAACAGGGAAACAATATAATGGACAGGAGGCAAACCAATTGGCAGTCCCCTATGCATGTCCCATCTGCAAGGCTAATAGGACCCACTTTGAACTGATTCACAAGATAGCCCGGGAAATTCACAAGGACCCCAGCACCGGTGAAACTGTCTATCTAGCGCCGGAGCTGGAGACCCTCTCCCGGGGAGGCCGACCAGAGACTGATGTGAGGTGCCTGCACTGCGGATACACCGGCAGTGAACGGCTCTTTATTAGGGCCGCTCTTCGGTAGCTAACCTTACGCATCAATAATCCGGTTGGCAGCTGCCTTCTGCAGGCGGTTCATAACCGCCAACCCTACCCCTTCCGCCGGAACTCCCTCCAGGATAATCCGGGTAACGTTGGTCTCATCTAGGTCACGAAGACAGCGGTAGATGTTGGCAGCCAGCTCACTCGGGTCTGTCCGGCTTCCCATGGAAGCTATCTGCCAGTGGCTGTAATCAATGTTTTGCTTACGCCAATACTCCAGCATTTCTCTACTGACCATCAAACCAACGATTTCTCCCTGGGCCTCTAGCTCCCGGGCCAGTTCCGTCAGGCGCCTGAAAAGCTCAGGAGGCTCGCCCCGGACAAGCACTGCTGGAGCTTTGGGGGCATAATGCCTGTATTTCATCCCCGGGGAGCGGACCGGTCCATCGATTTCCTTTCTCCCCTGCACATGGGGATCCAGCTCCACTGTCCCGACTACCTCTTCAAGGGCTTCTTTAGAAACGCCCCCGGGCCGCAGTATCACCGGCACCGGTCCAGTGCAGTCCAACACCGTTGACTCAACTCCCACCGAGGTGGGACCACCGTCCAAGATGATATCGACTTTACCCTGGAGATCTGCCACCACATGGGCTGCCTCGGTTGGGCTTGGCCGCCCCGATATGTTGGCAGAGGGCGCCGCCACCGGCACCCCGGCAGCAGCCAGCAAAGCCAGGGCCACCGGATGATCCGGCATACGCACCGCCACCGTATCCAGTCCACCGGTGGTTACATCGGGTACAGCTGGTCCTTTGGGAAGTACGATGGTCAAAGGACCCGGCCAAAAGACTTGAGCCAAACGGCGGGCCAAAGGGGGGACCTCAGGAACAATCTGAGTCAGAGTTTCCACCGCGGCAATATGAAGTATCAAGGGGTTATCTGCCGGCCGGCCCTTGGCAGCAAAAATCCCGGCAACAGCTTGACTATCCAGGCCGTTAGCCCCTAGACCATACACTGTCTCTGTTGGAAAGGCAACCAGGCCTCCCTGCCGAAGGACCTTGGCCGCCTCCTGAATTACCGGCGTATTCAAGAGGTCCTCGGGCCCTGCCCCTGGAGGCACTGCCACTTGCCGCAGCTGCGTGTCTTTTTGTACCTTTATTTCCACGTCCCTGTCACCACCCGTTCCCGGTCCCCGTAATCCCTGTGAAGCTCTAGTTCAGTGTACCCCAAATCTCTGGCTATGGACATCACTGCCTGTCCCTGGCCGTGGCCGATCTCTACAGCAACCAGCCCTCCCTGCCGCAGGAATTTCCGCCCTTCAGCAAAAATACGGGGATAAAGAGCAAGACCATCGGGTCCTCCATCTAACGCGCCAACCGGTTCATAGCGGACAATCTCCGGCGCTAGCCCCTTCAGCTCATTAGTGGGAATGTAGGGCGGATTGCTGACGATAACATCTATCTCGGATTCCAAACCCGAGGGGAGAGCACTGTATAAGTCGCCTTCAAAAAGCTCTACAATATCTCCCATCTCCCATCGGTTAACATTCTCCTTAGCAACCTCAAGGGCTGGTCCGGAAATATCGGTGGCATAAATACGGGGGGCTTTGCCGGCATCCCGGGTTAAAGTATGGGCTAGACTCACAGCAATGGCACCGCTGCCGGTGCCTAATTCCACAACTTTACACTTTGTCTCCGGCCTTTCAGCCAGCCAGTTGAGTACAACCTCTACCAGAAGCTCCGTCTCCGGCCTTGGAATCAGCACATGGGAATCTACTTTAAACTCCAAGGAGTAGAATTCCTTAGAACCGGTGATGTAGGCAACCGGCATCCTTCGGGCCCGCCGCGCGATGGCCACCCGGTATGCATCCACCTCTGCCTTTTCCAATGGCTGGTCGAATCTCACATAGAGATCAATCCGTTCCATATTCAAGACATGGCCCAGCAATATCTCCGCGTCCAGCCGGGCACTATCGATCCCCTTGCCGGCCAGATACTGGCTGGCTATGGTAATAAGCTCCAGGATCAGGGGAGGCTTAGATACTTTGGACATATCTACTCCTCCATCGCCTTCAGCTGCTCTGCCTGCTGAGCTGTCTGCAGTGCATCGATCAATTCATCGATATCACCGTCCAGGATGGAATCAATCCGGTAAAGGGTGAGATTAATGCGGTGATCTGTGACCCGGCCTTGGGGGAAATTGTAGGTGCGAATTCTTTCACTCCGGTCACCTGTCCCCACCTGGCTTTTCCTGGCTTGGGCCAGTTCTGCCTGCTGCTCCTGCTGGTACTTATCTAGAAGCCTGGCCCTGAGGATCCGCATAGCCTTATCCCGGTTCTTGTGCTGCGACTTTTCATCTTGACAGGAGACCACTATACCGGTGGGCAAGTGGGTAATCCGAACCGCGGAGTCGGTTGTGTTAACACTCTGTCCGCCGGGCCCGCTGGAACGGAATACATCAATCCGCAGATCATTGGGATCGATCTCCACCTCAACTTCTTCAGCTTCGGGCAGCACCGCCACCGTTGCCGTGGAGGTGTGGATCCGGCCCCCTGATTCGGTGGTGGGAACCCGCTGTACCCTGTGGACCCCGCTTTCAAACTTCAATTTACTGTAGGCCCCATGGCCTTCTATCATGAAGATGACCTCTTTGAATCCCCCCAACTCTGTGGGGTTAGAGTTCATCAGCTCGATGCGCCAACCCTGCCTTTCTGCGTAGCGGTTGTACATCCTAAACAGATCACCGGCAAATAGCGCAGCCTCCTCGCCCCCGGTTCCGCCCCGGATTTCTACGATGACGTTCTTGTCATCATTGGGATCCTTAGGCAAGAGCAAGACCCGCAGTTCTCCCCTCAGCTTTTCCCGGGCCTCCCGAAGACTATCCAGCTCTTCGCTGATTAGTTCCCGAAGTTCCGGATCCGGATCATCTGCCAGCATTTGCTCAGCATCCTCTAGTTCCTGTTCCACCCGCAGGTATTCCCGATACTTGCCGACGATCTCCTCCAGTTCGGCATGCTGCTTGGCAACTTGCCCATAGCGCCGGGGATCGCCCAGTAATTCCGGATCACCTAGTTGTTTCGTTAGCTCTTGGTACTTCTTCTCTATACCTGCCAGTTTCTCCAGCATAGAAGACTCCTCACTCTCTAAAGACTAGCAAAAAAGCAGACCCCCTAAACGATCTGCCCTTTGCCATGCAACTCGATTAATCACCAGCTGCGCCCTCTAATCACCTTCTGTCACATATCTTGGGCAAATCCCGCAAACAGCATATTAGCCTGACAGTCCTCTGCCAGCGCTAATGCACCACGTGACAAGGGCTTCCTAAAGCATCTGCCGGTCTAGCTTGGTCCTTATCTATTACCACCTGCAGTGCTTTGATGGCCACCTCGATCTGGTCGGCATCCGGCTCCCTGGTAGTCAGCTTTTGCAGCAGCAATCCAGGTGCAGCGATCACTTCCACCCACCAGGGCCGATTGGGCCTGCCGGCCAGACGAATCAGCTCATAGGCTATACCTGCCACTACGGGCAGCAGAGCAATGTGGAGCAGCACCCTCTGCAAGAAGGGGGGCCTGCCGAAAAACGAAAACACAAAGATACTGGTAAAAAATACGATAAGGAGAAAATTAGTCCCACAGCGGCGGTGCACCGTTGTGTACTTTGCCACATTCTCCACAGTGAGCGGTTCTCCAGCCTCGTAGCAGTTGATTGCCTTATGTTCTGCCCCATGGTACTCGAAAACCCGGCGAATGTCCTCCATAGCAGAAATGCCGAGGATGTACAGCAGGAAAAACCCGATTTTGATTAACCCTTCTACGATGTTGAGAAGCACATTGCTGCTGATCTGTGCCTGCACCAGCCGCACCATATAGGCCGGCAGGGCTATAAACAATCCCACGGTGAGCAAGACAGCAAAACCAATGGTCAGGATCATGTCCTTGGTTGTCAATTCAGCCTCTTCTTCCTCGGCGAACTGGCTGGCAGAAAAGCTCAAAGCCCTGACTCCCATTATCAGGGATTCGATCAGCGCCACTGACCCCCGCACCAAAGGCACGCCCAATATAGGGTACCTCTGGGCCCACGGCTGCAGCTTTTCCTCATGGAGCACTATCCCATCGCTGCGGCGGACAGCAACGGCTAAGTTGGTTCGACCCCGCATCATAACACCTTCAATGACAGCCTGCCCGCCGTACGAAAAGCGCTGGCCCATCTCTTTACCCCCCTCTACTCCCCTTGCACCTCTTTTGTTTCCATCTCTGATTGAGGGAATTCATGCACTGCCTTCGACGAAGCAGCCGTGAATAGGTTTTCAAGTTCTATCCGACGGGACTTCGGCGAATAAACCAATAAAACGTCTTCTGCCTGCAGCACTTCATCTCCTGTCGGCAGGCTTATTTTACCTCCCTTGCGATCAATCCGCAAAACCTTAGCGCCATACCTATGATCAAGTTCCAGCACATGGAGAGAACTGCCGACGACCTCCGAATCCGGGGCTACATGAATAGTCATCAGTACTCCGGCATCGTCTTCTAGATCCAGCACCTCTCGGATGGGCCTCAGCATCAAAGGCTGCTTATACGCGGAGCTCATCACGGTCCGGTAACCCCTGGGCAGAAACAGCCGGGTTAGCCCCCCAAACAAGAGTCCGGTTGCCCATCCCATAACCAGGGCTGAGAAAGTCCCGTAAAGTGTGGCTACGATCACCGGCCCGACCTCTGGGAAGAACTCAATGCTGGCAGCCAGCTTGTATGTCTTGTCAAAGACCGCTAGTCCCCCGACTATACCTACTGTACTTGAGGTCCGCCCCGGGACCCGTTCTGTTAAGGAATAGGATAATCCCGCCGTCAGAATTGCCCCCAGGGAAACAGGCAGCCCTAAGTGTACCAGCACAGCGAAGATGCAGCCAACCATCAAGCCGTAAACCAAAGTCATGGCGGTGCCTGCCACATGGGGTATGACTATTTTTACTACATTCTTAGCTACATCCCATCCGCCCCTGATCCGCTCTAGTGAAATCATCAGATCAAAAAGGAGCAGGGCAACGAAAATAGCCACAAAGGATGAGGTAAGGCTGGGAATATTAATTACTGAATAATAGGCCACGCCGACGGTAAAGGCCCGCGACAGCCGAATGAGCTGTACCGGCCACTTTTCTGACATATTATCCTCCCCTGAAATCTCCTAGGACAACATTATAGCACAACTGTAGTTGCGGTGATCATGCATCATCTTCAGAAGGCAACCGGTACTTGGCCCAGCGGCCGGCAGAGCTGTCGGGCAGGCCTACCTGCAGCCTGATTCCAGTTTCCGTATACTCCTCCCCCACGACTTGACCCATCTCCCGCATGGCTGCGGCGATGTTCCCCTGTTCATAAGGAATCTCGTAGGTGTCGTAAACCAGCCTTTCCCCCAGCTTTCTTTCCAAGAGATCAAAAAGTCCTTCAAGGCCCGCCCCCGTTAATGCGGAAATGGCGACACTATCCGGGGTTCTAGCCAACAAGCTGGAGATCGCCGCCCGCCTTTCAAGGGTATCAACCTTATTGAAGGCGGTGATCAGCGGCTGGCCAACCCACCCCAATTCCTCGAGCACTTCGAGAACAGCCTGCATCTGCGCCTCTGTATTGTATGCGGCTGCATCGACGACGTGGATCAGGACATCGGCTTCCATTACCTCCTCCAGGGTCGCCCGAAAGGCAGCCACCAGGGTATGGGGAAGCTTGCGGATAAACCCCACTGTGTCCACAAACAGCACCGGCTGACCGGAAGTTGGCAATTCCCAGCGGCGGATAGTGGGATCCAAGGTGGCAAACAGCTGATCCTCCGCCAGAACCCCCGCCCCTGTCAGCCTGTTTAACAAAGTGGATTTCCCAGCATTGGTGTATCCCACCAAGGCTACCACCGGTACCGCATTTTTCTGGCGGATCCTCCGCTGCAGAGTGCGCTGAGACCGGATCTCATCAATTTCCCGCCGCAGGAAGGCAATCCGCTGCCTGATCCGGCGCCGGTCGGTTTCCAGCTTGGTTTCTCCAGGACCCCGGGTACCGATACCGCCTCCCAAACGGGACAGAGCAGTCCCTCTGCCGGCTAACCTGGGCAGGAGATACTGCTGCTGGGCAAGTTCTACCTGGAGCTGCGCTTCCTTGGTCCTGGCCCGCTGGGCAAAGATATCCAGGATGAGCTGGGTGCGGTCAATCACCTTGACCTCGAGAACATCCTCCAAATTCCGCAGTTGGGCCGGAGTCAACTCATCATCGAAAATCACAAGCTGTGCACCATGGATATTGAGCAGCTCATCAATCTCATTGAGCTTCCCTCTGCCTATATAGGTGGCACTGTCGGGCCTGGTTCTGCTCTGTATAACTGTCGCAACTACATCTGCTCCTGCGGTATGGGCTAGGGCCTTTAGTTCCAGTAATGATTCATCAACTTCCATAAATCCGCTCTCAGGAAACTGCAAGCCGCAGGCAATGGCCAGTTCTCTGTTATGATCCGGCACTTCTCTTCCCCCCCATTCCCCCATCCCTTTTCCTGCATTTCGAGTACTACTTATTTGGTTCCTGCAGGTCCTGCATTTCATCATCAATGGTCATTGTATGTTGCCCATCCAGCGAGATCAACCCGGCTTCCTCAAGTTTTCGCACCACCATTGCCAGGGATTCCCTTTCTTCCATGGGCAGTTCCCTGACGAAGCGGTTAATCTCTTCTGGAGATGCATGCCTGGTAAAGCGCATGTCTCCATACTTAACGTGCAAATCATCTCCCATTTTTCCGACCTCCCGTAAGACTTGCCGTGACGGCTACCCAGGCAGCCAAGATCAGTCTTCCCTAACCTCAAGGCTAATTACGCAGTCTCCAGAAGGCCTTCTCAAAGCACATGAGCCCGGTCACCTATGCCGGCCCACCGGTGGTATAATAAACCTGCGCGGAGGTGGTGATGAGATGGCTACAATCATGCATGTCGATATGGATTCTTTCTTTGCCGCCGTAGAACAGCGGGACAACCCTGAACTTAGGGGCAAACCCGTCATCGTAGGAGGCCCCCGGGACAGTAAGCGGGGAGTTGTTTCCACCTGTTCATACGAAGCCCGCAAATACGGTGTCCATTCCGCCATGCCCATCGCCCAGGCGGTGAAGCTGTGTCCCCATGGGATCTTCATTCCCGGCAACCATAAGAAATACGCAGCTGTATCCCGGCAAATCCGCTCTGTTTTTTATGAATTCTCACCGGTGGTGGAAACCGTCTCCATCGACGAAGCTTTCTTGGACATGACGGGCTGTGAGCATCTTTATGAAAGCCTAGAGGACATAGGCCGGGCCGTTAAGCAGAGAATCTTCGAAACTGTCTCCCTCACCGCCTCAGTTGGCATCGGCCCCAACAAGTTCATTGCTAAATTGGCCTCCGATTACCGCAAACCCGATGGGCTGGTGGTGATACGACCTGAAGAAGTTTGGGACTGGCTGGCTCCATTTCCGGTCAAAAAGGTCTGGGGCATCGGTCAAAAGACCGCAGAGGTATTGGCCAGCTGGCAGGTGCATACCATCGCAGATCTAAGGCGCTGCTCACAAGCATCCCTCATCAGGCAGTTTGGCAAACAAGGTCTCGTGTTATATCAATTGGCCAGGGGCATCGATCACAGACCGGTGGAACCTGAATCTGAGACTAAGTCCCTGGGACGAGAAACTACCTTTGCCACCGATATAGCCGCAATGCCAAAGCTGCGGCAGGTTTTGGCTGACCTGGCCGCGGAGGTAGGCTACCGGCTGCGGAGGCATGAGCTTTGGGCCCGGACCATCACCCTGAAGCTGCGTTATGATGATTTTAGCACCATCACCAGATCAACCTCTTTGCCGGAGCCTGTCAATAACGATGACGATATCTTTAACACTGCCTATAAGCTGCTGGCGGATAATATCGGACAGCGCCCTGTGCGCCTTCTGGGAGTATATGTCTCCCAGCTGACTCCCTTTGGCCAGGCATCCCTATTTTCCGACCCCCGCCGGGAAAAACTTACCCGCCTGATGGATGAGCTCAATACCCGCCACGGCAGACCGGTTTTGTATAAAGGCAGGCGGCTGCCTATCGACGGCAGCGAGCAGTAGCCTCCAAACAGCAAAAGGGCCAGCCTCCGCGGCTGACCCCCTCGCCTACATTTTCTATCTCTTCAGAGTTGCTTCTGCTAGGCACGCTTTCTCAAAGCAGAGTTGTCCCTAATCTGGGGATAACGCTGAGCCTCAAGCTCTCTACGAATCTCCTTGTTGAGAATCCGCAGGTAAGTGCCCTTCATTCCCAGGGATCTGGACTCGATCACATTGGCAGATGCCAGCTTCCGCAGAGCGTTAACGATCACGGAACGGGTAATACCAGCTTCGTCAGCTATGCGGCTAGCAACCAAGAGTCCCTCATCACCCTCCAGCTCATCAAAGATGTGCTGGACAGCCATAATTTCAGAGTACGGCAGGCTTCTGATGGCGGAACGCGCCATTCTCCGCTCCTCAATCTCTGCCTCATACTCTTCATCAATAGCTACCGAAATAACCATGCCGATGGCAGTGGAAGCGTATTCGGCAATTACTTCATCGTCCTCGTTGAACTCGCCTTTGCTCTTCACAAAGAGAAGTGTACCAACCCGACGGCCGCCGCCGACGACGGGAACAATCATGGCACAATCGGTTCCCAGCATAGCACCGGGTTCCTTGCCAGACGATAGAGCTCCAACCTTAAGCAAGGATGAGTTCAAATCGTTAGGTACCCTCAGGTCCTCAATCCAGTCCTCATCAAAGGGAGTGCTCTCCACGCCGTCCTCCAGGGAGTGACCCAACACTTTTCCCTTCTTGCTGATGATATACACACTGGTGTTATCATAGGAAAGACGCAGTGCCTCAGCCAAATCGTTAAAATCTACTGCACTGCCGTCATTCTGCAAAACTTGAGAGACATTCTGCATCCTATTAAGCAGCATTAAAAATCCGTCCTTTCTCCGATATAGTTGTTCGAATCTTTTCTCGTATCTTGCCCCAAGTACGAGACTTACGAGTATAATGCATATATATTGCATGGACTTAGGTCGCCTATCTAAGCGGCGCAGTAACTCAGACCGGCTCCCATAAGTCTCTTGTTCCCTTTAAATAAAGCTGTGTAGTTAATCAATACTTAGTTTATTTGAATCCTACGGGACTTACCTACAATCCAGCTTGCCTTATTCTAAGGGATTCATATAGTCGCAATTATATAGCTCTGTATACTTTCCCGCAAGGCCTTGCTGAGCTTTTTTTCTTAATTGTTACATTCTCAACTGCCCTACGGTATATTTTCTGGGATAACCTCGAAAAACATTGAAGATCTGAAAGGGCTTATGAATATGTTATAAGATCCAAGGGATTTAGTCAACTGAAATATTTTGCACTTTCGTTAATTTATTGTTATTTCCTGGGATTGATGCTTGTCGGCATACATGCGGGTGTCTGCGATACGCAGCAAAGCAGCGGAGGAATTACCGTCGGAGGGAAACTCGGCTATGCCGCAGCTTAAGCCGATTCTAGGAAATGGCCAGGCCGCCTTGGCGATTCTGTCCTTCAATCTTCGGACCAAAACAG
>JAAYHH010000052.1 GCA_012735435.1 Bacillota bacterium | reverse complement strand
GGATTGTTGCCATAGTCAGCCCGGAATCAGCGCCGATCAAGCGGATTATCCAAGAAGCTAGAGAGAACGGCATGCTTGTGGATGCTACATATGGAAGGCGTACCCGTGCAGTGATTATTACCGATAGTGATCATGTGATTCTTTCAGCTGTGCAGCCTGAGACTGTTGCTCACCGATTGACCAGTAAGGAGAAGGAGATTTCAGGCGAATCGCTGGACTAGAGGTATTTTTGGAGGGCTTGTGTGGTGCAGCGGGGTTTTCTCTTGATACTTTCCGGTCCTTCTGGAGCCGGTAAGAATACAGTATTAGATGCAGTGCTGAAGCGCTGCCCCGATGTGATATACTCTGTATCGGCGACAACCCGTCCCCGTCGGCCGATGGAAGAAGAAGGCCGGGATTATTTCTTTCTGACCAGGGAAGAGTTTGAAAGACGTATTAGTGCCGGAGAGTTCCTTGAGTGGGCCGAGTTCTGCGGAAATTACTACGGCACACCCCTGACCTTTATCCGTGAGTCCCTGGCCCGGGGTGAAGTTGTGGTCATGGACATTGATATTCAAGGAGCCCGCCAAGTCAGGGAGAAGATGCCCGAGGCCATACTGGTGTTCTTGCTGCCGCCTACCATGGCAGAACTGGAGAAGCGGCTGCGGGGCCGTTCTTCCGACAGCGATGCTGCCATAGAGCGCAGGCTGGAAACGGCTTTGGAAGAGCTGAAGGCAGGCGTCGAGTATGACTATGTCATCTGCAACGATGAGGTGGAGCGGGCAGCGGCTAAGCTGGAGGCGATTATTACCGCGGAACGCTGTCGGGTGCGCCGCAGCGAATATTTTCAGCTGATCAAGGATATAGTCGGGGAACAGGGAGTGATGAGGCAAGATGATGAACCAGCCGCCCATTGAGCAGTTGCTTGATAGAGTCGAAAGCCGATACACTTTGGTGGTGGCCACAGCCAAACGGGCCCGCCAAGTGTTGGATGGGAGTCCCCAGTTGGTTGGTGATGTGGGTTCCACTAAACCGGTGACCATCGCTCTGTGGGAGATTGGAGAAGGGAAGATCGTTCCCTTCCAGGAGAAACGGAAAAGCCAGTAGACCACGGCCCCAGCCGCAAGGCTAGGGGCTTCTTCATAGTTTAGTTATTATGTATTTCAGCAATGAGATCCGGGAGAAGCTCCGGGGGAGGCTTTGCTTGTGGAAAAATACGCGGAGGTAATTGTCGATATTCCAAGCCAAGCGGTGGATAGACCTTTTCACTATCTAATTCCACCGGCACTGCAGCCTAACCTCCAGCCCGGCCACAGGGTAATTGTTCCCTTCGGTGTCCGGAAGCTTGTAGGCTATGTCATGGGGATTGCCGATGACAGCCCAGTGGATGAGGTTAAGCCTATTCTAAAGATTTTGGATGAAGAACCCCTGCTTACCGGGGAAATGGTGGATCTTGCCCTATGGCTAGCCAAGCATACCTATTCTCGCCTGGTAGATGTTTTGCGGTGCCTTTTGCCCCCGGGAATACACATTAAGTCGGAAAAGTATGTGGAAATTGCCCAGGAGGATGCTGCAGAGCTTATCGAGGAGCTAAAGGAGAGGGCTCCTAAGCAGGAGGCAGTCCTGCGGTACCTTGCGGAAGCCGGCGGTGAAGCCCTGTGGGATGACGTCTTGGAGGCTGTGGAGTGCGGCGGTGCGGTTATCAATGCCTTGGCTGAGAAGGGATATGTAACCATCAAGCACCGGTGGACAAGCCCGGCGGTGAAGAAGAAGCGGGTGCAGGTCTGCAGGTTGAATGTGTCCCGAGGGGAAGCTGCGGAGTGGGTAGAGGCCAACAGGGGGAGGGCGCCAAAACAGGCGGAGGTAATAACCTGCCTGATGGAGACGGATAAGCCCTGTACAGCATCGGCCCTAGCTGCCAAGGCCGGGACGACCTTGGGTACTGTGAGGGCTTTGGAGGAAAAGGGTCTGATTAAGCGGTGCTGGCAGGAGGTCTATCGAGACCCCTACGGAGAGGGAGTTTCGATAAGCAGGCCCCTCACACCCAATCCCGCCCAGAGGAAGGCTCTAGATGAGATCAAGAAAGCCTTAGATAAGGAGACGGCAGAGGTATTTCTCCTTAGGGGAGTAACCGGAAGCGGCAAGACAGAAGTATATCTTCAAGCTATAGGCAGAGCCTTAGAATTGGGAAAACAAGCCATTGTGCTAGTACCGGAGATTTCCCTTACTCCTCAGACAGTAAGGCGGTTCAAGGCTAGATTTGGCGATAAGGTGGCGGTACTCCACAGTGCCTTGAGTGCCGGGGAGCGGTTCGATGAATGGCGCCGGATACGGAGCGGAGATGCCGATATAGTGGTGGGTGCCCGCTCCGCGGTCTTTGCTCCCTTTACCCGCGTGGGACTCATTGTCATCGACGAAGAACATGAACAGAGCTACAAACAGGAAGACATGCCCCGGTACCACGCCAGGGATGTGGCTTTGTGGCGGGCGAGCCGCCATGGAGCTGTGGTCATCTTGGGCAGCGCAACTCCTGCTATTGAGTCCACTTATCTGGCAGAGACGGGAGCATATCGTCAGCTGCTGCTGCCGGAAAGAATTGAGACCCGTCCTCTGCCGCCGGTGGAGATTGTTGATATGCGGGCTGAGCTAAAGCAGGGCAATCGAACGATCTTGAGCAGGAGGCTCCGGGAGGCCATCAGGCAGCGGCTCCAAGAGCGGGAGCAGATGATCATCCTTCTAAACCGGCGGGGGTATGCCACCTGCGTCCTGTGCCGGGAGTGCGGACATGTCATGCAGTGCAAGAACTGCCGGGTTACCCTCACGTACCATGAACCTGACAAAAGCGTCAGGTGTCATTATTGCGGATGGCAGATACCTTTGCCGAAACTGTGCCCAGAGTGCCGCAGTCAGCTGCTCCGGCGCTTCGGAGTGGGAACCCAGCGAGTGGAGGAAGTCTTGCTTCGGGATTTCCCCGGGGCCAGGGTGCTCAGGATGGATATGGATACCACACGGCGCAAAGGTGCCCATAGGGCAATCCTCACCACTTTCGAGCAGGGCAAAGCCGATATCCTCCTAGGGACACAGATGATTGCCAAAGGCTTGGATTTTCCAAGCGTTACCTTGGTGGGGGTAATTACCGCGGATACAGCCCTCAATATCCCGGACTTTCGGGCAGGCGAGCGGACCTTTCAACTGCTCACTCAGGTAGCCGGCCGTGCCGGGC
>JAAYHH010000051.1 GCA_012735435.1 Bacillota bacterium | reverse complement strand
GAATTCACCTACGTTTTGTTCAACAGCTCCGGTGAAGTAATGTCCGCAGTACTGGGCGGACACGTGGATGTCGGTATATTCAACACCACAGAGTGCATTGGTCAGGTAGAGGCCGGGGAGGTCATTCCCATCGTAGCCTTCGCAGCTAAGAGGCTCGGCGGAGTATTCGCAGATGTGCCGACCTTTGGTGAACTGGGTTATCCCGAGATCCAGGTAACCGAAGTGCGAGCCATCGCTGGACCGCCCGACATGCCTGCAGAAGCTGTGAAATTCTACGAAGAGCTGCTCCTCAAGGTTACTGAAACTGAGGAATGGAAGCGGGATTATATCCAGCGGAACCTCTTGGTCGACACCTATATGAATGCTGCCGACACTCAAGCCTACTTTGAGGACATGATCGACTTGAACATCAGGACCTTTAGAGAGGTTGGCTATATTAAGTAAAGCCGCAATATGAGTATCTGAGCAGTCCCACTGCCTTTAGTTGAAGGGAGTAGATATTGCGTGCAGTATGTTGCACCGATCGTTGCGCTGCTGCTGGGTATATATTGGGTTTTTGGTGCCTTTAACTATGGTTTGTGGGTACGCAATGGGCCGGGAGGAGGTTTCCTCCCGCTCATTGGCGGCCTGTTAACTATAGTGTTCAGCATATCTCTCATCTTGCAGAGACGAAAGGCAAAGGATGAGGAACAGGGCGACAAGTTCAGCTGGAAGGCCTTTCTTCCGGCAGTCGGCCTGCTGCTAATGGTTTGCTTGTCTCAAGTGGTAGGCATGCTGGTTTCTATGGCAATCTACATCTTTACCTGGTTGAGGTTCATGGAGAAAGAGAAGTTGACCAGGTCCCTTGCAATTAGTCTGGGTACTGTAGTAGTTGTCTATCTTGTATTTGTAGCTTGGCTGCGGGTTCCGTTCCCCAAGGGAAGGCTGGGACTTATCTAGCGGCTGGCTGCGAAATCTGAGGAAAGCGAGTGCTGGTATGGAAAACCTAGAGCTTCTTTGGCAGGGATTCAAGGTGGCATTGACGTTGCCTAACCTGGTCTCAGCATTGTTTGGGGCAATATTGGGACTGATTGTCGGGGCTGTGCCAGGTATCGGGTCACTGGCAGGCGTTGCGCTGCTGCTTCCGCTTACCTTCCGGATGAACCCGACGACAGCTATTATTGCTCTAGCAGCGCTGTATTATTCCAATATGTACGGCGGAGCCTTCAGCGCAATCCTGCTGAACATCCCCGGTGATTCACCGGCGGTGATGACGGCTTTAGACGGATATCCTCTGGCCCGGCAGGGTAAGGCAGGGCTGGCCCTTTCGACGTCTATTATTTCCTCTTTCATCGGGGGAACAATTGGGATCATCATTCTCACTGTCTCCGGTCCGCTGCTGGCCAGGTGGGGTTTGAAGTTCGGTCCAGGTGAACTCACACTGCTAATCCTATTTGCAATGACCTCCATCGGATGGCTGCTGGGGGAGAATCCAACCACCGGTTTGGTGGCTACCGGTATGGGGCTCATGTTTGCAACTATCGGCGTAGACATGGCCTTAGGGCATTCTCGCTTTGACTTCGGCAGTGTCAATCTGCTGAGCGGGCTCCCGTTTATCCCGCTGGTAATCGGCATGTTTGGCTTCAGTCAGGTAATTGATATGGTAATCAACAGGCACAAGTATGTAGCCGTGGGGATACATGAAGTCAGCATGAAGAACATCATGATGACCCGTGAGGAATTAAGGGAAATCACTCCGCCTTCAATTCGCCACGGAATACTGGGGACCATTGTGGGCGTCATGCCGGGTGCAGGTGCTACGGCAGCTTCCTTCCTGTCCTATATAATCGAGAAGCGCATTAACAAGAATCGGGACATGATTGGCAAGGGTTCCATTGCCGGAATGGCGGCTGCGGAATCCTCCAACAATGGAGCGGCCATGGGTGCCTTTGCACCGCTGCTCACCTTAGG
>JAAYHH010000050.1 GCA_012735435.1 Bacillota bacterium | reverse complement strand
TGCAAAACCTCTATCCCCAGTTCGAATCTGGGTGCCGCCTCCATAAACGGGGGAGTAGCTCAGCTGGTTAGAGTGCTTGCTTGACATGCAAGAGGTCCCCGGTTCGATCCCGGGCTTCCCCACCAGTATAACAAAAATCTGCTGCGTTTGACGCAGCAGATTTTTTTTATGCCTACATATCGATGTGTTGATTGAGGTAATCAGCGGACAAACAGGGTCAGCGAGGCAGCTTGAATGAGGCCGATGACAAAGCCTAGGATCCCGCCGAGAATCTCAAGGTGACGGAGGTGCCGGTGGGATATGCGAAGGATCAGCGCCTCTAGCTCCGCTAGGTCAAAGTCCATAATCTTTTCTTGAACCAATTGGGAGATATGGAGATCGGTTCGGACCCGTTCCTTAACCTCCTGCGTAAGCTTGTCCAAAAGAGGAGGCAGTTCCTGACCCAGCCAATCCCGGAGCAAACCGGCAATAATAGATTTGAGACCATCAGGCAGAAAAGGAGGCAGTTTTTGCCTGAGGCGGCTTTCTATATGTCCTTCTATTGCTTTCAGGATTCCCTCCCGAGCAGTACTTGCGTCAAATTGGTCGATGAGGGTCTCGACCGGCAAGAGCTCCTCTTCGACGGCCTTGCCGATGCTGGCAGCAAGCTCTGCTTTAAACTTAGGCAGTAAGCCCTGAATGGTGATGGGAAGCAGCGGCAGCTTGATGGGATGATAAGGCCGAAACAGCATTCTGATCGCGATGACATTGGTGATCCACCCGATCACCCCGCCCACCGCCGGCATGGTAAACAACTGCCAAGCTAGCACATCAATCTCTCCTTTACGCGGCTCAGCTCCTGCTGCCGTATTTGCTGCGGAAGCTTGCTGGGATACCTGCAGCTTTACCAGCGCTTCTCTTCATAATCTGGCATACTACTCTATTTCCATGCTGGTTCCCTGCCGAATTTCTTGGTCCGATTTCCTTTTAGGTGTTGCCTTTTCCGTACGAAGTCAATATAATTGTGCCAAGAACCTTATTGTTTTCGTATTCACGAGTTGCTAGAGGCGATGGAAGGCAACAAGTGAGAGGAAGTGCACATGATGGCAGAGGAGAAACTGGATAAACTCGATCAAGAGCTCATTGCACGTTTGCGGCTAGATGGACGGATGCCCTATACCCAACTGGCGGCAGAGCTCGGAGTGGCAGAGGCCACCGTTCGAAAGCGGGTGAACCGCCTGCTCGAGAACGGAATTCTGCGGATCGTAGGGATAACATCCAACGAGAAGCTGGGACTACATACCCAAGCCATCGTGGGAGTCAAAGTTGATGGCGACAAGGTAGATGAGGTCCTCGCCAGTCTCGAGCCCCTAGACAATGTTCGGTATATTGGTATTGCCGCCGGTGAGTTCGATCTAATACTGGAGCTGGTGGCCGAGTCCAATGAGGAACTATTTAAGTTCCTTACCAAAACACTCCGAGATATACCTGGTGTTGTGGCTTCCCAGACATCGCTGATTATGAAGGTGTGCAAGAGAACCTATTGACCTAATGCACCCATCATCTTAAAGCATGTCTTTGGTGTGATTAGCAGTGTCAACGATAATCCAGAAGGGGGGAGGCAGTACACTTTAGGGAGTGTACTGTGAGCGAAATGAGAAGATGGACCATGAGCACGGGACTAGCAGTACTGCTCTTGATAGGACTGCTGGGCTCAAGTCCTATACTGGCAGCAGAGGGAAAGTTCAGGATTGGCATCACCCAGATAGTAGAACACCCGGCTTTGGATGCTGCTAAACAAGGTTTCATAGATGAATTGGCGGCTTTCGGCTATGACGAAAGCAGAGTTGAGTACGACATGCAGAATGCCCAGGGAGATTTCGCCACCGCTCAGGCTATTGCGGAAAAATTCGTCACCAGTTCCGTGGACCTAATCTTGGCCATTGCTACTCCTACGGCCCAGGCAACGGCCAATGTGACCCAGAAGATTCCCATCCTAATTACCGCCGTAACGGATCCGGTCGCGGCCGGGCTGGTGGAGAGCATCGAACGACCGGGTACCAATGTAACCGGCACCTCGGATTTGACTCCTGTGGCCAAACAGCTGGAGCTTTTGAAAACTATCAGGCCCCAAGCCAAGAGAGTTGGAGTCTTATATAACCCGGGGGAGGCCAATTCCCTGGTGCAGGTGGAATTGGCCCTAGAAGCCGCAGCTGAATTGGGTTTGTCGCTGGTTGAGGTTCCCGTGGATAACAGCGCCGGTGTTTATCAATCGGCACAATCAGTGGTGGGCAGAGTGGATGCCCTTTACGTACCTACCGATAACACTGTGGTCTCGGCACTTGAGTCGGTGGTTATAGTCGCTGAAAATGCCAAGCTGCCGCTCATAGCCGGCGAAACCGATTCGGTAAGGAGAGGGGCGTTGGGAACCATCAGTATTGACTACTATTCGTTGGGAAGGCAGACCGGCAGAATGGCGCTGGAAATTCTGGAGAAGAATGCTGACCCGGCGGAAATGCCCATTGAATACCTGGAGGATGTAGAACTGGTGCTGAATTTGGGAGCAGCCCAGAGGATGGGAGTAGAGCTACCTGCTGAACTCGTGGCAGAGGCCAGCCAGATTTTTGACTAAGACAGATTGGAGCATCGCAAATGTTGTTGTCCGCATTGATTGGAACGTTGGAGCAGGGATTAGTATACGGCATTATGGCTTTAGGTGTTTATATCACCTACCGCATCCTTCATTTTGCTGACTTAACAGTTGACGGCAGTTTCCCTTTGGGGGCTGCCGTCGCAGCCCGGTTTATTGCCGCCGGAGGCAGTCCCCTGATGGGCACTGTCCTGGCCATGGCAGCCGGAATGTTGGCTGGGCTGACTACCGGTTTCTTAAATACCAAGCTGAAAATCTCAGGGCTACTCTCGGGAATTTTGACCATGACTGCTTTGTATTCGGTCAATCTCCGGATAATGGGCAGGGCCAATATTCCCCTCTTGAGGAAACCGACACTTGTCAGTTGGTTTGGGGAGCGGGGCATGGCTCCCTGGGTGCTTTTCCTCATCACCCTGGTGTTAATCAAGATATTGCTGGACCTTTTTCTCAAGACCGAAATCGGCTTTGCCATCCGGGCAACCGGCGACAATGAACAGATGATCCGCAGCTGCGGCGTCAACACCGACGGCATGAAGCTAGTTGGCCTTGGGCTTGCCAACTGTTTGGTGGCACTGTCTGGTGCTCTGGTAGCCCAATATCAGGGGTTTGCCGATGTGGGAATGGGTGTAGGTACAGTGGTTGCCGGATTAGCCTCGGTGATTGCCGGCCAGGCTTTGGTGCGCTTTCATGGCTTGGGTTGGGCGACTACGGGAGTAATAGTAGGTTCTCTGATTTACAGGGTAGCAATTTTTGCCGCCCTGCGGTTGGGGCTGGCTCCTACGGATCTCAAGCTCATCACCGCCGTGCTTGTAGTTCTCGCCCTATCGGGACCGGTTTGGAGCAGTTCATTGGCAAAGTTTGGGGGAGGGAAGCGGCGTGCTACGAATATCCCAGCTGCGTAAGGTTTTTGCCAACGGCAGCGGCGTAGAAATGACCGCTCTAGACAATATTAGTCTAGAGGTAAAGGCGGGGGATTTTATCACCATCATTGGCAGCAACGGCGCAGGGAAATCTACGCTGCTCAATGTCATAGCTGGTGTGTATGACGTCGATGAAGGAGAAATCTGGATCGACGGAGTGAATGTGACTAACCAGCCGGAATACCGCCGAGCCCATTTCATCGGCCGCGTCTTTCAGGATCCCATGATTGGTACCGCGGCCTCCATGACCATCGAAGAGAATCTGGCCATGGCCATGAAGAGGGCCAGCCGCCTAGGACTCACCCCTGGCGTCACCCCGCGGGATCGGTCCCGGTTTCGGGAGCTTTTGGCGGTTCTCGGCCTAGGGCTGGAGGACCGGCTGCAGGAACCGGTGGGTTTGCTGTCGGGAGGACAGAGACAGGCACTGACTTTGCTGATGGCCACTATTTCCAATCCCAAACTGCTGCTCTTGGATGAGCACACAGCTGCCCTTGACCCCAAGACCGGTGAAATGATCGGCGAGCTGACCAATAAGATTGTCAAGAGCCGAGAACTTACTGTCTTGATGGTTACCCACGACCTGCGGCAGGCTCTGGAGTTTGGCAACCGAACCATTATGATGGATCAAGGACAGATCATTTTGGATCTGCAGGATCCCGAAAGGGCGTCCATGACTGTTGATGACCTGTTGGATCAATTCGAGGCTGTGAGAGGAAAGCGGCTCTTAGACGATCGCGTGCTCCTGGTGAGGTAGAAGGACAGGCGGCATCATGATTTTTCAGCCCGGTTGGCCAGAATGGCGGCTATGGCTTTCCGGCTTTCCTCGCAGTGACGGCAGCCGGGACAGTACTCTATCCGCTCGGCAAAGATGGTCTCAACAGCATCGGTGACAGGCCACTCCCGGGGAAAGTGGAGCAGGATGTGAAAAGGTGCGATGATTAACAGGGCACTGATCAATAGGTCTTCTACATCTAGTTCGTGCTCGATGAGGCTGGCCGCATACCCTTCGAGGTATTCTGTTTCAATGAGGGAGAAATTCCGGTCCAGTATGCGGTAAAGCCCGTTTGGCCGGACAATGACATGGACGATGTCTATCCGGGGTTCCTGAAGCTCTACAAAGCTTTTCAAGAGGGCGATGAACTCCCGGTGGGCCCGTTTCCTTCTGATGGAATCTGCAGCTATTCTGGTCAGGTGGCGAAGGTAGCGCCGGTATTTCCACAGCCGGAAGCGAACAAAGCCGTCGAGAATCAGCAGCTCCTCCATGTTGAGGTAATCCAAAAGGGTGTACATAATGTCTGCCTTGGACTGCAGACGGGCCTCTTTGGCCAGTTTCGAGGGGCTGCTGCCCTGGAGGATGTCGTTGGTTTCTTCCATAATGGCCTCTAGTTCGTCCTTTGATGCCGAGGGCTGGTCCTTCTTGATCAGTCTCCTTAAGACATCCGGCTCATAGTGACTGACAATGAAGTCTGTTAGGGAGCTTGCTACATAGTAGATCTGGACATCTCTGGCTGGGTCGGCATCAGCAAACCGGCAGGCGATAAAGGTTTGATCTCCCAGCGTCCGACGGCTAAGCTGGGGTGTTTCTTCAGGGCGAAGATGGGCCAGATCTTCCTGAAGCCTTTGCCAAAGCTGTTTTCCGATATTCGGGCAGTGAACGGCAATGGTAATCAAGAACGTACCCCCTTCTCTTTAACCTAGTATATGTGTGCTGACGAAACGGTATACTAGGTTGCTGTACAGCCTTTTGGGCCTTGACAGCTGACGGAGGAAGAAGTTATAATTGGGCAAAATGATTAGAGACGATGAAGGGGAAGAGTACAGTGTTGATCTCTGGCAGGGAGGAAGTGTCGTAGACTGTAAGCACTTCTCAGAGTAGATGCTGGAAAACCACCCTGGAGTTGCCGTGTGGAAAGAAGATGACCTTCGAGTAAATGCGGCCGGGAACAGCCCGTTACAGCGTCAAGAGTGAACCAGCAGGAATGTATCTATTTAGTACGTGCTGGTTAATCAGGGTGGAACCGCGAGTAGAACCTCGTCCCTACAGGGATGGGGTTTTTTTATGGGAATTTGTTTTAGGAAATGGGGTGTGGATAATGGCAATTAAGATTACCCTTCCCGATGGGAGTGTGAAGGAGTACCCCAGGGGGATAACCGCATCCAAGGTGGCGGAAGATATCAGCCCCCGCTTGGCCAAAGCTGCCGTAGCGGCCAGGGTGTCCGGTGTACTGCAGAATCTCGAGGACGAGATTTTAGAGGACAGCTCTTTGGAGATTATCACTGTGGATCAGCCGGAGGGACTGGAGGTCCTCAGGCACAGTGCAGCCCACATCATGGCAGAGGCTGTCAAGCGGCTCTATCCAGGGGCTAAGCTGGCCATCGGTCCGGCCATTGAAAATGGATTCTACTATGATTTTGATGTCCCCGAGGCCTTTTCCCCCGAGGATCTAAGCCGTATCGAAGCTGAGATGCACAAGATAATTCAGGAAGATCAAGAGTTTACCCACTGGGAGTTAGACCGGGAGACCGCTATTAAGGAATTCGCTGCCATGGGCGAAGACTACAAGGTAGAGCTCCTGCAGGAAATGGAAGATGATAAGGTAAGCGTCTACAAGCAGGGCGAGCTTGTGGATCTTTGCCGCGGTCCTCACATCCCCTCAACCGGCAAACTCAAGGCTTTCAAGCTGCTCAATGTAGCCGGCGCCTACTGGCGGGGGGATTCCAGTCGACCGATGCTGCAGCGGATCTATGGAACGGCCTTTGCTAAACAGAAGGATCTCGATGAACACCTTCGGCGCCTAGAGGAGGCTGCCCGCCGGGATCACCGCCGCTTAGGAAGAGAGCTTGACCTCTTCAGCATTCAGGAAGAAGGCCCTGGTTTTCCCTTCCTGCATCCCAATGGGATGGTGATTTGGAGAAGCCTTGAGGATTTTTGGCGGAAAGAGCACCGGCGGCGGGGTTATGAGGAAGTCAAGACACCCATCATTCTCAGTGAGTCCTTGTGGCAGCGGTCAGGCCATTGGGATCATTATCGGGAGAACATGTACTTCACCGAGATCGATGAGCGTCCCTATGCCATCAAGCCCATGAACTGTCCCGGCAGCATTCTGCTGTACAAGCGGCGGCTGCAGAGCTATCGGGATCTGCCCCTGCGGTACTGCGAACTAGGACTTGTACACCGCCATGAGTTGTCGGGAACCCTTCACGGATTGATGCGGGTGCGGTGTTTCCATCAAGATGATGCCCATATCTTCATGCTTCCGTCCCAGATCCAGGAAGAAATCACGGGAGTCATCGACTTCATCGATTATGTCTACCGAGATGTCTTCGGCTTGAATTACAGGGTAGAACTAAGTACTAAGCCGGAGGACGCCATGGGTCCAGATGAGATCTGGGAGACTGCCACCGAGGCTCTGCGGAAGGCTGTGGAGGCAAAGGGCATACCCTATGAGATCAACGAAGGTGATGGGGCGTTTTACGGGCCGAAGCTCGACTTTCACCTAGAGGACTGTCTGGGCCGGACTTGGCAGTGCGGTACAATTCAATTGGACTTCTTGATGCCGGAACGCTTTGACCTGACCTATATCGGGGAAGACGGTAAAGAGCACCGGCCGGTGATGATCCACCGGGTGATTTTCGGGGCACTGGAGCGGTTTATCGGCATCCTAATCGAAGAGTTCGCCGGGGCCTTCCCAGCTTGGCTGGCACCGGTCCAAGCCCGCTTAATTCCAGTGGGTGAACGCTTCTTGGACTATGCCGCCGAGGTTCGCAGGCAGCTGGCTGCCGATGATCTCCGGGTAGATATCGATGCTAGAGATGAAAAGGTAGGCTACAAGATCCGTAGCGCCCAGCTGGAGAAAATCCCATATATGCTCATCGTCGGAGAGAAGGAGGCACAGGCCGGTACTGTATCTGTGCGGCACCGGGAGGCTGGAGATTTGGGCAGTATGCCGGTGGAGAAATTCCGGGAATTGCTCCGACAAGAGGTGGCATCCATGGCCCTTGAGCCCCTTGGTGTTAACTTAGCGGTTGATCGCTAAGAATGGGAGCCGTTAGTGTAAAGTTATTGTAGGTCATCCAGATAGGAAGATCCTGGTGGGGAATAGAAAAGAGATCTCACTGCCATTCCAGCTGGCAGAGCCCAAGGCTCTAAGGAGTGAGATCTCTTATGAACATAG
>JAAYHH010000049.1 GCA_012735435.1 Bacillota bacterium | reverse complement strand
TTGAAACCTATTCTTCGCTCGACTTGCATGTATTAGGCACGCCGCCAGCGTTCGTCCTGAGCCAGGATCAAACTCTCCGTGAAAGATTTATCCAAATCCCTGACGGGATTTGATTCTGGCTTAATCAAAAATCTCGCACAAGCTTTCTGTACGCTGTTCAGTTTTCAAGGTTCAAGTTGTTTCGCCGGACTCAACCGCCCGGCAAGTTCTTATTATACTTACTGCTTGTCTGTCTGTCAAGCCCATTTCGGTGTGTTTCTTTAACTCGACAGCTAAATTCAGCCATCAACTGGTTTCCAGGCTGCCCTTGGCTTTCTTGAGCAAATACATGTACTTCCTCTCAGCTGCTTCCACGGAATAAACGGCATAATCCACTAAATCAGGATCATCCACACTGTCGAAATACGCCTTAGCGCTGAGCCATTCCTGCCTGGCCTGCTCGATCAATGTTCCCAAATCCTCAGTCCGTGATTCCTCCACAACCTCGTCTTCCACCAGGGAAAACTGATTATACATCACCTTCCACAGGTTTTGCAAGAACTGCCTCGCCATAGGATATCCCCCCACAGCAGACCTACGGTTATGGTCGCTACGGTAAGTCTATCCGAAGCGATAGCAAATTATGTCAATTTATCGGTATCCAGCACTACAATTCTCGCCGGCCTTCCAATGCCTTAGCCAAGGTGACTTCATCAACGTACTCCAAATCACTTCCCACAGGCATTCCGTGGGCCATCCTCGTCACCTTAACACCCAGTGGCTTCAGCAGCCGGGCCAGATACATGGCTGTAGCCTCACCTTCGACGTTGGGATCAGTTCCCAGAATGATTTCCTGGACAGTATCGTCCTGCAGACGCTGCAGCAGCTCCTTAACCCGGATATCTCCCGGGCCAATGCCGTCGATGGGCGAAATGGCCCCATGCAAGACATGGTAAAGCCCTTTAAACCCGGTCCGTTCTAACGCTATAACGTCCTTGGGCTCCTCGACAACGCAGATAGTACCCTGGTCACGACCTGGCGACGTGCATATCGGACAGGGGTCTGCTTCTGTCAAATTACTGCAGATAGAACAGTAAATTGTCTTCTCCTTAGCTTGGACAATGGCCTCAGCCAGGTTTTCAGCAGCTTCCCTGGTCCCGCTGATAATATGAAAGGCTAGCCTCTGAGCCGTCTTGGGTCCAATACCCGGCAGCTTGGCCAGCTCCTCCACCAGCCGGGCTATGGGCCTTGCATATATAGACATGTACCTTTACCCCTTTATGTCAGAACAGTCCTCCCGGCAAACCGGAGAGATCTAGGCCGCCGGTGACTTTGGCCATCTCAGCAGCACTCATTTCCTGAGCCTTGCGAATGGCTTCATTAACTGCAGCCAGCACCATATCCTGGAGCATTTCGACATCCTCCGGATCAACTACACCAGGTTCGATCTCGATCTCCTTAACCTCCAGGTGCCCATTGACCACAACCCGGACAACTCCGCCGCCAGAGGTAGCCTCCACAGTCTTAGTTTCCAGCTCTTCCTGGATTCGAGCCATCTCAGCCTGCATCCTCTGGACTTCTTTCATCATTTTTCTCATGTTTTTCACGGTGCATTAACCCCTCTCCGATTCATACCTAACCTTCTGCACTGTTCCGCCGAAGATCTTCAAGGCAGCCTCTAGTGCAGGATTTCCAGAATCACCAGCTGCCGGTTCAAGGGCCTCCACTTCGGTGATTTCACCAGGAACCTCGGCGGCCGGTCCTTCCTCCGGAGCTTGGGAAAAGCTGTCAGCCTGCGGGATTTCATCTTCGAAGCAGCAAACAATCTCCATAGGCCTTCCCGCCACCTGACCTAGAACCCTCTCCAGCACATCCTTGTTGCGGGGCTGTTCGAGGCTGACTTTATGAAATTCCATTGCCCGGGGAAAAACCAGCACCAGCCTGTCGTCTTCATCGAATCCCATCGGTTTGGACTCCCGCAAGAATGCTTCTACCGGCGCCTGCCGCTCCTGCCGCAGCCTCTCTGAAACATCGCTCCACCTTGCCAACAGACGCCTAAACTCTTCTTGGCTGTCGGCCTCCGGCTGCGGTAAACCGCCCATCTGAGACTTTGGCTTTAGCTCCTTTGCCTCCGAGCTCGGCGTCGGCCCCGCGGTGTCAACTGGGTCACCTGCTTTTTCCTCAGCTGCCACAGGGGCCTTGCGGTCAGCCAGCATCTCGGTTACTAATTTTTCCAGCCGCCGAACCCTCTCGGTCAGTTTCGCCACTTCTGCCGCCTGAATTTGTGGTTCTTGGCCTGGACCTCCTTGAGTTTGCTCCTCTGAACCTCTAATCACTGCCATTTCAAGGGGCAGCCACACAGGAGAGACCCAGCGCATATCGGCCAAGGCGCCGGCCAAGAGGTCAATAAGGGTTAGGATTCGCTCCATTGTCAAGGAATTAAGGTTTGGCCAATCCTTTGCCGCAACACCCGGCATTTCTCCCCGATCAGCAGCAGAGGTCTTTGCCTCACCGGCTTTGGCCAGCATCAATTCCCGCAGAAAACTGATGCAGTCTTTGGTCAGCTGCTGAACATCAGCCCCGCTGCCGATTATATCGTGGAGAAGAGTTAGGGCAGCCAGTCTCTCCTTGCCGGCTATATGGTTAAGCAGCTTCCCAATTTGCTCTTCAGGGACAACCCCCAACAGCTCAGCAATATCCTTCTCTTCTATACGGCTTCCTTGAAAGGAAACCGCTTGATCCAAGAGAGCCAAAGCATCCCGCATGCCGCCACCGGCGTGACGCCCGATTAAATGCAATGCAGCCGGCTCCACATGCAAACCTTCAGCTTCGGATACCTGCTGCAGCCGCGTTACCACTTGCTCTGTGGTGAAATTATGGAACTCAAAACGCTGGCAGCGGGAGGCAATGGTTTTGGGAACCTTGTGGGCTTCAGTGGTAGCCAACACAAATACTACGTACTCCGGAGGTTCTTCCAATGTCTTAAGCAAAGCATTGAAAGCATCTGTTGTGAGCATATGAACTTCATCAATGATGTATACCTTGTATCCGCCTTCGGTGGGAGCAAATCTAACATTCTCCCTAAGGTCCCGGATCTCGTCAATGCCCCGGTTAGACGCGCCGTCAATCTCCACTACATCCATGGCATAGCCGTCGCTGATGAGTTTGCAGTTGGAACAAACGTTACAGGGCTCCGGCGTCGGTCCCTGCACACAGTTCAGTCCTTTGGCTAAGAGCCGGGCTAAAGAGGTTTTCCCAGTTCCCCTAGGCCCAGAGAACATGTATGCATGGGCAACCCGGCCCCGCTGCAGGGCATTGCGCAAAGTTCGCACAACGGGCTCTTGACCGACCACGTCTTCAAAACTCTGGGGCCGGTATTTCCGGTAGAGGGAAAGATAGGACATGCCACCGCCTCCGCACCACTACATTTCCCTTTAGTACATTCT
>JAAYHH010000006.1 GCA_012735435.1 Bacillota bacterium | reverse complement strand
CGGCGAATCTCCTTAGGGATTACGACTCGGCCTAAATCATCAATTCTTCGAACTATACCGGTTGCCTTCAAACAGCACCCCTCCTTTATGTTGGGCGCACTCAGTCGTCACAGATAGTATATAGCCGCCATAGCACTTTTATTCATTGCCACTGCTTGATCCCAGCTTGCTGTCATGGTTTCAGACAACGCTGGGTTCAACTAAAGCCTCCTGCATCACCACAAGTACCTGCTCTAGTTCCCCTAAAACATCCTGATCGTCCCGGATCAGGCTGCGGAATCTAAGCTGGGACCCCCTTCTCGCCAAAAAACGAAGTTTCTTTCCAGGCAGCCTTGACAATCTCGGCAGCGCTGCCTCCGGTACATCAAGGCCGGACAGCATCTTGATAGTAAACTGATCCCTCTTTTGACTGATACTTCCGATTCCCAGTTCCCTGGCCAGTACTTTGATGCGGGCAATGGTAAGGAGATTGTAAGCAGCAGCTGGAGCCTCTCCGAAGCGGTCTTCAATTTCCTCCAAGAGCTCATCAGCTTCGTCTCTACTGCCGAGTTCGGCTATTCGCTTGTAAAGTTCCACCTTCTGGGCCGGGTCAGATACATAACTGTCCGGCAGGTAAGCATCGATATCCAAGTCAATTACCGGCTCAGGCGGTTCCTGCTTAATTTCACCCTTCAATTCCCGGATCGACTCTTCCAGCAAACGACAGTAAAGCTCAAAACCCACCGAAGCGATAAAGCCGTGCTGCTCCGGCCCCAATAGATTTCCGGCTCCCCGGATCTCTAAATCCCGCATGGCGATCTTGTAGCCCGAACCCAGATCGGTGAATTCCTTGATGGCCTGAAGCCTCTTTTCTGCTGTTTCAGAAAGCAGTTTATCCCTTCGATAGGTGAAATAAGCATAGGCAACCCGATTTGTTCTGCCGACCCGACCCCGCAGCTGATACAGCTGGGCAAGTCCTATCTGGTCAGCATCGTAGACAATCAGCGTATTGACATTGGAGATGTCCATGCCTGTCTCGATAATCGTAGTGCACAGGAGTATGTCATACTCTCCGTGCAGAAAATCCAACATAATCCTCTCCAAGCGGTTTTCATCCATCTGACCGTGGGCCACTGCCAATCGGGCCTCCGGCACAAGGTCCATAATGTGGGCAGCCATCCGGTCAATGGTCTGAACCCGGTTATAGACAAAGTAAACCTGCCCCTGCCTTGCCAGCTCCCGTTGGATCGCCTCCCGGATCACCTCATCATTGTACTCGATAACATAGGTTCTAATGGGGAAGCGGTTTTCAGGGGGCGTTTCAATCAAGCTCATATCCCTTACACCAACTAGGGACATATGGAGCGTCCGGGGAATGGGGGTAGCAGTCAGGGTCAGCACGTCCACCGATTTTCTCAGCTGTTTCAAACGCTCCTTTTGGGCAACCCCAAAGCGCTGTTCTTCATCGACAATCACCAAACCTAAGTCCTTGAACACCACATCCTTTGACAGCAATCGGTGGGTTCCAATGATGATGTCAACTTTTCCTTCCCTGAGCTGCTTTAAGGAGGCAGCTTGCTCGGCAGGGGACTGGAAGCGGCTCAGCACATGGATAACGGCCGGATAACCTTCAAACCTCTCGATGAAGGTGCGGTAATGCTGCTGCGCCAGGATTGTAGTGGGCACCAAGACAGCGACCTGTTTTCCATCCATGATGGCTTTGAAGGCTGCCCGAATGGCAACTTCTGTTTTCCCATACCCTACATCACCGCAGAGCAAGCGGTCCATGGGTTTGGCAGCCTCCATATCCCGCTTCACCTCTTCAATGGCCTTAAGCTGATCAGGTGTCGGTTCATAGGGGAAGGCTGCTTCAAACTCCGCCTGCCAAACAGTGTCTGGCGAAAACTGGAAACCCCGGATGGTCTGCCGCTCGGCATACAGCTCCAGGAGGCCCTCCGCCAGTTCCTGGACAGATTCCTTGACTCTCTTTTTTACCCGGGCCCATTCGCCGCCGCCGAGTTTGTACAGCTTGGGCGGACCATCTTCCGATCCCACATACTTCTGCAGAAAACCCACCTGCTCTGTGGGTACGTAAAGCCGATCGGCTCCGGCGTACTGCACCACTAGATAATCCTTGTGAACACCAGCCACTTCTAGAGTCTGGATTCCCAGGTACCGGCCGATACCGTGATTTATGTGGACTACATAATCTCCTTCCTGCAGCGCACTGTAATCTGTGATCCTGAGCCCGCCTTCTATGCTGCGGCTGCGCCGGGTCTGGCGAGATCGTCCGTAAATCTCGCTTTCCGTAAGTACTACCAACCTGCTTTGGGGGAGCTCAAACCCAGCTTCCAAATTGCCGGTACTTACCAGCACATTGCCGGAGATTAGCTCGGCAGTGACCTCCGGAGCAAAAATACTCACTATGTCATAGTCTTTCAGGATTTCTACCAGCCGCTGAGCCCGCTCTTCTGTAGAGACCACCATGATGATGCTGTAGCCTTCCTGCTGCCACCCTCGAAGGCTTGCCGCCAAACGGTCCAATTTGCTCTGGAAGGACTCCGGCGGTCTGGCATGGATATTAACGGTTTGGAGCGGACTCATCCCTGGGGCCCTTTTGGAAAGTGCTGCTAAGTACAACAAATAATGGCGGCGGGCGCCGTTGATAATACTTGACCAGTCATGGTAATTGTCGGCAGCACCGGGCAGCAAGCGGCCTTTCTCCAAAAGCCCTTTGTAGGACTCCTGAAAATCACTGAGGAATGATCGGAGATGTTCGTTGATGCGGGCCGGCTCATCAAAGATCACATAGCCAAAATCGACATAGTCAAGTAAGGAAACTAGGTCGGTGTAAAAATATGGTTTGTGCTGCTCCATCCCTTCGAAGGCAACCCCCTCCTCAAACTTCTCCAGATGGGCTGCCAATCTTTCCTCCAGTTCTACAGCGCCTTGGGCATTACCGGCCCGCTCTAGCCGCCTGATCTGGAGTTCCCCTTGCTGCCGCAGAGTTTCTATGCCGTCTTCTCGTACTGATTGCGGGAGGATGAATTCACTAGCCGGTACAACTCTAAAGCCCGGGATTTTTTCTGTGGAGCGCTGCGTCTCGGGATTAAACCTGCGGATGGAGTCAACCTCGTCATCAAACAGCTCTACCCTCACGGGCAGCTCTTCTGTCAGGGGATAGATATCCACAATGCCTCCCCGAATGCTGAACTGGGCGGGAGCATCCACCAAATCAACCCGCTGATATCCCATATTGACCAGCCTGGTAGACAGCTCCTCGAGACAAATCCGACTTTCCATATCTATAGTAAAGGTCGCAGACAAGAAAACCTCGGGAGGAATCAACTTCTCCGCCAAGGCTTGGATGGGAACGATTAGGATCGGGGTGCTTCTTTCAAGGAGCGCCCTATAGCCTAGAAGGCGGTCCCGCAGGATATCTAGATTGCGGGTGACTTCTTCGTATACGTAAACCTCCTGGGGGGGAAAGAAAAAGAGGTCCTCTTGTGGTACGAAGGACATGAGGTCTGCATGCAGCTGCTCAGCTCGATAAATGGTATAAGTAATCACAAAAAGGGGGCCCTTCTTAAGCTGGGGACTGCCCTTAACCTCTGTATAGAGTCCAGCAACATAACTGGCTTTCTGGGAGCCAACTAAACCAACCACTGCCTGCTCCGCCAATCCCCGCCGCAATCCAGACAGCAGCTGGGCAAAATCATCAGATTGTGTAATGGTGCTTAGGAGTCCACGCATACCCACGTCTGTCCCCTCCCACGAGTCTAAGAACCTCAAGCCCGCCGAAGCAAGGTAAGTAATTCAAAGCGCGGCAAATAACCCGGAAACGCCCTTTGGCCTTCCATCACCGCTTCATAATGAGTACTATTATGTTCCAAACCACATGCACTGCATACGCCGACCCAACGGCGAGAATGGGGCTCCCCTTAAGCTTAATCAGCTGCCCTGTCACCCAGCCGAAAAGGCCGTGACCCATAATGGCTAGGAGAGCCGCCATCCAGCGTTTGATGCCTGCCCCTGGATTGGCAAGCAGATCATATCCAGCTTCATAAAGACCAAAACCGAGGTGAACAACCGGCACCGAGAATCCAAACAATAGGGCTGATCCTGTCTTGAGTCCCTCTTCCGCTAAGGGAATTAGGAACTTCACAGCCCCTTCGCCGAACCTATTCACCATTACGCGATTGATCTTGAACGCGCAAAACGCGGCTAGTCCTGCGACAGCCAGTGCCTTAACCATATATTCCATTTAACTTAACCATATACTCCATGCTAGTCAAAGGCTCTAGCTCTCCGTTCCCAGCTCGAAAGCAGTTCTTATACTAAGGTAGACCACTACCATTGGGTTTATGCATGGGGTCAGTCTTCCTTAAGATATAGGCCGTTGAAACGGGCCATGGCTTCATCGATGCCGTCCTTAACCCAAACCAAAGCAGCTTCACAAGCGCTGGCAACTACTTTCTCGATTATTTCCCACTCTTTATCCGGGAAATCCCCGAGCACGTAATCTACAACCTCGACTCCCGGGGGCGGTTTGCCGATTCCTACCCGCAGGCGGTGAAAATCATCTGTTCCCAGACAGGATATTATCGAACTGACTCCCTTATGGCCACCGGCGCTCCCCTTGCGGCGCAGGCGCAGCTGCCCAACTTCCAGATCCAGATCATCATAGATAACAAGCAGGTCCTCTTGGGGTATTCCGGAGCTTGCCGCGATCTCTCTAACAGCAGTGCCGCTGTTATTCATATATGTTTGCGGTTTGACCAGTAGTATCTGCCCTTCAGGCAGAGATACTTTGGCTACCTGGGCTTGATGGCGACGTTGCCACTTTGGTGCTTTCCAGCGGGCAGCCAGCCTGTCTACCACCATAAAACCCAGATTATGACGGCTACCAGCATAGCGGTCACCTGGATTTCCTAACCCGATTATGGCCTTCATGGCTTCACGGCCGCATCTGTGCGGCCTTTACCTCCCCTACTACCAAGGTCCAGCAAAGTAAAAATGCGCAGCCTGCAACTCGCCACGCATTTCACCAAAAATAAACTCTGTGGACTTGTCCCACACTAGCCTCGACATCAGCCTACCATTGGCGGCAAGCTTACTCTGCCGGCTCTTCAGCTTCACCAGCTTCCTCAGCACCTTCGGCAGCCTCTTCGCCTTCAACTGCTTCGTCAACTTCATCTGCTGCCTGTGGAGCCACAATCGATACTACAGCTTCTTCAGGATCGGTAAGAATCTCGACACCTTCTGGAGCCTGGATATCTTTGACTAGAAGTGTATCGCCAATTCCCAGACCAGAAATATCAACTTCTAGAACTTCAGGAATCTCTGTAGGTAGACAAGATACTTCCAACTCCCACAGTGCCTGGGCTAATACGCCGCCTTCCAGGACGCCGGGAGCATCCCCGATTACCTGGACCGGTACCGTGACATTGACCTTCTCATCCAAGCGGACCTCAAGAAAGTCGATATGCTGCAAAGTACCCCTCACCGGATGCACCTGGACGTCTTGCATCAGAACGGCCTTTTCCTCGCCATCTACTTTGAGGGTAAGCAGCCGGTTCATTCCACCCTGCCGCATCAGGCGGCTAACAATCCTTTCCTCAACTTTGAGGTTCACATTCTCTTTACTTGCACCATAGACAACCGCAGGAATATATCCTGACCGACGCAATCGATTGTTGGCTCCTTTACCAGTCTCATGACGGACTTCGGCAGCCAACTGAAACTGCTGCATAATCTTGTCCTCCTCACATTGATCAACACAATACATGTATCCCATTCTAGGCTCTTCTTTGGCCATAATATTATACCACCGGAGGACATACTGGTCAAATAACCCTCATCTGCCTATGGGTTTCCAGCTGGAGCTAGTCAAAGAGCTTGCTTACCGGCAATTCCTCAAAGATTCTCCTGATAGCTTCACCAAACAAAGGTGCCACCGATAACACCTTGATCTTGTCCAGCTGCTTCTCCGGTGGGACTGGGATGCTGTTGGTTACCACCACTTCCTTCACAGGAGATGCTGCCAAGCGCTCTGTAGCCGGCGGCGACAGCACTGGATGGCTGCAGCAGGCATAAACCTCTTTAGCACCCCGGTCGATAAGCACTCTGACTGCCTCAACCATGCTTCCTGCTGTGTCGATAATATCATCAACTATTATGGCTGTTTTTCCTTCAATATCTCCAATCACATTGACAGCCTCTGCCTTGTTAGGCTCCGGGCGCCTCTTGTCCACGATAGCCAAGCCGCAATTCAGGCGGTTGGCAAACTCCCGGGCCCGGGAGACTCCGCCAACATCAGGAGATACCACAACTATGTCCTCCAGCTGTTTCTCCAGGAAATAGTTGGCTAGAATGGGCATCGCCCGCAAATTGTCCACAGGGATGTCAAAGAAGCCCTGAATCTGACCAGCATGCAAATCCATGGTCAAAACCCGGTCAGCACCTGCGGCAGTTAGAAGGTTGGCAACTAACTTGGCACTGATGGGATCCCTAGGCTGTGTTTTGCGGTCCTGACGAGCATAACCATAGTACGGAATAACAGCCGCTACCTCTTTAGCTGAAGCACGTTTGAAAGCATCAATCATGATCAAAAGCTCAATCAAATGTGTGTCGGTGGGAGCACTTGTGGGCTGAATAACAAACACATCGGCTCCCCGCACTGTCTCGCCAATACGGATGTTGATTTCCCCATCCCTAAATCGCTTGACCTCAGACCGGCCCACCGTTGTACCCAAATAGCGGGCAATATCATGGGCTAGTTGTGGATTAGCGTTTCCTGTAAATATCTTTAATTTTTTGTAATTGTGCCTGATGGACAAACCCGCTCACATCCTGTTCCATCAACTTTTTGGAGGATTACTGCCTCCCTCGGAGTATTCGAGAATCGTATCGTTATCCCTCTTCCTGGCAGCTGCTTTTCCCGCTCCGGCGCTGAACCCAATCCGGAATATTCCGCTGTCTATTTCTTGCTACACCCAGCGCCCCTGGAGGAACATCGGTGGTTATGGTAGAACCGGCCGCCACGTAAGCACCCGCTCCGATTTTAACTGGAGCCACCAAATTGCAGTTGCTGCCGATAAAAGCCCCGTCCTCAATCACTGTGCGGTGTTTATCCTTGCCGTCGTAGTTGCAGGTGATGGTTCCCGCACCAATATTAACTCCACTTCCGACACTGGTATCTCCCAAATAAGTCAAGTGGGGCACCTTGCTTCCAGGTCCCACAGTGGTATTCTTGATCTCGCAAAATCCTCCTACCTTAGCCTTTTCAGCTAGATGGCAGCCTGCCCGGATATGACTGTATGGCCCCACTGTGCAGCCAGGTTCCAAAGTGCTTTCCAGTACCGTTGCCTGGCTTATGGCCACATTTTCTCCCACCACACAATCCCTTACTCGGGCGAAGGGACCGATGACTGAACCAGAAGCCACCTTGGTACGCCCTTCAATAAAGGTAAAAGGCATAAGCACTACATCCGGTTCCAGCTCAACTTCAGCATCTACGTATGTAGTGTCAGGATCCATCATGGTCACACCGGCCAACATCCATTTTTCCCGAATCCGATTTCGTAAAATTTTCTCTGCTGCTGCCAGCTGAACCCTGTTATTGATCCCCAAGGCTTCTTCATGATCGTCATGGGTATAGATCTCCACCATGCCGGCTTGCTCCTTGATAATCCCCAGCACGTCTGTCAAGTAGTATTCCTTCTGAGCATTTTCGGGACTGATCTGATGCAAGGCGGCAAACATCGGTTCACACTGGAAAACATAGGTACCGCTGTTGATCTCCTTTACCGACGCCTCTTCTGGGGAGGCGTCCTTTTCTTCAACGATCTTGGCAAATGCCCCCTCATCGTCCCGGATAATCCGCCCGTAGCCTGTAGGATCATCGACCAGAACCGACAACACTGTACCGCTGGCGTTGGAGCTTTCATGGGTCTTGATCAATTCCCGCAAGGTCGCGGCACGATATAGAGGCGTGTCACCGTGGATCACCAACAAGGGACCGCTGTGACTCTTAAGCACAGCTTCTGTCTGCAGGACTGCATGGCCGGTACCCAGCTGTTCTGCTTGAACTACATACTCAACTTCCGATCCCAGGAGGTCTTGGATTTCCTGGCCCTCTGGGCCCACTACAACTATGATTCGGCCAACACCAGCCTCCCGGAGGTTCTTGACTACATGGGCTATCATGGGAAGCCCGCATATAGGATGGAGAACCTTCGGAATTGCAGACTTCATGCGGGTACCTTTCCCCGCCGCCAGGACCACCGCCGCTACTGACATATACTTCCCCTCCCTGATTTGTGAGGAATAAGTTGTTAGAAACCCCTTATATTATTATACCCTGATCAAAGCTAAGCCCGCCATATGGCGGGCTTATATAATAAGGCAGTGATGGTGTACCCAACCAAATGTACTTAATGTACTTCGGTGATGCGTACCCCAGTCTAGATACTTCTTGCTAGTAGTTCTGCTGTGTATTACCACCGGCCTGAGCGATCAGAGACTGCTCGGCTGCGGCAATCATCTTCCGTACCATGTTGCCGCCTACTGCGCCACAGTCCCGGGATGAGATGTGGCCCCAATAATCTCCCTCAGGCACCTGAATACCCAATTCGTTAGCGGTTTCGTACTTAAACTGCTGAAGAGCATTGTAGGCCTCCTGGATCAGAGGCGTATTTCTCTTCTGGCCAGTACCCATGTTTTCACCTCCTATCGGGTTCACTCCTAGTTTGGACCCGTAAGGAGGCAGCTATGCTGGTCGGTTACTGCCAAACCTGCTTCCAGTTCAGTGAAAATGCATATCCTTTCCTGTCATCAATTCCGGTCTGGAATAAGCCTGAGTCTCACCCTCCAGCACCTGACGCACCAGTTCAAGATCGCTGGGTTTATCTACATCAATCCCTACCTGGGGATAGGGCGAAATTACACCTACACCACGGCAGTGCAGCACATCCTGAACCCTAGCCTCTATCTCCCGCAGACTTAATTGGTTGAGGAGGAACTTAATGATAAACTTAAACCCAAGGAGCCGGCTCAATTGCAAGGGGTTCTTGCGCATTGCAATCGCCCGCTCAATAATCTCAGAGCACTTTTCTATGATATCAGGGGACACCAGGGCCATGTTGCCGCCGGTAAAGACTCCCTCCCGCAAACGGACATAAGTTCGCTTGACTCCCGGAAACTCTCGATCATTCGCGTCCCGGCAGATGATGGGATAATAAATATCTGCTTCCCGTTCTTTACACCTTTGAATAAAATCCGATATAGCTGCGGGGCTGATCAGCGGAATGTCAGAGGTAACAATTAAAATTTTGCCCTTGCTGTCAAGTGCTGAAATTCCTTTGCGGATGTTCTCCAACATGCTGTCAGCAGCCGGCAAGAAGGTAACCTTCCCCTGCCAATCTCCCTCAAAGGCACCTAACGGCGCCGTTACCACTATTCTCTTAATCTCCGGAACAGCAGCCAGCGCATCCAGCACATAGTACAACATGGGCCGTCCAGCGATCTCAATACTAGCTTCGTAAAAACTATCATCCATTTTTCGCAAACGCCCTGTATTTTTGGCACCAGCTAGTACAACCGCATCGACCTCGTTCATGAGTCCTCTTCCTTTTCTTCACTTTCTTCAAAGGCAGCCAGAAGTGCGCTTTCCGCGCTTTCAATGTGTTCCTCCACCAGCCGACGGGCCAACTCCCCATCGCCTTCTCTTAAAGCCTCAATGATCGCCCTATGTTCCACAAGTGCCTGCTGCAAGCGGCCTGGTCTGCTCAGGGACTGGGTGCGAAAGCGCTGGATCTGTTCCCGCAGATGATAGAGCATACTGCTCAATTTTTCGTTGCGGCTGGCTTCGTAAATCACCTGGTGAAAACCTGTATCCATATCTACAGTAGTTAAGACATCTAATCTATCAACTGTTTCCGCGGTACGATCCAAAAGCTGCTCCAATTCTTCCAATTGCTCTTCGGTTAACCTCTCAGCAGCCAGTTCTGCCGCCAGCCCTTCCAGAGCCCTTCGAATTTGGAATATATCGCTAATATCCTTAATGGATACATTGGAAACATATGCTCCTTTTCGGGGCACCATTACCACGAGGCCTTCCAGTTCCAGCTTTCTGATTGCCTCCCGCACAGGTGTCCGACTTACACCCAGTTCTTCGGCAATCTGGACTTCCATCAACCTCTCGCCAGGTCGCAGCTGGCCGTTAATAATCGCCTCCCTTAGGTTTTCGAAGACAATATCCCGTAGAGGCTTATAGTTATCCAGTTGGATCGGGGCCAGCCGTTTACGCATGCCAAGCGCCTCCTTCGAACTCATCGTTCCCCTTGCTTGATAAGAACCTCGTGAGGTATAGGTTAGGCAACAGACCCTGTCGTTCCTGCTTTACTGTGTTCACCAGGCGCTCAAATACATCATGCCCGTGCTCCTCGTTACGTACCAGTCCAAAAAGTGTGGGACCGCTGCCGCTCATCAGTACCCCCAAGCAGCCAGCCTCTTCCATAGCTTCCCGCCACAGTATCAGCTCTGGAACCTGCTTTAGTGTGACTGCTTCCAAGGAATTGCCGAGACACTTTGCCACCTCGGTCAAGTCTTGACTGGCCAGAGCCTCCAGCATCCTTCCTGCATCAACCCGGGGAGGATTCTGCAGCTCATCGTAAGCTTTATAGCAAGCAGCGGTAGATACCGATACCGGCAGCTTCAGCAGCAGCACCGTCCACGCCGGGGGTGACGGCACTGGTTTTAGTTTTTCACCGATACCTGTCGCCTCTGCAGTTCCTTCCAATAAGCAGAAGGGGACATCGGCGCCCACCTTCACTCCAACCAAAGCCAGTTCCTCCCGGCTCATGCCCAGGTTCCACAGTCGATTTAAGCCCCGAAGTACAGCCGCCGCATCGGCGCTTCCCCCAGCCAAGCCGGCTGCCAAAGGAATAGCCTTGCGAATTGTAATATGCACACCCCGGCGAATTCCTGCCGCCTCCCTCAGCAGCTCTGCTGCTCGCCAGGCTAGATTCCTTGCATTGCTGGGGGGCAGCGGATCGCGGTCAAATTCCAATGAGCATCTAGCGCCTTGGCGGAGAGGATCACCCGGCATGCAGTCCAGGGATATGCCTGCCGGGCGTTCTTCCAACACGACGATATCCCTCAGTTCCAGTGACTGCATTACAGTATGAATCCCATGATAGCCATCTGGTCTCACTGGACCGACATCCAGAGCTAAATTAATCTTTGCATGGGCACTTTCAACTATCTGACCCAATAATTCACAACTCCCTATTTTCTGCCGCTAGGCGGTTGGTTCCATGGTGATAAGAGACTTAATAAGATCCCGCAGCCAGCGCCATACCCTGACAAAAATCCCAGCCTGCTTGACATCTTCCTCTAATTCGATGGGTACCTCGCCGAGAATACTTCCTTCCTCACTGACAACCAATGCTCCAACGGTCTCGCCGGCCTTAAGGGGCGCTTCCAGATCAGGCTGCAGCCGAAGATGACGGTGGAAAGGCCCGGAACTGCCCTTTTCCACAAGGGCTTCCAGAGGAGCTGAAGCCACCACTTTCACAGTCTCCGGTACTCCGTTCTTAATCACAACCTCACCAACTACTTCTTTAGGTTCGACTAACCTTTGACTGGTAAACCCCTTGAAGCCGTAATCCAAAAGCTTACGGGTCTCCTGACGGCGCTCAGCATCACTAGATGTACCCATGACGATGGATATCAGCCGCAGATCATCCTGCTTGGCGGTGGCTACCAAACAATACCCCGCGCTCTCGGTATGACCTGTCTTGAGCCCATCAAGCCCGGGATACTCCCTCAGCATGCGGTTGGTGTTGTACAGCACCGTTCGGGGATTATCAGAACGAAACACCTCTGTCCAAGTAGAAGTCCACTCCAAGACCACCGGGAATTTGAGAATCTCCTGGGACATCTTGCTGATATCCCGGGCAGTGGTCAAGGTTGGTTCTTGGCCGGGGTCCGGGGGCAACCCATGGACATTGGTGAATACGGTATCTTTCATGCCCAACTCCTGGGCTCTCCGGTTCATTTGCTTGACAAAAGCGGAAACGGATCCCGCCACATGTTCAGCCACTGCATAGGCGGCATCATTGGCTGATTGGATGGCCACTGCCTTGAGCAGTTGCTCCAGGGTAAACACTTCACCGGCCCTCAGCCAAACTTGGGATCCTCCAATGGCCTCAGCATCGGGACTCACCACTATTTTATCAGAAAGGGAACTTTCCCCTCTTTCCACGGCTTCCAAGGCCAAGAGCAAAGTCATAATCTTTGCGATGCTTGCCGGCTCGACAACTTCGTCCGGATTTTTTTCAAAAAGCACCTGATTGGTACCTGCAACTACCAGCATAGCCACATCGGCTTGTACATCATCCGTTGTGAGTGCTTCAGCCACCCCTAGGCCGACCGGCGCAAACAAAAACGATAAAATCAATATGATTCCCACAGCTCCGCCGGTCAGCGAAGGGAATGTCTTTTTTCTGCGTCCCATATTTCCTGTTGACTGCCTTTGCAAGTCCTTTCCCATCCTTCCTCTTACCTTGCTTTTACTTATTATCATATACTTAAATCCCCTCTCGTACCATAGTCATCTCCTCTCACCAGCCGGCAGTTAGTAGGAATATTTGACCGTTAGAAACAATGAAACCCTGGCGGTATAAACCCCAGGGCATACATCACATCCGGCGGTTTTTGCGGCCAGAGTTAAGCCTCCTTCTCGATCTGAAGAAGTACTCCAAACTTATCATAGGAATACTTAAGTTTGGGAATCAACTCTCCCAGATTGGCTACCTTCTCGATCTTGCGCATTTCTAGAAACTCGCCCAGCCAGAACTCCAGTTCATTGTATACCTTTCTCAGTTCCTTTTTTTCATTTTCCATGCGCTGTTTCAACTCTGCCAACTGGCTGCGGAGAGCTTGGTTTTCTTGACGGATTTTTTCAAAGGCCGTAAAATCTTGCTCCTGTCCGACAAGATAGTTGGCGACATTTTGCAGCCCCTGGGCCAGATGTTCCAGACTGAACTGCAGGCTGCCCTTAATATACTGCATATCGGTTTCTATATCGTCCATGCGGTGACTTAAGGTTTCAGCTTGCTGGGGGAACCGCCGGAGCACATCTAAGAAATCGCCAGAATCTTCGCTTTGCCCATCCTGCATATTCCCTGTTTGACTTCCTTCACTGGGCCCTTGAACTGCTTGTTTAGTACCGATGACAGATCCGGCAGCTTCACTGGCGTTTTGGGCTCCGATGCGGGAGGCTTCTGGAGTTTGTACAGCAACATCTGCACCGGCATTTGCCTGCTGCAAAGCTTCATAGCGTTCGCGGCATTCCTCCGCTGTTCGACCGGGAAGGCGGGCGGCGATATCAGAAAAGCTCTCGCCGGCTTTAACACTGCGCCATAAAATAATATCTTCATCTCTGGTCCATCCAGTGCCGGAAGCCTGCATGGTGGGCTGCAGATGCCGCTTGGCACTCTGCTCCTTCATTTTCGCTCTATAAGCTTTAGGATCTATCCCCTTCTTTTTTAGAATGGCATAAAAACGCTGGGCAAGGGCAGCTTCGCTTCTCCCTAATTCTCGGGCCAATTCTGGTCTGAGTTTCTTGTTCCACCACTTGGCTAGAATTTTTTGATCTTCTTCTTCTGTATACATGCGGTTAGCATTCTCTGTTCCAACACTTTCTTCCCTCAACTGGGAACCCATCCTAATCCCCTCCTTCTTGCGCTAGATTGGTACTCTATAGTATGAGTATGTATGATACAGATTATGCCTATCAAAAATGATTAGCTATCCATATAACGGCTTGATAACAGCCTATAACAGCTTGCCGGCTACAAAATCCAAACATGTAGATACATAACTGCTGCAAGATCAACTGCCGGTGCAAGATCATGCGCCGGCAGTAATATAACCAATTCCACTAATTATACTCTGCTGTAAACCCTGAAGCCGCCTAGTATATATTCCCCACAAGCTATTCTAATTCCGAAGGCACAGAGTGTGTGATCAGCACCTTGCTGCCTACCGGCAGCCCACCGGTAGTCATCGCGGCCTCAGCTAGATTGGGGTTAGTTTCCAACAGGTTCTCAACAGTGGTGCGATACTTGGCGGCCAGTTTCCACAAGGTATCATCTGGCTGCAGCGTCACGCAAGTATATGTGGGCGGTCTGCCTTTAAACTGCCGCAGCTCCACAACTTCAGCCACTACTTCCTTGGATATGGTTTCCTTTAGACGACAAGATACAGAACCCATCACATGAAAGCTGATGGTATCCCTGCTGATTGGTTCAGCCCGCACATCATGGATAACTACATCTGCCTCAGCTTCACCCTCGACCATATGGGCCAAAGCCGGGACGCTGATGCTGGTCTCAAAGGTCCCCACATTGCCCCAGGCGGCATGGTAGACAGGCTGGCTGAAATCATCGGTCCTGGCAACGTACAGGGCTGTCAAGTCGACGTATCCCGACACCACTACCCGACCGCCGACTACAGAGGTCCCGGTAACAGCAGCCCGGGCTTCCACATCCAGCAGCCTCTCGAGAGGAGGCTGGGATGCCGCAAGCTGTACAGTGCCATCCACATAGACATCCTTGAAAGCAGTATCTCCCACTTGCTGGACCTGGATATTTTCCTGTCTAACCCAGATTTCTACGTCGCTTTCTGAGGACAGATCAGTAACTACAGAGATATTTAGAGGCTGAACAACCTTCACATCTGCAGTTAGCTCGCCTTCGACGGCTAAGCTTTGGCCGTCATTGGCCAGGTGACCGGAGATCATTGGAGCGGCTATCCGGGGATAGGCGATCATGCCTGGATAACTGCCGTATACTTCGGCGCTTAGCTCAACTGATATGTCATCCCAGCGATGTACAATAATCTCCTCATCCCCGGTATCGGCACTAAATCCTGCGAAAATGGCTTTGTAGCTCATTGTCCCGATTATCACTGCCCGGTCTATATCGACTCGGTTTTCCACCTGCCGGAACTGGCCCCATATCTCCAGCAGCCTGAGGTTCGAACCGCCTCCCCCCGGCATTGGGATAAGCTCCCGAATCTGTGCTTTTGCTGTTCCCCTGCCGATTACATCCTCGACGTGGAGCGCATCCTTGGCCACCTTCAGTTTAGCAGCGGCATCTGCCACGGCATCGGTGACCACTACTATTTCTTGGGTTGATACAGCTGCTGCCGTCAGCTCCAAGACTATGTCGAGATCTACTGTGCGGCCATCGCTTCTTACTGCAGATTGTAAGTCCAGGACTGCTGCATCGCATTGCGACTGCATGTCAGGCATCGCGCCAGGCACGTCTACAAAGTGACTGAAGGGAACCGCATCAGGAATCTGCGCGCTTCCGTAGTAGGTCTGACCTGCATCGCTTTCCCCAGCATAAATAATGGTTACCGCTATGGTCCCGTCAATATTCACTCTATCTTCTTCAACCCAATGTTCCTTTATGTTGGGAACGGCAGTTACTTTCACGATCCGCTCTGCCGGCAGCATGCTGCCGGGAATAGCCACTGTCCCATCGGCGACAGTCTGGGTGGAATTTGTACCGATCACCGTCTGCAATTGGACGATATCGTCTTTCACCCTTAACGCCATGTGCCCTTTCCCCCCTTTATTCCTTGCAAACTTAACACTGTCATTTATATGCTGGGACATCATTGACTATATCGGTAAATATTACCTGCCAACCTCTTCCCAAATCCGGGTATCTTCGCAGCCCAACGGGGTGATCACGATGCCTGTGACATGCTGTTCTTTGAGCCAGTTAAGCTTCCACCTGAGGCTGTCTTTGTTGTCGAACCAGACCCGGCAGCGCCCCTTCTTATCGGCAAAATCGTAATAGGAAACCTTCTCTAAGCTATCCCACCGGATGGCCGCTTGCTTTAGGTAAGCAAGTTTACGAGCCTCATCATAGGACAAGTAATTGTATTCCTGTTTCTCCCCTACATACCACGCTATCCCGTTCACAGGCAGGACTACCATCAGCTTCCAGGCAGGCAGGTGCCGGCATACACAGGGAAGCTCCTTCTTCAGCCACTGATAGCCCATCCTCGGACCCGGTTCCCTAACAACCTGCTCCCAGGAAGCTTGGAGAATTACCCGATCAGGAAGTCTCCAAAGACGACTTTCAATAACCCGGGGTAGTACCCGCCTATCATTTGCTGGTACTAGAACCATATACATCCACTTGCCGTAAACATCCGCTAGCTTCCGCACCCCAGCTGCTAGAGCTGCAAACCGCCTGCCGTACCCCATTCCCACCCCCTGCAGATCCAACGCGATACCACCCAACCTCGGATTGGCCAGCAGCTTCCTGGTAAGTTCCTGGAAGCGGCGGACTAAATCCCGCCTTTTCAGCAATTCTTCCAGTGCCGGTTCATCGTAAAGGTCCTGGTTAAAGTTGCTGATGACAGGAACCAGCCTGATCCCAGCCAGCGGCGGGTCAGAAACCGCAGCCTTGGGCAGTTCGCCGACAACCTCTCCATTTTCCCCAACCCGAAAACAATAAAGGAGCATGCCAGTTAACTTCTGCCTGACATCTTCGTAAGACTTCCGCTCCAGCTGCTGCCAAAAACCCCCGCCGTGTACTGCACCCCACACTTGGCAGCGGGGTGCCTTTTCCTGAATATCCTTATCCTGAAGTAATTCAAAGACTTGGGGACCTGCTATTCCATCTACCCTAAGGCCGTACTCCCGCTGCAGGGAGCAGACACAGTCCTCGGTGAGGTATCCGTAGACTCCGTCAATTTCCACATCGTAAGCCAGGGATTTAAGCCGTTCTTGCAGCCAAATGACTGGCAGACCTTTATCTCCCAAACGCAAGACCGTCCGCTTTCCCGGCCGCCAAATCTCCTGGCCCATCGATCGATGCCTCCTTCAGCCCCTTAAATCTTATGCACAAGAGGCTGTGAATTAGAAGTCAAAGGGGAATAAGCAAAACCCCAGGTGAATCCCGAAAAAGGATCCACCTGGGGTTCGTATCAAGGCTAAAATCTATATCCGCCTGGCTACTGCACTGAGCCTACCTGCTTGTCGCCAATGGTAACCTGCACGGTATCAGTCAGTACGTCAGCATAAGTGTATGAAAGGCGTCTGATTGCACTGGGTTTGTCCAGTTTCACCACAAAAAGCTTGGGGTAGGTTTGCTCCAGCACTCCTTCTGCCTCTAGTACTTTCCGACGTCCTCGATTCGCCCGCAGTCTAACCCTTTTGCCGACATTGGCTTCCAGACTCTTCTTTATGGCATCCAGGCTTCTGGCACCCTGTGCTGGCACTAGCATCACCTTCCCTCTTTATCATCACTGAAATTATACCACACCCTCACCTCTTAGTCAAATAAATGTTTATTATATCAGCGCACTCCTCCCCGTGTCAAGGAGTGTCTTTGACCTTTTGCAACAAGATTTTTACATTTGGCCCGGGCTGGCTTCAATAAAATCCCGGATTCCCCTAAATATGCCCAAAGCCGCTCTTTCTCTCAGCCAACTGTCTTTTAGGACATATTGATCACCAGCTCCAGTGGCAAATCCCAACTTGATCAATACAGATACTGCCGGTGAATGGCGCAGAATATGAAATGCTGACTCCCGTACTCCCCGGTTGGGAATATCTATTTCCTCAAGAATCCCTCTGTGCACATATTCTGCCAGCTGCCGGGCCAGCCAGTTGCTGTACCAGTAGGTTTCCAAGCCGTTATGTTCAGAACAAAGAAAGCTGTTAAAGTGAATACTGATTAGTAGATCCGGCCTTACCTCCTCAATCATCGTCACCCTCTGGGGTAAAGAAACTGTCTCTCCCTGCTGTCTTGTGGATGTTACTAAAGCTCCGCTGAGCATAAGAAGACCACCGAGGCGGCGGGCAACGTCCCAGGTAAACTCCGATTCAATCAAATCACCGCTGATCACCCCTGGGTCATCCCCTCCATGGCCGGGATCGAGCACAACCGTTTTTCCAGCAAGGGCAGGCTCGGGTCTGCTTAGTACTAGTGCATCTACATCTTCGACATAGAGCCAAGATAATCCAAAGAAGCGGCAAATAAGAGAAACCGGCACCATAATGACGCCTTTCTCCACATAGACAGGGTAATTCAGGGGTATTTCCTCACCCTGCAGCCGGGCAGCTGCAGCGCCAATTTCCAGGGCCAGGATCTTTCCATCCTTTTCTACCTCCAGCTGCCGGGGATAGGCGATCCAACGCCGGCTTGCACCCATTCGCTCTACTACTGTCTGAAGGGGAAGGAACAGCGCTTCATCAACCCATTTGCAGGTTCCATCGCCTTCCCAGACCCGCCCGTTAATCACAATTTTTCCGCACATTATCCTTCGGCCTCCCGCAAAACCTGCACCGTCGTAGGCTGAAATACGTTACAATAGGCACTTAGTCCTGAATCATTCTATGAGAATTGGATGAAGATGTGCTGAGGGTATAAGAAGGAGTACGGCGAAGTCGGGAGTTCCCGTGGTGAGAAAATGATGGTCAGAAAACCGTAGGGGAAAATCTCAGGGGAGCAGTTTGAGGGCTGTTCACGGGGTTTTCTACTTGGTGAACTTATCGGCTACTTTGGACGCTCCGTAAGAGTCGGGTTTGATCCTGGCATCAAATCCGCTGCCGATGACCATTCCAGTCACATCCCGGATCAATTCCTTGGTTCTTCCGTTGATGCCCACATCGAGGTGAATTTCCACATTGAGATCCGCGTGGCCGTTTTCTGCCAGCTTCTCTGCTATGCGGCTGGCCAGGGCTAGGCTGCGGGATGTCTCGTAGAAAATCCGTTGACGCAGGGACTTGCCCACAAATTCCCACTCGCGGGTATAGTAATACCTTGCACCCTTGCCCAGCCGGTGGACGATAATTGCAGTAACGAAGCAGGTATTCGCCTGGGAATACTGGGAGTCTGTGCCAATGATAAGCTTGTACTCTGCATCTGGCTGTTCCTGTATATAATGAATTATGTCCTGGAAAACCTCCTCAAAGGAGAGGCGGCCTCTAGAAGGACTAATGAAGTATTCCATATACTCACCCCAATTGTGAAGATATTCTGTAAGGCACAGCACATTACCTGTCGCTGCTTGCCGGCAGCTTTTGTCTCCACTGTCATTTGCCGTCCCTGAGGCCAAGGGCAGCCAATTGATTAGCCAGTACTACGAAATCTCCGACAGTTAAAGTTTCTGCCCGCCGCTCCGGCGAAATACCGCAAGAGTGCAGGATATTACAGATTTCCGTCTTGGAGACAGACGGTCTTAGACCTGAGGCAAGGGAATTGGCCAGGGTTTTTCTCCTTTGGCTGAAAGCAGCCTTAACAGTTGTCCAAAACAACGCCGGATCGACGGCTTCCGCTTCATAGGGCCGAAGGGTGAACTTAACTACAGCAGACTCAACATCCGGTGGAGGCATAAAAACTGTAGGAGGTACTATTTGGCAGATCTCTACCTCACTATAATAACCAGCCAAGACAGTAAGTGTTCCGTAGGCCTTAGTTCCGGGTTCGGCAGTAAATCTCTCTCCTACCTCCCTCTGCACCATCACCGTAATGCTCTCAAGGAAGGAGCTTTGCTGGAAAAGGTTAACCAGCAGGGGTGAGGTGATGTAGTATGGGAGATTGGCAACAAATTTCACCCGGGATAGTCCATAGAGTTCCCGGAAGCGGCGCCAATCCAGCTTCAAAGCATCTTCCCAGATAATTTCCACATTGTCGTAATGGCACACGGTTTCCTGGAGGATAGGCTCCAGCCGCCTATCGACCTCCAGGGCCAGTACACGCCCCGCGGTACTGCCTAGAGCCCTGGTGAGAGTTCCAATACCGGCGCCAACTTCTATGACTGTGTCGGCATGGCTTATTTCAGCCGCCTGAATAATCCTCCTCAAGATATTGCCGTCGATCAAGAAGTTCTGTCCCAAGGATCTGCGGAAGGTAAATCCGTACTTGGCAGCCAGGCGGCGCACCGCAGTAGGTGCAGCCAAGGCAGTATCTACGGCTCTTAACTCCAAAATAATCCAACCCCCGTCGCTCATGCAAAAAGGGGCAGGTAACCTGCCCATCTAATCCAAAATGTATACCTTTACCGTCCGCCGTCCAAATTGGATGGCTTCATTGTACGTCTCAAAGCACAAATCGATCCGATTTCCCTTAATAGCCCCGCCTACATCGGCAGCTAGCGCGTGTCCGTAGCCTGGAACATACAGCCGAGTGCCTAAAGGTATGACTTCGGGATCTACTGCTGCTATCCCGAAACCGGCCTTTACCCCGGTGGCAGTTATCCCATCTGCCCACTCGCCGGTGCTCTCTGGGCCAGGGTAGTAGGCTGTGGCAATCATCTCCCTCACTTCTTTGTACTGAACTGGACCTCGGGCGGTGATAACGCTTTTTGACGGCTCCCTAGTCCCTATCCCTATTATTTCATCTTTGGGCTCCCTTACTACTCGGGTGAGGACGAGTTCCCTGTTTACTTCCCGACCGTTTTCGTACGTTACTTCATAGACCTTCTCCCGCAGGCCTAATTGGCCCTTCTGTACGATCTTAGTCTTGCCCTTCTCTAGTGTAGGCTCTGCCCATTCCTTGCTCCCGTAGGGGATATCTTCCTCCACCGTTACCCGGTCTTTGGTCACCCTAATGACCTCCACGGTCTGGGAGCCGGCAATTTCCTGGGCCGGGTCAGGAACAACCCGATCAAGTTCCCCCAGCTCAATACCCTGCTGCTCCAAGAGTTCGGCTACAGAACCGCCGGCAAACTGCACTATCTTCTCCGACCCGCCTACAACCAGGGTAACTGGAAAACTTCGGATGACCCGAATCTCCATGTCCCTGGTTACCCGTTCAGTAACAGCCGGCTCCACACGGTCCCCGGGCTGCAGGACAACACCAGCCTTGGCCAAAGCACCATCCACCCTAGCGGTCCAAGTTGTCACCACTTGGTGGACTTCATTATCTATGATGATGGTAACCGTCTTCGCCGCTGCCAGCCAGATACCTAAACCAAAAATAGCAACCGCAATGAGCAAGTAAAGCCATAGTTGACGCCCCTGCGGCCGAACTGCCGGAACCAATCCCAAAGCATAAACCTCCAGTCCAATTAGTCATCAAAATAAGTCTGCAGCCGGCAAGCCTTTATTCTTTGCTAGGGCCGCCATCCTGGAAGGGCACTACGTAGCGGAACCGCCCTAGACGTTCCCTTAGCTCCTCCAGGCTGTAACTATCTAGATCGTCGATGATCTCAAGGATCTCTTGGTAATCCCTTTCCGATATGACCCCCTGCTCCACCAGCTTGTCATATGCCGCCACAAAGCGAATCTTGATCCGCTCTAATTCTTCGAATAACTCCATATCCATACTCCTGCCTATGGTTCCTCCCGAAAACTTTCCTCAACGAAGCGGGTGTACTCCTTAAGATAACGCAGCTTGACTTTGCCGGTGGGTCCTTTTCGCTGTTTAGCGAAAATGACTTCAGTGACACCTTCAAGCCCCTTCTCAGCGGCTTGTTCGGGGTAGTAGTAATCCTCCCGATACAAAAACATGATCACATCGGCAAACTCTTCGATGTTCCCGCTGTCCCGGAGGTCCGACATCATGGGCCGCTTGTCTTCCCGGCTTTCTACACCCCGATTCAGCTGAGACAAGAGAATAAGCGGCAGATCCAGCTCGCCGGCCAGGTCCCGGAGCTCACGGACAATGTCGCCTACCACCAATGACCAGTTTTTCCTGCTATCTGCCGGCGGTTTAATTAACTGCAGGTAGTCGATGATAATCAAACCCAGGTTCGGCCGCTCTGCCTTCACTTTCCTGGCCTTTGCCCTGATTTCTGCCACTGTCAGGCCCCGTTTATCAACGATCTGTATCGGCAATTTGTAAAGCTCGTTGAAGATGGATTGGGTAACGGCAAACTGGGTATCGGTCATCTTGGTTGCATAATCAAAAGCTGTAACCTCTTCCGGCCCCCTGCCCTTAGTTCGGAACAGCTCGCCCAGAACAAGGCGATCACCAATTTGCTCATCATCCATCTCCAAACTGAAGATGAGCACAGGTATGTTCCGCTTGGCTACATTCACTGCAAAATTCAGGGCCAAGGAAGTCTTCCCCATGCTGGGACGGGCCGCTAGAATGATCAGGTCCTTCTTCTTGAAGCCGGTGGTAAAGGCGTCAATGGACGGATAGCGCACTGATAATCCATGGGTGGATTTACCTTCCCGCCGCTGCAGCAAATTCACATAGCACTTGTTTAAGACCTCCAGGAGGTCCTTGGCATCGTCCTCAGGGCTTGCTACAGCGTTTGTCGCTGCAAAAATCAGCTCTTGGGCCTTAGCCTGATAACCCTCGATGCTGTCCTCCGTCTCCAGAAGAATCATCTGCTCGATTTTCCGGGCAGCCTGGAGAATCTGCCGCTTGGCATCCTTTTCCAGCAGCACATCCACACTGGGTTCCAATTCGGCCGGGCTGGCAAAGGATTCAGTAATCCCCACCAGCACTTCTTCTAAGGTATCAATCTCCTGTTCTTTCCGCAGCTTGGCATAGACCTGCGTGTAGGAGATTCTGCCCTTGGACTGATACAGCTCCAAAATGGTCTGAAAGATCATCCGGTGCACCCGGTCGTAAAAGTGGGTGGCCTTCAGTCTATCTACAACCAAGTCGATCTTATCTGGATATTTAATTAGGATGCCCAGCACCCGCCTCTCGGCATCGAGGTCCATGGGCACGAAGGGTACTTTACCCTCCAGAACCTCCAGCTGCTTAGCTGCTATACTCATCAGGGTAAAGCTCCTTCCATTTCTGAATTAGCTCTTGATCAGCTTCAGTATAAGCTCCTGCATTGGGAGCTCCTTCATAGCTGGCAGAAGCACTGCTGCTTTCCCCGGCAATCTCTGGGTATTTCTTCAGTGCCTCCTCAAATGTCCGTACACCATCATTATACCAGTTGCGAAGAACCCCTTCCAGGTACTGGATTCTGGGGTTTTCGGCCTTGCGAGCGGTGATGTCAATGGCTGCTGCCACGACTTCCGCACTCATTCCCGACTCCTCCACCCAAAAGCGGAGCTTGTCCCGCTGTTTTGGACCCATCATTCCGATGCGCTTATGATAGAGATCCAGTACAGCCTGGAAATCAGCCTCCGGGGAGGAGAAAACCTCCTTATCCAAAATTGCCTGCTCTTCTGAAGCCCCGGACTCTTCCGCGGCAGGCCCCGCTGCATCGGACAAGTCAAGATCCAAGGTCTCGGAGAAGGCATCGTCAGCTGGAACGCTGTCTCTTTCTTCCGCAGCTTCCAAGGTCTCTTGGACCGGTCCTTCACTGATGCTTTGTTCATCGGCTAAGCCGACGGCCAATTCATCGGCAAAGCGGACAGCAAACTCCTCTGCCGTCAAGGGCGGGCACACTTTGATCACCCGGTCCTTCATCTCCACCAGCTCGTATTGCTCCAGCTGGTGCAAGGCCAGCATGACCGTCTCCGGTGAAAACCCAGTTCGAGCATGGAGCTCCGCCACCAAAGCATCGATATCCGACATCAAGTTGTTCTCCCCGAAACACTGGAGATGGAGCCACAACAAAACAGCTTCATTGCCTATAACCCGATGATAAACAGTAAGTAGTTCCCGAGGCACGGCAATCAACCACCAAGGGTTTTCTATCCGCCAAGCCCTGGTATTATCGCTTGCCATCCCTATCCCTCCCGGCAACTACTTGCCAGCATTCAAATTAGCCTTTG
>JAAYHH010000048.1 GCA_012735435.1 Bacillota bacterium | reverse complement strand
GGAAACGGGGGACCCGTACTTGGGGTGAATCCTGGAATGCCAGGTAGGGCAACTTGGGTGCCCGAACCCGACAGCTAACCCCGTAGGAGTGGTCCAAGCGTGGTGTCTTGGTCCCGGTAGGGACTTTGCCTGCGCTTTTCTTTTTCCTGCGGGCAACGCGTCCTGGATTAAGGCACTTGGAACCACTACAGAAACGGGGTGTTTAGGGTGAAATCCTTGTGGCAGCGTGTTCGGGGAGATGTAATCGGGGGAGCTACGGCAGCACTTGTAGCCCTTCCCTTGGCCCTGGCTTTCGGAATCGCCAGTGGAGCCGGCGCGGTGGCTGGTCTCTATGCTGCGATCTTCGGCGGTCTCACTGCTGCTGTGTTCGGTGGTTGTGGTGTGCAGATTACAGGACCAACCGGCGCCATGACTGCGGTCCTGGTAAGCATTGTCAGCCGGCATGGGGTAAGCGGCCTGTTTTTGGCCGGCGCCTTGGCTGGTCTGATGCAGGTAATTATGGGCCTTTTGCGGCTCGGTAAATTCGTTAAGTTCCTTCCACAGCCGGTGATTGCCGGCTTCACCAACGGCGTTTCTATCCTCTTCTTTATGACAGCAGTAAATGATGCCCTGCAGAGCCCGGTTATTACATTAATTACGGTTGTAGTAATTGTATTGAGCCTTCGTTATTTTAAAAGGATACCGGAATCACTGTTCGGGATCATTGCTGGTCTAGTCATCAATGAGCTGTTCATCCATTCTCCCCATGTAGTTGGGGATCTTCCCTTTGGCGTACCTCAGCTCACCTTGGCTCAGCTGCCCTGGGAGGGCATCACTCAGCTGCTGAGGCCGGCCGTCACCATCTGCCTTCTAGGCAGCATTTCCGCGCTGCTGTCCGCGGAAGTTACCGACAATATGCTGGGGACTCAGCACAACAGCAACCGCGAACTCATAGGTCAGGGACTCGGGAACATTGTTTCATCACTAATTGGAGGAATTCCCGTTTCCGGCGCCGTGGCACGCTCAGGTGTAAATGTGTACAGCGGCGGCCGTACTCGTCTTTCCAGCATACTCCACGCTGTCTTTTTGCTCTTGATAGTATTGGTTTTCGGGCCGGCGGCTAAGCGCATACCCCTGGGCTCACTGGCTGCTGTTCTCATGGTGGCATCAGTTCGTACAGCTGACTGGGCCAGCCTGAAACGGATTCCCAGGGCCCGGTGGAGCTACGGAGCCATTATGATGATCACCACCGCGTTGACGGTAGTTCGGGACCTAACAGTTGCCGTTGCAGTGGGGGTAGTTCTGGCGGTCGTGATGGTAATTGTGGACTTGGTTGCTTTGCCCCAGGGCCGTAAGGCATCTGCCGGAGTAGACTCCAGGGTTTCACTCCACCCGGTTCATCCCGATGTCCAGGTGATAGCCTTGGAAGGTCCGTTATTCTTCGTAGGGACGGAAAACTTGAGGGCTCAAATTAGAAAGCTGTTTAGTAAACCATTCTTGGTGCTGGATTTTTCCAATGTGCCCCTAATGGATGAGACCGGGGCTCTTGCCCTGGGGGATTTGGCGGAACGGCTCCAAAGGAAAGGTGGAAACTTGTATATCGGAGGACTTAACAGGAGGTCTTTGCGCATGCTGGCAAGAGTGGGCGTGCTCAAGGGCTTAGGCCGCTCCCGGATACGGAGGAACGTCGAGAGTGCTGTGCGCAGGGCTTCCATGGAAGCGGCCAAAACGGCAAATGAAGGGGGCTGATTTATAAGTTCAAGCCTCCATTAGGAGGAGGCAGTATAAGGAGGGTGGGGAGGGTTAATCATGCGGAGACGATATATTGCCTTATTTCTGCTGCTCTTTGGATTTTGGTTGGTAATTGCTGGAGAGGCGGATTGGGAGCATATTCTGGTCGGGGCTGTTGTAGCGCTGGTGACTGTTTGGCTCTGGAAGGACCTTGTGCCCCAGATACCGGTTTCCCTTTCTGCTAGGGGGATTATGCTTTTCGGTCGATGCCTCTCGACCTTAATCTGGTCCATCGTCGACTCGGCCATATCAGTGACGAAGACTGTCGTATTTGGAAAACCACCGGTTAAGCCTGTTATGCTCACCGTGCGGCCGGCCCTGGAAACCAATTGGGGGAGAGTGTTTCTGGGCAACTGCATAACCCTTACTCCGGGTTCCGTGACTATTGACATCAATCCTGAAACCGGTGTGTTCACCATCCACGCGTTGAATCCGGAAATAGCTGAGGGTCTGTGCAGCTGGAAGATTATTGATGAAATTAGGGCTTTGGAGTTGTGGGGAAAGGAGAGGGTGATACATGCTCCCGCTGCTGGTGGGTCTTACGGTGTTGATTCTTTTGGTACTTTGGCGAGCGATCATGGGTCCGACGGTTCTTGATCGAGTTATAACCGTCAATGCCATTAGCAGCATGGTGACTGTGATGATTTTGCTGCTGGCCTTTTTGAGAGCTGATTATGGGTTTATCGATGTGGCCATTGTTTTCGCGCTGTGTGGATTTGTAGGGGTAATTTGGACGTTGAGAATGCTGACGCCCGGGGAGTGGCACGTGACGGTGCCGGAGCTCGAGGAACTGGGTGGAGAGGGAGGCGAAGCCGCTGCCCATGATTAGGCTTTTGGCAAATCTATGTTTTGTTGGTTCGTTTATCTCCTTTGCAGTCACCACTCTGGGCCTGTTTCGCATGCCGGATCCCTATAACCTCATGCATGCAGTCAGCGTAGCGGACAGCGTGGGCGTGGGATTTGCGATCCTGGGACTCTTCCTGCTCAGTCCCAGCTGGGCGGTGCGCATCAAGCTGGTGGTGATTCTGGCGTTCTTTTGGATCGTCAATCCTGCCACGTCCCATTTGGTGCTGAAGGCCGGCATGGTCCGGGGAGAGCCCCTCGCGGCGGAGACAAAGGCGATGAAGGGGTGAGGTTATGGATTTGACCATGGTAGATTATGGCAATATAGCGATGCTCTTTATTTTGATAGCTGCATCCTTGACGGTGTATTTCATTAGAAATTTGCTGCATGCCGTCATCGTCTACGGAGTTTTTAGCTTCATCATGGCTGTGATTTGGCTGCAGATGAACTCCCCTGATCTCGCCATTACTGAGGCTGCTGCAGGGATTGCTACAACTGTCCTGATGATGCTGGTTATCTTTCGGACTAGTCGAAGGGAGGAATGATGGTGAAGCTCCGAAACCTACTAGTTGTTTTTATCGCCATCTCGGCTCTCTATGTAATGCTGGGTGCTGTTGCTGAACTGCCTCCCTATGGTGCACCGGATAATCCTACCTTTAACCAGCTAACCGAGCGGTATATTGGCAAGGCCTTAGAGGAAACAGGTGTACTAAATATGGTTACCGCCATTGTTCTGGATTATCGGGCTTATGATACCATGTTCGAGACCATTGTTCTCTTTACAGCAGCCCTGGCAGTGATGGTTGCTTTGAAATTAGGTGAAGGAATGGGGGATAGAAAATGAAAATTAGGGACCTCATTCTCAAACGGATAACCACATTGGTTTTGCCGTTCATTCAGGTATATGGGTTTTATGTAATTTTCCACGGTCAGATCTCGCCGGGAGGTTCCTTTGCCGGAGGCATCATTGTGGCATTGGGATTTATCGCCTATGCCACGGCCTTTGGAACAGAGGAAGGACGGGCTGTGCTGCCGGAGAAGGTCACTATCTCGGCTGAAAGCTACGGTACCCTCTGGTACGCACTCTTGGGTATGGTTGGTATTGTTAAAGGGGTTCCTTTTCTAGCCAATAAGCTGGCGGGAATTGACTTGGGAGTGCCGGGGACCATCTCCTCCGGAGGGTTGATAGCTCTTCTAGGCATCGGTGTTGGTATTAGAGTTGCCAGCACCATGGTTACTTTGTTCTTTACCATGCTGGAGGAAGAGGTGTGATGTTGCTAAGAAAATTATTGATTAACTATCCATACTTTGCGGCAGTTATCTTATTTGCCGTCGGTGCTGTTATTGTGCTTACTCGCTCTAACTTAATCAAGAAGCTGATTGGGATCAACATTATTGAAAGTGCCGTTTTCCTCATGTTTGTAGCCGCAGGCAACATCCGGAGCGGTGTTCCTCCAATCCTTGACCAGACCAGGCCCGAAGCAGTCTATGTCAACCCGCTGCCATCAGCCCTGATGCTCACCGGTATCGTTGTCAGCGTCAGCGTGTCGGCCTTGGCCCTGGCGCTGGTGTACAGGCTGTACAAGGCTTACGGCACCCTTGATGCCCG
>JAAYHH010000047.1 GCA_012735435.1 Bacillota bacterium | reverse complement strand
CTGTTCCCGGATATGCGAAATGCCATCGTGGTGCATGACAGCTTCCCAGAGCTGGCCGGCAGGCACGAAGTGGGGCTCCTCTGTGACCTCATGCATGCTGAGACAGCGGAAGTGATCGGCACCTACGGGACGGACTTCTACAGTGGGCTGCCTGCCTTGACCAGAAATAAGTTCGGCGAAGGATGGGCCTGGTATGTAGCCAGCGATCCGGAGCAGAGCTTCGTGAATCGGCTGGTTCGTTATCTTTGCACCGAGAAGGGGATTGAGCCCATCTTGGAAACACCGGCCGGTGTAGAGGTCACGGAGCGGCACAAGAATGGCCATACCTTTACGTTTATTCTGAACCATAATGATGAAACAGAGGAAGTCGACCTTGGCAGCGGGACTTACCAAGAACTCTTGACTGGGCGGACACTGTCCGGCAAGGTCAGTCTAGCGGACCGAGATTTATTGATCCTAAGGTCCGAATCTAAAGGTTAAACATAATAACGCTTTCATCTGTTGTGGTCTAAGGACAATTCTGGGGCAGAGGGGTGTCTAGTCCTGGGATACAGAGTGTCCGGCATCATGCCTTTGCCCCTCTTCTTTTTCGCCGCTGACAGCTAGGACGGCCCCGGTGATCATGATAATACCGCCAAGAATTGATGTAATTGCTGGAACCTGACCGAGGAAAATATAGGCCCATACCGTTTCAGCTGCCGGGGACGCTAGTGTCACCAAGGCCACGGTTGAGGCCTTTACATACTTAAGTGCCCAGTTAAAGATCCCATGGCCGATTGCCGTTGAGATGAGGCCAAGGGCCAGCAGGAAGATCCATCCTCTTGTGGTGGAGATGGTCAAAGGGATGCCCAGGGACGCACTTATGACAGCAGTTACGATGGCGGCAGAGCCGTAAACAACTACCAGGTAGGGGACGATATCTAAGTGCTGGCGCAGAGAACGACCAGCTACGAAATACAAGCTGATCATCAGGGCCGAGACAGCTGCCAAGACATCGCCAAATAGGGCACTGCCTGTCACTATGAGAAGGTCCCCGCCGCCGACAACCAACCCTCCTGCCACAGCCAAGGCAATTCCCAGTTTGACCCTGAAGTCAATCCGTTCCCGCAGGAAGATGAAGGCTCCTAAAGCGGTAAAAACCGGCTGCAGCGACAGCAGAGCACCGGCAGAAGCTACCGAGGTGTACTGCAGGGACGCTATGTAGGTGACAAGGTGGAGAGCAAAGAACAGCCCCGCTATCAGGCAAGAAAGGAGCTCTTTCCGCCTGATTTGGCGGAGCGGGTCCCATCCCTGCAGTGCATTAACGGGGAGAAGGAAGGCTACAGCAAACAGCAAGCGGTAGAAGGCGACCACGAAAGGCGGTTCACCGCTGGCGATGATAAAGGTTGCAGCAAAGGAAGTACAGAGGGCTCCAAACCAGATGCCCATGATGGGGTTAATTGATTTCTTCATATAGATCCTGCTTTCCTGGTACTAAAACTCGCTATGCCACAGGTAGGGCAAGAGCTCTCGTAGAGTGACTACCGTATCCTCGGCTACCATTACTTCGGCATTGAGGTTGTCGGGATGCAGCTGACTGATGAATTCCCGGCACCGCCCGCAGGGAGGCAGAATCTTGCCCTCCCAATCTACAGCGACTAGCTTGAGCACCAAGTTTTGTCCAGCGGTGACCATAGCAGCGGCCGCCGCATGTTCCGCACAGAATCCCATGGAGCAGGCGGTATCTATACAGACACCAGTATAGACTTCTCCATTGGCGGCTAGGATGGCTGCACCGACTCCACCAGCCTCAGCTAATCCCGAAAGCTTTTTGGGATTTACGACAGACCTAGCCTTTGCATACAGCTCGTGAAATTCCATGCCGCTCCTACATCCTTTCCACCGGTTGCTCTTCTTTTTTCGCCATTTGCTGAGAGAACCCTGCCTGCCGGCGGCGACTACGGGCCTTGTTTGGCATAACTGGCAAAAACCCGGACAGACGGCATGAACTGACGGTATTGCCTTCAGTCTCCTAGCGGGAGATTTCCTATCCCATGGTATAATTCTGACAGGAGGGAGAGGATTTAAGCATGCGAAAGATGGTTTCATTACTCGTTATGTTCGCTGTGCTGCTCATTCCGGTAGTTGCAGAAAGTGCGGTCCGGACCGAACCCTTGATCATTTCTGTATCGGATAAAGATTTTTCCACATGGGAATGGAGAGGGGATACGGAAGCTGCCAAGTTCGTGATACTGTCCAGCAGGGCGCAGGCTAACCGGTTCTTGCGGCAGCTGCCCCAGCTGGCTAGGGAGACAATCGGTGAAGAACTGGCCGATGTCGATTTCAAGCGGGATATAGCCATCGTGGCATATCTTGGAGGCACCTCGGGAGGTTACGGGGTGGAGATCGGTCAGGTTAACATCAATGCTAGAAGTCTGCTGGTGAAGGTGGGCATGCAGAGTCCCGGCAAAGATGATATGGTGACCATGATTCTAACTTACCCATGGGATATGGTTACTTTGCCCAAGAAGCACATGCCCAAAGGCGATTTTGAATTTATCGTATTTAACCAGCACGGCCAAGTGGTAGTGGATCAGTGGATGAACTTGAGAAGACCTGAAAAAGCCATCTCCCATAAGAGGGTCTGGCATACGGTGCGAACAGGAGAGACCCTTTCATCCATTGCTAAGCACTACGGCGTAAGCATTGATTCACTGCTGGCGGTAAATCCCAAGCTTGATCCTGATACCATTTGGATTGGACAGAAGTTGAGGATCCCAGGTCAGACTGCTAAGCCCAAGACCTACACTGTAAGAACAGGGGATTCCCTTTGGGCTATCGCCCAGGAGAACGACTTAACAGTCGAAGAACTAATGCAGCTTAATGACCTCACCGGCTATGATCTCTTGATCGGCCAAGAACTAATAATCTCATCCAAATAAGTTCCAGCTTCCTCAAAAGGGGAGTCGGTTTCCTCAACCGGCTCTCCTTTCTATTTGGGCTCAAAAAGTAAAAGGCTGCCAGTAAGGTGGGTGTAGAACAAGTTCTTTGGTTGGAGCCGTGGGCAGGAATCAACGGCAGCCTTTACGAAACAGTCCTTAATATCTTAACTAGGTAAAGCTTGCGGTGATCTTAATGGACGATTATCTCAAAAGACTGAGGAGAGCAGCCGATCTAGAAGGGCTTGCTGCAATTGTTAAGTCTTGTCAGCGCTGCTCTCTGCGGGGCGGGTGCAGTCAGGTTGTTTTTGGCGAAGGCAATCCTGATGCAAAACTGCTCCTTTGCGGAGAGGGGCCGGGGGCAGATGAGGATCGGCTGGGCAGACCCTTTGTCGGCCGAGCGGGACAATTGCTGGATCAGATTTTGGCAGCCTGCGGTTTTCAGAGATTTGAACATGTTTTTATTCTCAATGTAGTAAAGTGCAGACCGCCCGGCAACCGTACTCCCAATGCAGAGGAGATTAGGGCCTGTTTGCCGAATCTGCGGATGCAGGTACATTTGCTGAAGCCCAAGATCATGGTATTGCTGGGAAGCTGTGCAGCCCAAACCATCCTGAAGACTGAGGATGGGATCAGTCGGCTTAGGGGCCGCTGGTTCCAGAAGGGCAATATCTGGTTCATGCCCACCTACCATCCAGCAGCACTATTTCACCGCCCCCAGCTGAAGAAGGACGTCTGGGATGATTTTCAGCAAGTAGTTGCCAAATACCGGGAGCTGATTGACTCGGAACATACTTTTCCCCACGGCTAGCTTTCTCTCAACACCCTTACTTATGTGATTTTCCAGTTAAAGCGGTAAACCAGGATGAGAATGGGAATGACTATGAAAAAGTGGTGGAAAATAGGCAGGAAAAAGGATTTTCTTCGACGAAGCCTATGAGAGTCTATTTTTCATGCCTGGACGGAGGTTTTTAGCTAAGCTTTGTCTCTGATTGTTGGGAGTATGTTTGAGGAGGAGATGACGGTTGAAGCAGTATACCACTGATAAGCTGCGCAATGTCGCGCTTGTTGCCCATGGCGGGGCAGGTAAGACCACTCTAGCTGAAGCTCTCCTTTTTCGTTCGGGAGCAACCAAGCGGCTGGGGAGTGTAGATGAAGGTACCAGCATTCTCGACTACGATCCAGAGGAGGTAAAGCGCAAGATCTCCATTACCACCTCTGTTGCGCCAATCGAATGGAAAAACCATAAGATCAATATTCTAGATACTCCCGGTTACTTCGATTTTGTTGGTGAAGTCATCGGGTCGCTGAGGGTCGCCGATGCCGCTGTCGTAGTTGTGTGTGCGACCAACGGAGTGGAAGTTGGCACTGAGAAGGTCTGGGGATATGTCGATGAGCGGGAACTTCCCCGGATGGTATTTATCAACAAAATGGATCGGGAAAATGCCGACTTCTTCAAGGTACTGTCCAGCCTGCAGGAGATGTACGGACAGCAGGTGATACCAATCCAGCTGCCCATCGGTCAGGCCGACAGTTTCAAAGGGATCGTCGATTTGGTCAAAATGAAGGGGCTCGTCTACAACAACGGCAAAGTTGAAGAAGTAGAGATCCCCGCTGAGCTGCAGTCAGATGTTGAGACCTACCGGGAAGCACTGGTAGAGGCAGCGGCTGTTACCGATGATGAGCTGGCAATGAAGTATCTTGAGGGTGAGCCTCTGACCCAGGAAGAGCTGGAGAAGGCTTTGGGTGAGGGGACAAAGACCCGCCAGATTATTCCGGTACTGTGCGGTTCTTCCCATCTGGGAGCTGGTATCGATACATTCCTAGATTACTGTATCCACTGCCTGCCTGCACCCAATGAGACCGGTGATGTAACAGGCGTCGTTCCCGGCAGCGATGATGAGGCAACCAGGGAGCAGTCAAGCGACGATAGCCTGTCGGCAGTGGTGTTCAAGACCATGGCTGACCCTTATGTGGGACGCCTCACTCTATTTAGGGTTTATTCCGGCGTTCTGAAATCCGACTCGCAAGTCTACAACTCTACTAGGCAGATGGATGAGAGAATTGGTCAAGTTTTCCTCATTAGAGGCAAAGAGCAGATTCCGGTTGATTCAGTTGTAGCCGGTGATTTAGCGGCTGTTGCTAAACTCCAGGGGACTCTAACCGGAGATACCCTCTGTGCTAAGAACGCTCCAATTGTGCTTCCGCCAATTGATTTCCCCGAGCCAAGTTTGATGATGGCTATTCATCCCAAGGCCAAGGGTGATGAGGAAAAGATCGCCAGCGGTCTTGCCAGACTTCATGAGGAAGATCCGACCTTTACCGTCACCCGGGTGACAGAGACCGGTCAAACAGTGGTCTCCGGTGTTGGCGACATGCATTTGGAGATAATCGCCAGCCGGTTATCCAGCAAGTTTGGTGTCGATGTAGAGCTGACAGTGCCTAAGGTTCCTTATAAGGAAACCATTAAAGGTACTGCCGATGTAGAATACAGACACAGGAAGCAGAGCGGCGGACGGGGCCAGTACGGTCACGTGTTCATCCGCATGGAACCCTTGCCTGCCGGAGGCGGTTTTGAGTTCGTCGATGATATTTTCGGCGGTGCTGTACCTCGTCAGTTCATCCCAGCGGTGGAGAAGGGTATTCAGGAGACCCTCAGTGAGGGAGTCTTGGCCGGCTATCCGGTGGTAGATGTAAAGGTAACACTTTACGATGGTTCATACCACAGTGTTGACTCATCGGAGATGGCCTTTAAGATTGCTGCTTCCATGGCCTTCAAGAAGGGCTTTATGGAGGCATCTCCGGTGCTGCTGGAGCCCATCATGAATGTGGAAGTTCGGGTTCCCGAGGCATACATGGGAGATATTATCGGTGACCTGAATAAGAAGCGGGGCCGGATTCTCGGTATGGATCCGGAAAACGGCTATCAGATCATCCGGGCACAAGCACCCCAGGCCGAGCTGTTCCGCTATGCCACCGACCTGCGATCCATTACCCAGGGCAGAGGCTCCTTTACCATGACCTTCGACCACTACGAGGAGGTTCCGGCTAATATCGCTGAGCAGGTAATTGCCGAAGCCCAGCAGGAAAACGATTAATTAGTTGCTGCTGGCAGAGAGCAGCCAAAGATAGGTTTATAGAAATCAGGTCCTTCCCGGCTTTGCCGGGGAGGACCTGTTGGTTTTACGAGTGAGACATACCCCTCTCCCACGGGGCATAGACATGTCACAGGAAGGTTTTACTGTGAAGTCTCGTTTCTGGGGGGAAAGGAATGGCCAGGCGCATAAGTAGCACAAATAATGACCAGGTTCCTCCAGCCACAGTTGGGACATATTTCTGGGCCGTTGTGCGGGGTGTTGCATGCAGTGCCGCTGTTTCCATTTGCGGTGCCGTGCTGGTATCCCTTGTACAGCTGATTGGGGGTTGGAATATAGTTGAGGCTGGTCTGTTTCAAGTGTTTTCTTATCTGAGTATGGCGGCGGGGGGCTTCCTTGCAGCCAAGACGACTCAGCGGAACGGCTGGTTTGTCGGCGGTTTAGTGGGAATCCTCTTCATATTAGCAGTGAACTGGGCGACTACCGGTAGTCTGCATCTGGCAGGTGTGAACCAAGGTGATGCACTGCGTCTTGGAGTTGGCTTCATTGTGGGCGCCGTCGGAGGAGTTTTAGGGGTTAACCTCTAGAATTAGCTGCATAGAAAAGGTCATCTGGAATGGCTCACTAGTATGGAGACTATGTTGGTGGAATACAGGTTAGGATGTTTAATTTAATGCGAAAAAAGGCCCTAATAAAGGGCCTTTGTGGCAGGGGAGACAGGACTTGAACCCGCAGCCCCCGGTTTTGGAGACCGGTGCTCTACCAATTGAGCTACTCCCCTACTGGCCCTTATCTTAGCAGAAATTGCGCCCTTGGTCAAGCTTAGAGAGGCAAAATTTATTGAGATGCAGTCTCCGACAGCAGCATAGAGATTTCCTCCAGCGCTCTATCTGCCTCTCTCCGGACATGATCGAGGAGCAGAGGCGTGGGAATGATGCTCAATAGCTGACAAAGAAGTGCAAGTTCATAGCCTGTGGCCTTGAAATCTCGCACTATCGTAATAGTCGATAGTACCTCATCGCTGAATCGGAGGAGCGTGGGGAATGTAGCTGGGTGGGACTGACTCATTGAACCTAGATCCCTTGCTGTTTCCAGCAGCTTGGCCGATGTGTCCTTTAATTCTTCCGCGGTGTTGATAAGGGTTCGTTCTGATGGATCTAGGAGATGGATAATAAACTCCAGGTGTTCTTTCATAATCCTCAGCCAAAAAATCTCTGCTTGGGTGAGCTGCTGAAAACCTGAAGCCATCATGGGCTGCCCTCGCTCCAACACATTGAGGAAATGAACAGCCTCTCTCGTTATGTGGTCAAGGAGGAGCGGGAATAGACTTCCCCCAAGCTGGCACTGGATCCGTGCCCGCAGCAGCCGCCGCTTATACTGGATGAACTCCATTACAGTTTGCCTCAGCTCCTGAAGAAGTTCAGGTCCAATGCTGGTAATGTCATCAAGGGCATCTTCAAGGATTTGAAACCGGTCTGCAAAGGCCTGAGCCTCGCGGATGAGTTCAGTATCACATCCCGGCAGCCCAAGTTGGATGAACACGGCATGCTCTTTCATAATTCGTACCCAGAATCTGGCTTCATCAAGGAGCAGTTCGTCACCGTTGGAAGGGCAATTCCATTGAGATTCCCAATATGTCATTTCCGATCCCACCTTCTAGATAATCCTGGAAACCGGCCGCTACGGTATTTTATGCCCGGCAGTGGGAGCTGGTGCCTAGATAGATGGAATAATCGGGGTAACGTGTGGTATTTGCAGGTTTTTTGCCCATATCTCCTGGATATGGTACAATAAGGACCGTGAACCTGTGCAAGTTTTCACCATATCTAAGGGGCGTGATGTAATAATGGCAGAACAAGTACTTGGTAAGGTTCCTGTAGGGATTTCAAACCGCCATGTACACCTTTCCCAAGAGGATTTGGAAAAGCTCTTTGGAGAGGGCTATCAGCTTACCAATATCAAAGATCTTTCCCAGCCGGGGCAGTTTGCTGCTGAAGAGACGGTAACTTTGGTTGGACCAAAAGGGGTAATCCAGCGGGTTCGGGTTTTGGGTCCTGTGCGTTCTAAGACTCAAGTGGAGATTTCCCGTACAGATGCTTTTGCCCTAGGTGTGCGGCCGCCGGTCCGGGATTCCGGGGAACTTGACGGCAGTGCGGGACAGGTGACCGTTGTCGGCCCCAAGGGAGCAGTTACCCTTTCTGAGGGTGTAATCTTGGCCAAGCGCCATATCCATATGACTCCTGCCGATGCCGAGGCCTTTGGGGTAAAGGATAAGGATATCGTTAAGATCCGATGTGGGGGCGATAGGGGCCTAGTTTTTGACCAGGTGCTAATCCGGGTCGGAGCGAACTTTGCTTTAGACTGTCATCTGGATACCGATGAAGCCAATGCTGCTATGCTAAATAACGGTGATGAAGTAGAAGTTCTAAGGTAGCTTATTCGCTTTTACATCGATAATCTGGGGATTATGATACCCGGAGCTGGATGGACTGCTCCGGGTGTTTTGTTTTGCCCGCCTCGCGGCCCTTCTTTGGATATTCTATTTCGGGTTAAGTTACCAATTCTGTGTCACTAGCTGGATTCTGTGATACAATTAAAGAGAGAATACAGGCAGGAGGAATGGAGACTATGCCCTTGCGGGAATTTCGTTGCAAGCAATGTGGAGAGAGGTTTGAAGAGCTAGTACAGGGGGATGCCAAAGTACCATGCCCAAGCTGCGGCAGCAGGGAGGTAGAACGCTTGATTTCCGCCTTCGGCTTTAGGAGCTCAGGCGGTTCCAGCGCTGGAGCAAGCGGGTGTGCTTCGTGCAGCGGCGGTTCTTGCAGCACCTGTCATTGATTATCCACACTGGAGCGAATTTTCTCCAAGAAAACCACTGCTCAGAATAGCGCTGTCTCGCTGATTACTCCATCAATAGTGCAGGAAGATCTAGGGCAGTGTATAATTACTGATGGGGGCGATGATTATTGTCCCCCTCTTTAGGTAGTTCAGCAGGGAATCTGCCTAAATTTATGCATGCGCTTGTGAAAATGACGCAGGAGGGATTGCTGTGAAAAAGGTTAGAGTTGCTTTGATTGGCTGTGGCAGAGTCGCTAGAGTTCACGCCGATGCTTTGACAGCACTGGAGGAGACCGAGCTGGCGGCTGTAGTTGATATCAAGCCTGACCGTGCCCAAGCCTTCAGTGACCACTATGGAGTCAAGGGGTACACGGATTACCGGGAAGTACTAGAACTCGATGATGTAGATGCAGTCCAAATCGCCACTCCCCACTATAACCATGCAGAAATCGCTATTGCTGCCCTTAAGGCCGGTAAAGATGTGCTGACAGAAAAGCCCATGGCCATCACTGTAGAAGATATGGAGGCCATGATCAGGACAGCGGACGAGTGCGGCCGTACCCTTGGTGTGATTTTCCAGAACCGATACAATGATGCCTCCCAGGCCGTAAAGAAGGTCGTTGAAGAGGGCAAGCTAGGTGCTATCCTGGGCACTAGAGCTTTTATTACCTGGCGCCGCACTGATGAGTATTATTCCGAGAGCGATTGGAAGGGAACTTGGGATAAAGAGGGCGGAGGAGTCCTCATCGATCAGGCTATACATACCATCGATCTTATGCAGTGGCTGGTGGGTGAGGTTGATTATCTTGAAGCCCGTTACGACACAAGGGCCCATGAAAAGATAGATGTAGATGATGTCGCCGAGGCCCATATTGTTTTTAAGAACGGGGCCATAGGCTGTGTGTATGCTAACTGCAACTATTCGTACGATGCCCCCATTTTCTTGGAGCTCCACGGGGAAAAGGGTATAGCCCATATTATCGGAGATAAAGCCATCATCACCGTCGGTAACAAGACCATGACTGTAGAACAGCAGGCTGATGAAAGTTCGGGTCTGCGGTACTGGGGCTTCAGCCACAAGCGGCAGATACGGGATCACTATCGGGCAATTCTAGAAGGTCGGAAGCCGACGATCGATGGCCGGGAAGGCAAAACCGCTGTGGATATGGTTTTGGCGATGTATGAATCATCCCGCCGCCAGGCGCCGATCTATTTCCCCTATGTACCGGGCGCACCCTCTTGTGGAAGGCGCAAGGGATGCTGCTGCAGCGATTGACCAGGTTAAGCTACTAGAAAAGCAGCCCTCCTGATAAGAGTGCTACTTTCGAAGAAAGGTTCTTCTAACTGCATGCTGCTAATATAGTATTGGAAAGGTTCTACGCTACTTGTAAGATGCCTGGAGGGGGGAAAGGCCTCCAGGCAGGGAGGCTGCCGGGGTATGGGACAGAAAGCAGCGAGGATTTTTCTCACCTTTTTCTTAATAGGAATTGGTTTAGGTATCGCCGGCGGGTGGTTCGGTGGGAGAGCTCCCCTTCCCCCAATGGAAAAGGCCCGGGAAGAGGGGGCGCCTAAGGAGGTACCCCAGGAGCAAAGCTCTCTTCCGTCCAAGGGCCAGCAGCAGCCTGCTTCCATTACTCTCTATTTCAGTGATGAGCAGGCCATGTACCTTCGTCCCGAACAGCGGGTGCTTGAGGATCCTGCTGTCGACAAGGCTGCGGTGGTAATTGGGGAGCTGATCCGGGGGCCTGAAAATGAAGAACTTATTAGGACCATGCCGCCCAATGCCCGCCTGCGCAAGGTCTGGGTAGAGGACGGGGTGGCTTATGTAGACTTCTCCCGGGAGTTTCAAACAGAGCACTGGGGTGGTTCCACAGGAGATACCTTCACCCTTTTTTCCGTGGTCAATTCCCTAACGGAGCTGCCCGGCATCGACGCAGTGCAGTTTCTCGTTGAGGGCAAGATTGAGGAGGCGGCCTTGGGGCATACTGATACAACAGAACCCATCAGGCGCCGGGAAGACTTGATTATCCGAGAATAATTTCTATTGACTTCTCTTTCTTGTCACTGTACAATAATGCATAACATACGTAGAGTGCTGAACAAAAGCGATGAAGGGGAAAAGTAGTCCTGCAGAGCACGGTCTAGAGAGCCGGGTTAGGTGCGAGCCGGTACGGGCGGCAGAGATGAAGTTCTCCCCGGAGCTGTGCTGCTGAACTCCTAGTAGGCAGCAACGGAAACTTCCACCGTTACAAGGAAGCGGACCTCGACTGTCCTCGGGGGTGAGTATCAGCTCCCTTGGATAAAGGCGTCCGGGCAGAGAGGCGCGGTGTTTAGAACTGCGCAAATAGGGTGGTACCGCGAGCGACCCCTCGTCCCTTGGGATGAGGGGTTTTCTTGTTGGAGAAAGAGGAGGGCTAGTATGATAATTGTTCTACAAAAGGAAGCAACGGAAAAACAGTTACAGGATATCGTCGACAAAATTAAAGGCTATGGGCTGGAACCCCACGTGATTGTTGGGGTCGCGAGAACGGTCATCGGGCTGGTAGGAGATAAGCAAGGACTTGAGCCCCGGGTCTTTGAAGGCATGCCGGGAGTAGAAAAGGCCGTGCCCATCATGGCACCCTACAAATTGGCTAGCCGGGATGCCAAGGCTGAAGACACACTGATCCGGGTGGGAGATACGCTAATTGGTGGCGGTGAACTAATCTACATGGCAGGGCCCTGTGCCGTGGAGAGCCGGGAGCAGATCCTGGAGACGGCATATGCGGTGAAGGAAGCGGGAGCTTCTATCCTCAGGGGCGGAGCCTTCAAACCTAGGACATCTCCCTACAGCTTCCAGGGTCTAGGAGAGACTGGTTTGCAGTATCTTGCTGAGGCGGGGCAGGCTGCTGGACTGCTCACCGTTTCGGAAGTGGTTGACCCCTCGGATGTAGACTTGGTTTCTAAGTATGTGGATATCCTGCAGATCGGAGCCAGGAATATGCAGAATTTCGCTCTCCTGCGGCGGGTAGGACAGACCCGCAAACCGGTCCTGCTTAAGCGGGGTCTTTCGGCAACAATCGAAGAGTGGCTGATGGCAGCGGAATATATCATGTCGGAGGGCAACTACCAAGTTATTTTGTGCGAAAGGGGAATCCGCACCTTCGAGACAGCTACCCGCAACACCCTGGATGTGGGCGCCATAGCATTGGTTAGGCAGCTCAGTCACTTGCCTGTGGTCGCTGACCCCAGCCATGCCACCGGCAGAAGGGATTTGGTGGTGCCTGCGGGGTGTGCTGCTGTGGCTGCCGGTGCCCAGGGATTACTGGTGGAGGTCCATCCCAATCCCGATGCAGCTCTTTCCGACGGGGCCCAGTCCCTTACCCCTAAGCAATTTGAGCAAATGGTGGGAGCAGTGGCACAAGTCGCAAAAAGCGTGACTCCAGAACCGACAAAGTATTGGTGGAATAGGAATGCAGTCTGATTAGTTGCAGGAAAGGACTCCTCTCATCGGGAAATACTGGGTAGGATTCTTGTGTGTACCCAAGTTTTATCCAATGAAAGGAGAGGTAGCCCAGTGGACAAAGCCTATGAGCACTTCAAGAGCAGTCTTCCCGATGGGATAGACCTAGAGAAGGTCAGGAAAAGGCTGAAGGAGCAAGTTATCGAGACACCCTCTTGGGGATATGCCGACAGCGGCACCCGTTTCAAAGTCTTCCACCAACCGGGAGCTGCCCGCACCGTGTTTGAAAAATTGGAAGATGCGGCGATGGTGCACAAGATGACGGGGATTACCCCAAAGGTAGCCCTGCACATCCCTTGGGACAAAGTAGATGATTACCAGAAAGTAGTGGATTACGCCCAGGAACTTGGTTTGACCATTGGGGCCATTAATCCAAACCTCTTTCAAGAGCCGGAGTATAAACTAGGCAGTGTGTGTCACCCAGATCCAGTGGTGCGGAAGAAGGCCATCGACCATATACTGGAATGTGTGGAGATCATGAATATAACTGGTTCCAAGGTCTTGAGCCTCTGGCTGGCTGACGGCACCAACTATCCGGGTCAAGATGATTTCCGGGAGCGGAAGCGCCGGCTGGAAGATTCTCTCCAACAGGTTTATGAAGCATTAGCTGATGACCAGCGCATTCTGATTGAGTACAAGTTCTTCGAACCAGCCTTCTACCACACGGATTTGGCTGATTGGGGAATCGCCACTTTGATAGCCAGAAAGCTAGGACCCAAGGCCCAGACACTGGTGGACTTAGGCCACCATCCCCTGGGGACCAATATCGAGCATATTGTGGCTATTCTCATCGATGAAGGCAAACTAGGAGGCTTCCATTTTAACTCCAAGAAGTATGCTGATGATGATCTAACCACTGGTGCCATCAACCCGTATGAGCTGTTCTTGATTTATCACGAGCTGGTCAAAGGGGAAGAAGATTTCGGTGATGAGCTGGATGTGGCTTACATGATCGACCAGAGCCATAATGTAAAGCCAAAGGTCGCCGCGATGATCCAATCAGTTGAACAGATCCAGACGGCATATGCCAAGGCTCTCCTGGTTGATCGGGATGCTTTGCGGAAGGCCCAAAGAAACGGGGATATTATCGGTGCAGAAATGACTTTGAGGGCAGCCTATGATCGGGACGTCACACCGCTCTTGGCAAGGGTAAGGGAGGAAATGGGAGTGCCAGTAAATCCTCTGGAAGCCTACCGCAAGAGCGGGTATGAAGAGAAGATTGCCAAGGAAAGAGGCTAAGCTAAACTGCTGACAATGGTTATAGAGATTCTGTTAATAGGAAGACCGGCGGTCGAGCTGCCGGTCCCTGTTATTTCTAGCTTTCCTGGATGGTTAGCGACTTAAGCCAACTAGCCAAAGCCTCGGGAAAGAGGCCCAGTACATCTGAAAAATCCCCAAAGGGTACGGCTTCAATGTCATTCTCCCGGCAGTAGGCTAAAAGACTCCCTTTCGCAAAGATAATATCGCTGAAACCCGCTGGGCACTCATCGGAGATGCCGTCACCTATATACACTACGCAGCGGGAATTGGCCTTTCTTGCAGCCAGTACCCGTTGTTTCTTGCAGTTGCCGCAGAGCCCGCAGGACTCACTGCAGAATGGCGACTGGATTCGAACTTTACCATCTTCAAACACCAGCCGGTTGGATGTATAGGGAATGTCGTCAAGGTTGTGTTTTGCCAGAAGACGTTCTATGTAGATATCCAGTCCGTCGCTGACTATTTCCAGATGATAGCCCTTTTCCCGGCAGTATTCCACAAATCTGGGGAAATGGGGATCAAGAGCGGCCTTCTCGTCAATCACCCGGATCATTTCTTCTTTCGATGCAGGCCAGTCCTTGTACAAGAGGGGCATATAGGTGGAACTTTTCAGGCCCTGGGCTAATACGGAGTTTACCACGTCCCGCCAGCTGCTGCCGAGAAAATGATCCAGGAGCATGTTCTGGACATCAAGGGCAGCAGCAGTCCCGTCAAAATCACACAGCACCCATATCATCTTATCACTCTTTCGTCTGGGTTTTGGCGTCTTAGAGTCTAGTCTCAGGGTCCAGTTAGAAAATCTAATCACAGACAAATCCTCTCTTATCCTACTATACGGTATATGATAGGTCAATGTATTGCCGGATCAGGCGGCAGCGGTGAGGCAGATCATGGTCTGGTTTTTCGCCTTGAAATAGGTTAGTGGCCCTGGGCTGAATAGGTTTCTGGATCGAATTTGCCGTCTACGGTTAAGTCCTGGACTGCCTTGAAGGACGGATAATAAACACTCCGAAGCCCACCGCTTACTGACCGTGGGGAATACGGTGATACTTTTCGGTGTCCGGTGGAAAGAATGACCATACAAGGAAAGGAATAGCTGTCCTCGGTGTACAATTGTTAATAGGCTGGACGTAATACTAACACCTGATGGCTTCCGGTTTTTACAGCGCTGATAGGGAGGAAGGAATAAATGACAGCAAAGGACCTTATGCGGGCGCTTTCTGGAGGGAAGGGCGTATCCGGCTATGAGTCGGATTTGGTGCCCTTACTGACCCAGGGCTTTGCGCCGCTGGTCGACGAGATCAAAGAAGATAAGTTGGGCAACTTGGTGATGCTTAGACGGGGAAGCGGTCCTGAGCCGAGAAAGAAGGTCATGCTGGCTGCCCACATGGATGAAATCGGACTGGTGATTACCGGGTATGAGCCAGGGGGCTTCTTGCGTTTTTCCAGTATCGGCGGGATAGATGACCGGGTGCTCCTTGCTCAGCAAGTGATAGTCCACGGACGAAAGGATCTAGTTGGAGTTATCGGTGCCAAACCGCCCCATATCCAAGAGCCAGATGAACAGGACAAGACTGTCAAGATGAAGGACTTGTTTATCGATGTGGGTCTCGATGATGAGACACTGAAAGAGCTGGTAGCCATAGGCGATATGGCCACTATAGCCCAGCAGCCTGTAGATTTGCTGAACGACCGCCTTGCTGGGAAGGCCCTTGATGACCGTGCAGGGGTCGTGCTGATGTACCTTTGCCTGGAGATTTTAGCTAAGCTTTCCCACAGCGCAGATGTCTACGTTGTAGCCACGGTGCAGGAGGAAGTGGGGCTGCGGGGAGCTACTGTGAGTACCTATGGAATCGTACCAGATATCGGTATCGCCATCGATGTGGGCCATGGAGACATACCAGGCGTGCCCGCCTACGATACCCTGCCTTTGGGCAAAGGGCCCGGCATAGCCTACGGTCCCCAGGTTCACCCCAAAATCTACCAGCGCTTAGTTGAGCTGGCCAAGAAGTGGTCGATACCTTACAGCGTCGAGCCTTCCACTTCGCCACGGGGCACCGATGCCTATGCTATACAGATAACTCAACACGGAATCCCAACGGCTTTGATCTCCCTGCCGCTTCGTTATATGCATACGGCGGTAGAGACCTTGGATTGGTCAGATCTGGAGGCAGCTGCTCGACTGCTGGCCTTATTTATCTGTTCCGTTGATTCCGAGTTTGTGGAGGGATTAACATGCTTTTAGCAAGACTTAGCGAAGCAGCAGGCGTTTCCGGCCAAGAGGACGAGGTTAGGAATTTGATCAAAGCCGAGCTTGACAAGCTTGGAGTAACATACAAGACCGATGCTCTGGGCAGCCTGCTTGCCTACAAGCCCGGCCGGCAGGGACGCACCACCGTCATGGCGGCGGCTCACATGGATGAAGTAGGCTTGATGGTGGTAGGCATCGAAGATTCAGGTCTTTTGCGCTTTAAGCCTGTGGGAGGGATAGACCGCCGAGTACTGGTGGCCAAAGAGGTGCTGGTGGGCCAAGATAAGATCCCTGGGGTGATCGGCTCAAAACCCATCCACCTGCAGAAGAGGAATGAGCGCAATACTCCCCTCCAGTGGCAGGAGCTGTACATTGATATAGGCGCAAAGGATAAGGCAGAGGCGGAAAAGCTGGTTCCCTTGGGGACGGCAGCGGTCTTCGCAACCTCCTTTCGACAGTTGTCTGATGACATCGTTATGGGGAAGGCCTTTGATGATCGGGTAGGGTGCTATGTGCTCCTGGAGCTTTTGAAGGATGAGTACGACTGCAACTTGGTCTGTGCCTTTACAGTCCAGGAGGAAGTTGGCCTGCGGGGAGCCGGTCCTGCAGCCTATTCCACAGATCCGGATCTGGCCCTGGTGATTGAAGGTACGACGGCCTCCGATGTCCCAGGTGTCCCGGAGCACGGCCATTCCACTTCTGTAGGCAAAGGGCCGGCCCTGACAATCATGGACCGAACATCGATTCCGGCCAGACCCTTAGTTGAGAAATTGCGCCAGGTGGCCCATGACGAAAACATACCCATTCAGTCCAGGCGGGCCACTACCGGCGGAACCGATGCCGGGAAGATTCAGCTCACCAAGGGCGGCATCCCAGTGGCAGGCATCTCGATACCGTGCCGCTATATCCATTCACCGGCATCTGTGGCAAGTCTCGGTGATATTGAAAAGACTGTTCGTCTGGTCAAAGGATTTCTACGGAGGGAGTGCTGACTATGCAGGAGATGATCAAACATTTAGCAGAGCTCTACGGCCCTGCAGGCCGGGAAGACAGGGTAGCGGCATATATACGGGATATTATGGAGCCTTTGGTTGATGAGGTTTATACAGACACCATGGGCAGTGTCGTGGCCGTTAAGCGGGGGTCGGCCGAAGGAAAAAAGATCATGCTGGCGGCCCACATGGATGAGATCGGTGTAATGATTACAGATATCGATGAACAGGGATTTTTGCGTTTCTCTAATATCGGCGGGATCTCGCCCTTTACTTTAATCGGCCAGAGGGCGGAATTTGCCGACGGGACCATCGGAGTCTTTGGATTCGAGAAGCTTGATGACATGAAGGATCTCAAGCTCAATAAGATGTACATCGACATCGGGGTTAGTTCTCGGGAAGAAGCCATGGCCAAGGTGAACATCGGCGATTCGGCGGTGATTCACCGGGAGTGCATCATCCAGGGACAGCGGGTAATCGGCAAGGCAATGGATGACCGCATCGGCTGTGCAGTGCTCATCGAAACTGCCCGGCGGTTGGAAAACTCCCCCCATGAAGTCTACTTTGTATTTACAACCCAAGAAGAAGTGGGTCTCAGGGGAGCTAGAACTGCTGCTTATTCTGTGGATCCGGATTACGGGATTGCAGTAGATGTTACAGCTACCGGTGATACGCCGGAGGCCCACCGCATGGCTGTGTCTTTGGGTAAAGGAGCGGCCATTAAGGTCAAGGATAGCTCGGTTATCAGCCATCCTTTGGTTAAGAATCTCTTGGTCAATACAGCTAAGGCCAAGGGGATAGCCTATCAGATGGAGGTACTGGAGCGGGGAGGTACAGATGCAGGCTCAATCCATCTTACCCGCAGCGGTGTGCCAACCGGTGCCGTCTCAATTCCGTGCCGTTATATCCATACCCCTGGAGAGATGGTGGATTTGGGCGATATAGCAGCATGTGTGGATCTGTTAGTTGCAGCACTGGAGGGTCCATGGGAATAAACCCACGGCCTGGTTATTAGTGGTTGATGACCTGAGCAGGGATGTAGAATGCCTATGTGGAACTGGTAAGTAGATCGGTACAGATCCCATTGACAAGGGGGAAGTAACTTTGAAGCATAGGAGATTGACTGTAGGGATTTTTACTCTGGCCCTGCTCATTTTGGCCGTCGCCCAGTTTGGTCTAGCCCAGGAAATTCGGCAGATTTATGTTCAGGGCGAAGGAGTGGTGCAGGTAGAACCTGATCGGGCTTACATCAGCCTGGGAGTTACAACTGAGGCTCCTTCAGCAGAGGAAGCCCAGATTAAGAATGCCAACAGTATGCGCAACATTCTAGCCGCCTTAGGCGAACTGGGTATCAAAGATGATGCCATTGAGACCAGCTATTTCAATGTGTACCCAATTTACCGCTATGATCAGGAAAAGGGCAATCAGCTCACTGGCTACCGGGTCAGCAACACCGTATCCGTAACCCTTGATGATCTGTCCCAGGTTGGAGAAGCCATCGACAGTGCCATCAAGGCAGGGGCTACCAATGTCAACTCGGTCAACTTTACCCTGGCCGATGAGAAGCCTTGGCTCAATGAAGCCATGGTCTTGGCAGTGGAAAACGCCCGCCAGAAGGCTGAACTCTTGACCGCTGCCGCCGGTGTAAAGCTTGGTCCTGTAATGGCCATCCGGGATCCCAGTACCCAATTTCAGCCCTATTCAGTGGGCAAAGAGATGCGGATGATGACAATGGCAGCTGCCGGCGATGCCAGCAGCGTCACCCCTATTACCCCTGGAAAGCTGGAAATCCGGGCAGTCGTGGAAATGGTTTATGCCTTGGATTAAGATGAACCAATACCCTAAGGAGACAGTGTACACTGCCTCCTTAGGGTTTACCTGTCTTTTCCCCCCTCCCTCAATCGCCTTCAAGCAGTCCAACAGCAGTTAAGTGACAAAAAGCTCCAAGGTATGGCCTGACTTGAGATCCTAGAGTATTATATATGGGAAAGATACTTATACAATGCAAGTTACCGCAGGGGAGTGGGGCCTTGTGATGCAAGACGGTGTAAAGCAGAATAAGTTTAGCTCGGTATTCAAGCAGTTGACTGAGATTGCCGGAGCACTTGGTTATGCAGCTGAACCTGACTCTAAAACCGTGCCCAATAGGGAGGGCATATTGGATCTGCTCCAGGATCTCCGGAGCATTCTGTTTCCCGGTTATTTCAAACCCTCCCAGAACGGTCTAGATGTTGCCTGCAAGCTGGAACATCTAGGGGTGATCTATTGGCGGTTGGCCGGGCAGATTCACAGGACTCTGCACACCGGCTGTTCACGGGTCTGTGATTCCAAGGGCGTTGCTTGTCCGATCATGGAAGAAAGCTGCCAGTTGGCCATGGAATATCTGCAAAGGCTGCCGGCAATCCAAGCCAAGCTGGTGAAGGACGTACAGGCTGCCTATGACGGCGATCCGGCTGCCACTGGTTTGGCAGAGATCATACTGTCGTATCCGGGTATCTATGCAGTTACGGTGCACCGCCTAGCCCACGAGTTTTATAAAATGGGTTTGGTGCTGATTGCCAGGATCATGAGCGAACACGCCCACAGCTGTACCGGTATAGATATTCACCCTGGAGCAGAGATCGGGGAGAGCTTCTTTATCGATCACGGGACCGGTGTAGTCATCGGAGAGACCTGCGTCATAGGCAATAATGTCAAGATATATCAAGGTGTGACCTTGGGGGCCTTGAGTTTTCCCAAGGATGAGAAAGGAAAACTCATCAGGGGCAACCGGCGGCATCCAACCATCGAAGATGATGTGACCATTTACGCGGGTGCCACCATCCTCGGCGGAGATACGGTGATCGGCCAGGGATCTGTCATCGGCGGTAATGTGTGGTTGACAGAGAGTGTGCCTCCATACAGTAAGGTCATCAACCGCCCCCAGATCGAAACCCGAGTACAAAGGGCCGAAAAAGAAAGATAGGATGATATTGTGGAACGGAGTCAGCAGATGGAACAAACTCCTGTAGCCTTGGCTAGTCTAAATGCCAAATATATCCATTCGAACTTGGCCGTAGACTATCTGCGGTCATATTGTGAAGCTCGGCAGGTACCTGCCGTCTTTCATATATTGGAGTTTCACATCAACGAACCAGTTGAATTAATAGTAGGAGAAATTCTCTCACTGGGAGTAGATATCATAGGCTTTTCTTGCTACATTTGGAACATCAGTGAGACCCTCCATGTTATCTCAAGGCTGAAACTGGCAAAGCCGGAGATGATAGTCATCATCGGAGGTCCTGAGGTTTCCTATGAAACCGAGGCTTTGATGGAGGCGCATCCCGAGATCGATTACTGCATAACTGGAGAAGGGGAAAAAAGCTTTGCAGAGCTTTTGACGAATCTTTTGTCAAGGGAGGGAACAGGCGCCAATGGGCAGGGAATGCCCAAGCAGCGGATAATCCCAGGAGAACCGGTGGATCTTGCGGAGCTGCCCTCTCCTTATCCAGAGAACATCGGGGAAAGGTATCGGAACAAACTTGTCTATTTGGAAACCTCCCGGGGCTGTCCCTTTAACTGCCAATACTGTTTATCCGCCAATACCCGTGGAGTACGGTATTTCCCCCGGGAGAGGGTGAAGGATGAGTTTATCAAACTGATGGATGCTGGGATCCCCCAGGTCAAGTTGATTGACAGGACCTTTAATGCCAATCCCAAGCGGGCCTTGGAGATTTTTCAGTTTCTGGTTGATGAAAGCAGCCGAAGGGGTGCCTTTGACAGCGGCAAACCCCCGACAATATTCCATTTTGAAATTAGTGCCGATATCCTCACCGAGGAGCTTCTAGCATATCTGGCAACTGTGCCTTCGGGTTTGTTCCAGTTTGAAATCGGGATTCAATCAACTACTCCTGCGGTGCTGGATGCAATATCCCGAAGAAGTGAATGGAACCAGCTGGCAAGGAATGTTATGGCCTTGGCGGAGAGAGGAAATGTTCATCTGCACCTGGATCTCATCGCGGGTCTTCCTGAAGAAACCTATGCCAGTTTCGCCCGGTCCTTTGATGATGTGTACGGGCTGGGCGGCCACCGTATTCAATTGGGATTCCTGAAACTGCTTAAGGGCTCGGGCTTGCGCAGGAGAAGCAAAGAACTGGGGCTTGTTTTTGACCCTTATCCACCCTATGAGATCATCTCAACAGCCTCTATGAGCGCCATTGACTTGATTCGGCTCAAAGAGATAGAAAACGTGCTGGAGCTTTACCATAACAGCCACCGTTTTAGTATAACCATGGAGCTCTTGTGCAGGAGGGTCTATTCATCACCCTTTGCCTTCTTTGAAGGGCTGGCAGGTTACTTTCGCGAGCGAGGTCTGCATCGGGTCTCCCAGAGCCAGCTGACCCTTTACAATCTTTTCTATCAATATCTGCGCAAGAACCATCCTGGGCTCTTGCCGCTCGCGGCGGAAACTCTGAAGTTCGATTACCTGCGAACTGAACGGCACCGGCCTCTGCTTTCCTGGATGCCGGACAAGCTGGGCAAGGATTACAAAGATATCCTGCGCCGCTTATTGGACCATCCCGATGTTTCGGCAGGTTTGCATCCAGCAACGAGAGAACTTTCCAGGCGGGAACTGTCCCAAAGTGTGCGGGTTGGCAAGTTTTCTGCGGAGTTTATGGAGTTCTTGACGGAAGGAACTCTTCCCCGCAGGCTAAAGGGGAACTCGGTGGTCATTGGAGAAGTGATTGGAAACAGCAGCAATTGGGTAATTTTCGATCACCACAGGTCCGATCCGTGGACAAAGGAAAGTGCTTACACGTTGGTTCTATCGGAGTAGGTGATTGTTGGTGTTTGTTCATCTGCATGGTCATACGTACTGGTCTCTATTAGATGGGGCAGCACCGCCAAGGCAGCTTTTTCAGCGGGCTGCCGCCCTTGGTATGCCGGGTATTGCCGTTACTGACCATGGGGCCATGTATGGAACGGCCGAGTGCTATCTGCTGGCCCAGCAGATTTCCCGGGAAACCGGCAAAGATTTTCGCTTTATCCCCGGTGTTGAGGTTTACGTTGCACCGAGGAGCCGTTTTGACAAAGATAAGAGCCAGGGAGATGACGCCAACTGGCACCTGGTATTGTGGGCCCTTGACAACATCGGCCTTTCGATGCTCTACCGGCTGGTGTCCCGTTCAGAGATGTACTACAAGCCCCGGATCGATAAGCAGCTTCTGGCAGAGCTGATTGAAGAATGCGGGCAGGGACATATCGCCGGCGGTACTGCCTGCCTTGCGTCAGAGACCAGCCGCCTGCTCCTGGAAGATAGATACCAAGAAGCCAGGGCTGCTGCTTGCTATTACTGGGAGCTGTTGGGAAAGGATAACTTCTTCTTAGAGCTTCAGGATCACGGCCTTGAAGAGCAGAGACTGGTCAACAGGGGACTTCTTCGGCTCCACGGCGATACAGGAATACCGCTAATAGCCACCAATGATTATCACTATGTGGAGCCGGAGCATGCCTTTCTCCATGATGTAGTTGTCTGTATCCAGACCGGGAAGCAGCTCACCGACGAAAACCGGCTTCAATTTGAAAGCAGCCAGGCATATCTAAAGGGTCCCCAAGAGATGCTGGATATCTTTCCTGACCAGAGGGAGGCCCTGGCCCGAACCGTTGAAATTATGGAACGCTGCCAAGTCCAGCTGGATTTTGATACAGTCCACCTGCCCCGGTTTGACCTGCCGCCGGGTTTTGATAGTGCAGATGAGTACCTCCGCACCTTGACATATGAAGGAGCTGCCCGGCGCTTCGGCGAGATCAGCCAAGAAGTCCGGGAGCGGCTGGACTATGAGCTGAAGACCATCGGCGAGATGGGTTATTCGGATTACTTCTTAATTGTATGGGATTTTGTCCGCTTTGCCCGGGAGCAGGGGATTCCTGTGGGTCCAGGACGGGGCAGTGCTGCAGGTTCGCTGGTTGCTTACTGCCTGTATATAACCAACATCGATCCCTTGCGGTACGGCTTATTGTTTGAGCGTTTTCTCAATCCAGCCAGGGTGACGCTTCCGGATGTCGACATGGATTTTTGTTATCACCGCCGCAATGAGGTCATTGAATACGTTGTCCGCAAGTACGGTGCTGACCGGACTGCCCAGATTATCACCTTTGGTACTCTTAAGGCCAGGGCGGCGGTGCGGGATGTGGCCAGGGTCCTGGGGGTGCCCCTCAGGAAGGCCGATGCCCTTGCTAAGGCAATTCCCTTTGGTGAGTCCTTGGACAGTGCCCTGGAGACCGCGGTAGAGTTGAAAAATGCCTACGAACAGGATGAAGAGGCAAGAAGGGTCTTGGACACCGCTCGATATATCGAAGGTTTTCCCCGCCATGCGTCAACCCATGCAGCGGGAGTGGTTATTGCGCCTAGACCATTGGAACTGGATATGCCCCTGCAGCAGCCGGACAGCGACAAGGTTGTAACACCCTTCGTTACCCAATACCCAATGGGTATTTTGGAGGAAATGAAGTTCCTCAAAGTAGACTTTTTAGCGCTGCGGAATCTCTCGGTAATCCAGGAAACGGTAGATTGGGTTAAGGAAATCCACGGCGTAGAGCTGGATATGGACACAATCCCTTTGGATGATAGAGCGACATACACCAACATTTTTCACACAGGCCTAACCGGCGGTATTTTCCAGTTCGAATCAGAGGGTATGCGAAGGCTCCTGCAGGATTTTCAGCCGGAGAGTCTGGAACACCTAACCCTTCTCAATGCCATGTATCGGCCTGGACCGATGCAGTATATCCCCACAGTGATTCGGCGGAGAAACGGGCAGGAAGCGGTGAGCTGGCCCCATCCGGATCTGGAAGATCTCCTGAAAGAGACCTATGGAATCATGGCTTACCAGGAGCAGGTGATGGCGGTAGCCCACCACTTCGCCGGGTTTTCCCTGGGTGAGGCAGATCTTTTGCGGCGGGCCATCGGGAAAAAGAAGCAGGAAATCATCGATGCAGAGCGGCAGAAATTTGTGGAGGGAGCCGTGGCCAAGGGCTATTCAGAAGAGCTGGCCTGCCAGATCTACAGCGATATTGAAAAATTTGCAGGTTACGGCTTTAACAAGAGCCATGCCTGTGCATATGCCTTTATTGCCTATCAAACGGCGTATTTGAAGCAGCATTATCCCACGGAATTCATGGCAGCCCTGTTGACCAGCGTTATGGGCAAAGACAAGAATCGGAAGCTGAGGGAATACCTATCGGAATGCAGGGCCATGGGAATTTCTGTGGAGCCGCCGGATGTCAACAGGAGCCAGGTCACCTTCGTTCCCCAGGCTGATGGGACCATTACCTTTGGATTAGCCGCCATCAAGAATGTCGGTGAAAGCGCGGCACAGACTGTGGTTGAGCACCGGGCTGCAGGACCATACAAGTCGCTCTTGGATTTGTGTGTCCGCACCCGGCTAAATAGAGATGCACTGCTCAGCTTGATTAGGGTTGGGGCTTTGGACTCGTTCGGAGAGTCCCGGGCCAAACTGGAGGCGATCCTTGATCAAGTCATCCAGGCAGCGGCAGGGTACAGCCGCAGTCATCACAGCGGGCAAGCCAGCCTTTTCGATGTGGGTAGTGTCGATGTCCAGGCTTTCTCCTGGGAAGTAGGCCCTGATATAGCCGAGTACGATGAACATAAACGGCTCCAGTATGAAAGGGATTTGATCGGTGTGTACCTTTCCGGTCATCCCCTCGACCAATATACAGAGCAGCTTCGACAGTGGGGGGTGACGTCAAGCCGGGATCTGGAAAAACGCTCCCAGAACGAGCCGGTGACCATCGCCGGTGTTATGGTAGAATCCCGGAGGATTCTCACACGGCGCAATGAAGAAATGGCCTTCGTGACCTTGGAGGATCAGACAGGGCCCGTTGAAGTAATAGTCTTTCCCCGGGTTTTTGAGCGGAGTCGAGAATGCCTGAATGGTGAGTCTATTCTTGTGGTTGAGGGACGCAACGATTCTTCGGTGGAGGAAATAGACAATTCTGCTGAGGCTGAAGTGGAGGATGATCGGCTGGATAGGGAGTTTCAGGCCAAGGTCATTGCCCAAGCGGTGTATACCCTTGACGAGTGGCGGGAGAAGGCTGCCAATGGGAGGGCTGCCAGTGGGAAGACGGTCAATGAACAAGAAGGGCCAAGGAGGGCTGGGCAAAAGCTGAAAGCTGTCCAAGGCAAACACCAAGGACAGGGGCTGGGAACTTCTTTGGAGGATGAAAGGAGCCGTCACCATCAGAATGGAACTCAGCTGATCATCGATGCCGACGGCCTTAAGGAAGAGGTGTTGATTCAGCTGCGGGAGCTGCTTACGCAGTTTCCCGGCAAGATGCCGGTTCTCCTTCATTTTAGTCAGCCAAAGGAACTGTTCTTGCGTTTAGATGATCGATATAAAGTCGATGCCGGCAGGATTTCAGAGATCTGCAATAAGCTAGAAGTTCTGGTCGGTAAAGGGCGAGTGTATCACTCTATGAAGTAAGGAGAGGGAAACTAGATGCGGTTGGGACTGGGTATCGACGCAGGAGGAACTTATACAGATACGGTACTGTATGATTTTGAGCGGCAGCAGGTACTGGGCAAGGGCAAAGCCCTGACGACAAAAGATGATTACACTGTAGGAATTACAGCGTCGTTGGATCAAATTCAAATCGACACCCCTGAAAAGGTGGACCTGGTGGGATTGTCTACTACCTTGGCGACCAATGCCCTGGTTGAGGGTAAGGGAGCCAGGGCTGGTATTTTGCTAATCGGCTATGATCCAGAATTGGTTAGACGCTTTCTTCGGGTCAGTCCCTATTGGATTGTGGCCGGCGGCCACGACATGCGGGGCCGGGAGAGGGCGCCCCTCGATGAAGAGGAGATTCGCCGCACGGTAGAGGCAATGGTTAAGGAAGTAGAAGTGATTGCCATCTCCCAGATGGGTGGAGCGGTGAATCCCCAGCATGAACAGCGGGTGCAAGCCTTCATCGAAGAACATTATCATATCCCCGCTATTTCAGGTCACGAGATCAGCATGGAAATGGACTCCATGAGAAGGGCTACTACGGTTTTTTGGAATGCCCGTTTGATCCCCATTTTGTTGGATCTGATGGAGGCGGTGGAGAAAGTTCTCACCAGCCGGGGCATCACTGCTCCTATAATGCTGGAACGCAGCGATGGGACCTTGATGGGGAAGGAACTAGCCCGGCGGCGGCCCATTGAAACTTTGATGTCAGGTCCTGTTGCCAGTGTCTACGGCGCTCTGCACCTTACAGGATGCAAGGATGCACTGGTTGTGGATATGGGAGGAACAACTACAGATATTGGTCTAGTTCAAGATGGTCGGCCCCGGCTGCGTTCTGAGGGTGCTCGAATCGGCGAGTACCGGACAACGGTCAGAACCCTGGATCTGCACACCACTGGCCTTGGGGGCGATAGCGAGATTTCCTTAGGGGAAGACGGCGCCTTGGTTATCGGTCCCCAGAGGGTGCTTCCGGTGAGCTATGCTGCAGTTCTATCTCCGGCCATCGCTCAGGAATTGGCAAATTGGCACGCGATTCGGGATGGTCACGTTGACTCCGGCCTGCTGCCGCCGGTGGAGTTTTTCCTTCCTGTCCAAAGCCGGGAGGGAGCGGACGATGCTGGCGGTACGGGTCTAAAGGCGAAGTTGGAGCAATTGGGTCCCAACGAGCAGGCAGTATGGCAGGCTCTTAAGTCCCTAGGGGGTGCTTCCCGGATTCACCTGGCTGATGCCATAGGCTATTCCTATCCGTCACTTTTGCGGATGGACGCTTTGGAGAGCATGGGTTTGGTCCGCAGAGCGGGGCTTACCCCTACAGATGTTCTCCATGCCATGGGAGAGCTAAAGCTGTGGGACTCCCAGGCTGCAGCTCGGGCAGTAGAGGCTTTTGCCCACCGCTGGCAAATCAGCACAGCAGCCGCCTGTCAGCATATAATGGAAGCTATCCAGCAGAGGCTGGCGGAAAAGGTGCTGGATGTCATCCTAGCGGAGACTCTGCCAGCCAAGGCTCGATCCAATGGGCAGAGGGTCCTGCCCAGGGGGGCTTCATGGGCAAGGACTTCGGAAGTCCCTGTGATCGAAGATTGTGCCGTATGCCAGCATCTTTTGCATACATCACTGGTTAAGGACAGAAATAATGCTCGACCCCTGGAATGCAGCGTGAAGGTCAATCTGCCCATTGTGGCAGTGGGGGCACCGGTTAAGGCGTATTTTCCAGCTCTGGCCGCCGCCCTGCAGACGGAGCTGTATATACCGGAACATGCAGATGTGGCCAATGCTCTGGGAGCCATTACCGGCAATATCGCGGTGACTGCAGCAGCTACCGTCAGCGTCACCGGTGATGAAAAATACATTATTCAAGGCTTGGCAGAAAACAATACCTTTGAAGACCTGGAAGAAGCAACTGCAAGGGCAGTGGCATACCTCACTGATCTAGCCAAGGAGCGAGCACTGGCTGCCGGAGCGGAGGCGGTCCATGTTGAGGTTTCTCAAGAGGATATAGTATCTGAGGTGGGAGACGAGAACGCCGCTCTATTCTTAGAAAGAAGAATTGTCGCCCGAGCGGCAGG
>JAAYHH010000046.1 GCA_012735435.1 Bacillota bacterium | reverse complement strand
CAGAGAAGGCGCCACCACTGTCTGGGAAAGATGGGAAAAGCTCACCGGCACTGGCATGAACTCCCACAACCACATCATGCTTGGAACTGTAGATACATGGTTCTATCGGGCCTTGGCAGGCATTCGGCTGGGAGAGCCGGGCTGGGACACAGTGGTCATTAAGCCCGCGATCCCCGCTGCCTTAGACCACGCCAGCGCCTCGGTCAAGACCCTCAAGGGCCAGATCAGGTCCAGCTGGAGCCGGGATAAGTCAGGCTTTGAACTGGCAGTGACTATCCCTGTAAACACCAAGGCAGTCATCTATGTACCCAAATTAGACTACAGCACCCTGACAGGCACCCTCAACGGAGCCCCCATTGCCGCTGAAGCCTTTAAACTGGTCACCGAAAGCAGTGAAGCATACTACCGCTACGAGGGCGGCTCGGGATGCTACTGCTTTAGCCTAAAATAGCTGAACTGACCCAATTTGTTTAGGTCCCATCGAGCTAGTAAGAGATCCCAGCAAGCTAATAAGAGACCGAAAGAGACGAGAACAGGAGAGCAGCATAACCCAGGAACTATGCTGCTCTCCTTATACTCTGGAGTCATCTCTTAATACCCCTCAAATGCTAGACGGAGTGCCCAAAGTCTGCCATAAGTCTGCCATCTCCTACCGCCTTACCCACACTACCCAGCCGCTGAATGAAACTAGACACATATCAATGTGACGTCGCAGTCCCGCTGAAGTCTGCATTATTCGAGGACCCAAGAATGGATAAAGATGATGTTTAGGATCGGTGAAGTGGGTATAAATCAGGTAATAAAGCAGGGATTTCGCCGCAGGCCAAGGAATTTTGGAAGTAAAGAGAGCAAAGACGGGAGGGTTTCGCCATGATGGTAAAGACCCGGATGACACCTAATCCAATTACCGCCACTCCGGACATGGGGGTTCTCGATGCCCTGAAGCTCATGCGGAAGCACAATGTCAGAAGGCTGCCGGTACTGGAAAATGACAAGCTGATCGGTATTGTCGTTGAGTCAGAGCTTCTGCGGGTGTCCCCTTCCCCAGCCACCACCTTAAGTGTGTTTGAGATGAATACCATCCTCAACAAGATCACAGTCAAGGAAGTGATGACGCCTAATCCTGTTACCGTAACCCCCGATACCCTCATCGAGGAAGCCGCTGTACTCATGCGGGAAAACGTCGTCAGCGGGCTGCCGGTGTTGGATAACGGCAAACTGGTGGGAATCATTACGGAAACCAATATCTTCGATGCCTTTGTTGATTCCATGGGGCTGCGGAGCAACGGGATCAGACTTGCCTTGGAAGCCGAGGATCGGGCCGGTGTGTTGGCGGACATTACCCGGATTATTAGAGATCATGGCATCAATATTATCAGTTTGGCCACTTTCCATGAAGGGCAAGAAAAACGCTCCATCGTCTTGCGCTTAGAGACAACGGATGTTGAGGCCGTTGTAGAGGATTTAGAAAAGGCCGGATGTAAAGTCACCCATATGGCCCATATGGCTCATTGGGGTGAACGTTAAATTAAATACAAGGGGATACGGAGAATATGGCATTAGTTAGTCTCAAGCAGCTGGTCGATGATGCTTTTCAAAATGGGTACGCGGTTGGTGCTTTCAATGTTGTGAATATGGAAATATTGCAGGCTGCCCTAAAGGCAGCTGAGGAGAACAAGTCACCCCTCATCTTGGCTGTAGCCGAAAGCCATCTGGGATTACTTGACCTCGATCAGTATGCTCCCATTCTTTTACGGGCGGCACAGCAGGCCAGCGTCCCCGTGGCGGTCCATCTCGATCACGGTCAGGTCTTCAGCAACTTTATAAAAGCACTGCGCTGCGGCTTTACCTCGGTTATGTTCGATGGCTCAACCCTGCCTTATGAAGAAAACGCAGCCAAGACCAAAGAGATCGTCCGAATGGCCCATGCCGTAGGCGTCTCTGTTGAAGCCGAATTGGGACATGTCACCGGCGGCGAAGGTGACGCCAGTCCTGGAGTTGCTGATCCCACCTTGTTTACCGACCCCGAAGAGGCCCAGCAGTTTGTCCAAGAAACGGGAATAGATGCCTTGGCTGTCGCTGTCGGCAGCGTCCACGGTATTTACAAAGGCACGCCGGAATTGGATATCCCCCGCCTTGCCCGGATCCGAGAGCTGGCTGGAGTGCCTCTGGTCCTCCACGGCGGTTCCGGCTTATCTGATGATGATTTCCGCCAGGCCATTGCCAATGGAATCGCCAAGATCAATGTCTACACCGATTTATCCCAGGCAGCCATGGCTAAGATCCGCACTGCCCAAGGAATGCCGCAAAACACTGACTTCGGCCAGTTTATGGCGCAAGTTGTAGATACCATCAAAGAAGCTGTAACTGAAAAGATGAGAATCTTCGGCTCTGTCGGAAAGGCTAAGTAGAGGAACCTAAGATTAAAAAGAACTTAAGACTACCGGAGCGGGCCTAGAGGGATTTGGAGCACACAGCGGTGAGCGATAGGCTGCATAGAAGCTATGCCTTCAGATCTTGAGCAGGTGCCCGCTCTGTTTTGCCTGGAACAAAGCAGTGGATAAACAGCGTTCCCAAAAGCCCCACACAACCGCCGATGCCGAAGGCGGTCAAGATTCCCGCGGTATCAATCAACATTCCAAAAAGCATATTGCCGGATATCCCTGCCACACTCCAAGCCGTGGTAGCAAGGACCGCTTGCCCCGTGGAGCGAAACTGGCGGGGCACCAGGGCATCCACCATCAACACCGATGACACCTGAAAGAAGGCAAAGCCGATGCCGGCCAAAGGCTGGAGAGCCAGCACCAGCCAGGGGATGGGAAACAGGGCGTTCAGCACCATCTTCAATCCGAAAAGGGAGGTACTGGCCACCAGCATCCGTTTGTAGCCGAACCGGGTCACTATCCGGGGAGCCGCAAGAAAGACGGGAATCTCCACAAAGGCCATCACGGCAAAGGCGCTGCCGATCATGCCGCTGGACCCACCGATGGCATCCAGGTAGACTCCAAGGAAGTTTTCACCGGCGGTGTTGGCTGTCTGCACCAGAAAAATCCCGCCCAGTAGAATGAGAAGAGCTGGATTGGCCAGGACTTTCCTAAGCTCCATGGATGCTTCACCATATTCTCTCCCGCTACCCGCACTAGCCCCACCTAGCTTGAGCGCGACATAGCCTGCTGCACCAACCAAGACAGCATTCACGAGAAACATAGAGGAGAAACCGATAGTTCCATAAACCTTTCCCAGGAAGAGAGCCGCTACGGCAAATCCCAAAGACCCCCAGAGACGATACTTGCCGTAGGTGTCTTTATCTTCGCCCAAGACATCTAAGGCAATGGCGTCAAACATCGATGAAGTGGAACCGATAAAAACTGCGTGGGAGAGGCGAACTAAGAGGAAAATAAGGAAGCTGCCGGCGACCAGCGGCTGCAGAAAGACCAGGCAAGCGCTTACCGCAAAGGCAAGAGCCAGCACCTTGTGCTTATCCGAGGCATCGGAGATCCTACCCCACAGCGGCTGGCTTATCATTACCAGCACACTGCTGAGAGCCCCCACCCAACCGATCCTAGTACCTGACCAACCGAGATTCTTCGTCAAGTAGAGGTTGAAAAAAGGGAAGATAGCCCCATTAGCCATGAAGATCAGGACATACTCCAAGCTAATCAGCCTGCGCAGCTTCCCCTTATCCTGCAGGTGCAAAAGCTGACCCATGGGCTCCACATCCTTATGCAGCAATTCCATAAAAACCCTGCAGCCTTATGTTAGCAGACTCAAGGAAATCCTATTTCTCTCCAGGTCAACATCCAGTACTTCAACCTGTACAACATCACCAACGGACACCACTTCCAAGGGATGGGATATATAGCTTTGACTCATCTTGGAAATATGGACTAAACCATCCCGCCCAACGCCGATATCTACAAAGGCGCCGAAATCCACCACATTGGTAACTGTCCCGGAAAGCACCATCCCGTCCTCCAAGTCCTCCAGTTTCAGCACATCTTGGCGGAAAAGGGGTTTAGGCAGTTCCTCCCGGGGATCCCGGCCCGGCTGAAGGAGCGCGGCAATGATATCCCTGACGGTGGGAAGACCTGCATCCAGCTTCCGGGCCACTTCTTCAGCCTTTAGCTTGGTTAATCCTTCCCGCAGGTGGAAGAGGCCGTCTCTGTCGGCAAGGGCACTAAGCGGCACCTGGGCTAGTTCCAAAATCGCCTCGGCGAGATGATAAGATTCAGGATGGACAGGTGTATTGTCCAGGGGATTGGCAGCATCTCTAATCCGCAAAAACCCGGCACACTGGGTGAATGTCTTTTCACCTAGACCCCGGATGTTGAGCAGCTGACGGCGGTCATTAAAAGGCCCTTCTTTTTGACGATATTCCACGATCCGCTGGGCCAGAGTCTTGGATATCCCTGCCACATACTGCAGGAGAGCAGGGCTTGCGGTATTCAGCTCCACCCCCACGTAATTGACACAGGATTCTACAACTGCCTGCAGGCTCTCCCGCAGGCGCTTTTGATTGACATCATGCTGATACTGCCCAACGCCGATGGAGCCGGGCTCGATCTTGACCAGTTCCGCTAAGGGGTCTTGAAGCCGGCGGCCGATGGAAACAGCACCTCTCATGGATACATCTAGGTCGGGCAGTTCTTCCCGGGCCAGCTCAGAAGCGGAATACACAGAGGCCCCTGCTTCATTGACGATTAAATAGTGCAGTTCCTTCTTGGAGGCAGCAATCACTTGGGCAGCCAAGACCTCTGTTTCCCGGGAAGCTGTACCATTGCCGATAGCTATGAGCTCTACGGAATGCTCCTCGATCTTAGACAGCAGCTGCTCCCGGGCTTCCTCCCAGCGTTCCTGGGGAGCATGGGGATAAATGGTAAAGGTATCCAGGACATCTCCCTGCTCATTGAGCACCGCCACCTTGCATCCGGTCCGGTACGCTGGATCAATAGCCATGACCCGCTTGCTCTGCACCGGCGGTTGCAGCAAAAGCTGCCGCAGGTTGGCACTGAAGACCTGGATAGCCTGGGCCTCTGCCCTTTCTGTCAGCTGATTGCGGAGCTCCCTCTCAATGGAGGGCGCGAGCAGTCTCTGATAAGCATCCCTGCACGCCTCCGCAAGGAGTGGTTGAAAAATACTGTGGGGAGTGCTGATAACCTCCCCTTTGATGGCCTCAACGATCTCATCCTGGGGCACTGCCACCGCTGCTTTCAGCACTTCTTCTTTTTCGCCCCTGTTAATGGCCAAAACCCGGTGGGATGGTATGCTGCTAAGCTCCTGGGAAAAATCATAGTAAAGCTCATACTTGCTGATGGGCAAATTACCTGAAGGATCCGGCTCCAGCCGGCATCTGCTGGTCAAAAAACCTTTCTTTTCACTAATGCTGCGGACCAAAGCCCTGATTTTAGGATCATCGGCAATCCGCTGGGCGATAATATCCAAAGCCCCAGCTTGAGCCTCAGCGAGGGATTCCACTCCCTTCTCCGGCTGAACATAGGGCTTGAAAACAGCATCCAGCTCCCCATCGGTAAGCTCCTGCTGCCAGATGAGATCTGCAAGGGGTCCCAGCCCCTTCTCCTCGGCAATGGTTGCCCGGGTACGGCGCTTTTGCCGGTAGGGGCGGTAGAGATCTTCAACCTCCTGCAGCTTGGCCGCCTTTAAGACAGCCTCCTTCAGCTCCTCGGTGAGCTTGCCCTGTTCATCAATGAGCCGGAGGACCTCCTGCTTTCGTTCCTCTAAAGAACGGTAATAGCTTAATTTTTCAGCAATGCTCCTTATTGCCGTCTCATCCAGTTCTCCTGTTGCTTCTTTGCGGTATCTAGCAATAAAGGGGATTGTATTCCCCTCATCAAGAAGGCGGGCAGCATTTTCCGCCTGCCACGCCTTGATTCCCAATTCTTCAGCGATAACTGCGATTATGTTCATGTACTCTGATCTCTTTCTCCCTCATTTGATCTGGGCAAAGGCCGGGGGCAGCTCCAAGATCTCAAGGGCCTGCAGGGGCCAGTAGCGCCACACTGCCCGTCCTTCTATCAAGCGGTTGGGGACAAACCCAACCAACCGGCTGCGGCTGTCGTGACTGTTGTTGCGGTTATCTCCCAAGACAAACACCGTTTCCGCCGGCACCTTCACCGGTGCCATATTTCCCCGGGCTTTTTCCATTAGATAGTCTTCCTCAAGCTTCTGGCCGTTGATATAAACAATCCCGTCCTGGATGCTTATAGTATCACCGGGAATGCCGATCACCCTCTTAATAAAATGCTCCTTGGGGTTAGCGGGATACCGGAAAACAACTACTTCTCCCCGCTGGGGCGGCCGGAATCTATAAGTAATCTTATCGATCAGCAGCTTTTCACCAGATTGCAGCGTAGGGAGCATAGAGGGACCGTCCACCGTGAAAGCTCTAGCAATAAAAGTCATGATGAACAGAGCCAAAACTACTGCTCCACCAACTGTTTCCAATAAGTCGCGCCACAATGGTTTCTCCTGGCCCGGTGAACTAAGTACAGACAAGACATCATCCCCTTTTTAGGTCAAAACAAAGGCGCCGCACCACGGGCGCCGTTATCAAATACTTTACTAACTGCTTCCCACCGGCGGTGGTGTTCGCCAATGGTATTAAGTATTCTACTGATATTTAACCAAATCCTCCCTAGTCGAATTCCCAAAGACACCGTTCCTGCAGCCGATTATACAGTCCTACAATCTCATAGAAGCGCTGCGAGTTCCTTTCCGCCAGTGCCTGATCAATCTCCTGCTTCAGCAGGATGATCCAAAGAGCAATATCCAGCTGCTCCCTGAAGATATCAGCTGTCTCTTCTTCCTCCACTGCGGGCCCAGCCTCGGCAGGCAGGGCGGGATTTGGTTCCACAATAGCCAAATACCAATCAGGGATTTCTCCGGCAAAACTAAACTGTGTGTAGAGCCGACCTTCGAAATTCTCCAGTGCTTCCCAGGCTTCCATAGGATCATTGAGACAGAGCCTGCGGGTTCGCTTCACATGCCGCACCAGTCGACCGTTAACCAGGGAGACTTCGTCCTGGCGCCTGGCCCCCAATTCCAGTTGAAAACCGATCCGTGAGCTTCCTAGTTCCGATACCAGCAAAGTATTGGCCAACATTTTCCTGTCTAGGACAAAGACCATCTTATCCACGAGTTCCTTGTTGTTCAACAGCCGCTGCAAAAACATCTTGCTCGATGGCTCTTTCAACAGCCGTTGGCTGAACTCTAAGATTGCACGCTGCTTGGCATCCACTTTTCTCACCCCGGACCTTCCTGGTTTCTCCCTGTTTACTCCATTCTTATGCCCCCATTTGCGTTCCATGAACTAGATCCGAACTCTTAATTTCGCCGCACTCCCACTTGTTTCTATCCTTCCATAAGAATGGTCTGATTCCTCTCAACTTCCGAGACCGACGTTCTGGTATCTATTGGCTAAACCTTTTTGGATCGGTACCCATATCATGTATATAGCTAAACTTATGCAAGGAGGCCTAGGTAAATGGCTGCTAGTTTCATAGAGCCCCAAAAGCCCCGGCGGCCGGTAATCGGGCTCGCCCTAGGCGGAGGGGGACTAAGGGGAACTGCCCATATCGGCGTCTTAGAAGTGCTGCAGTCCAAGGGACTCCCAATTGACATGGCTGCCGGCACCAGTGCCGGCAGCATCATCGCCATGCTCCATGCCTTGGGATGGACACCCCAGGATATGCAGAATCTATTGGCCGAGATCAAGATGAGCGACTATGTTGACCACGTGGTCAACATCAAGTCTTTGACCCTGATAGGCATCAAGACCATCCTGGACCGCTTGTCTCTGCCCCACCGCTGGCTGCCCCCTACTCCCTTGGGGTTTGTCAAGGGTAAGAAATTCTACCGGCTCCTCAGCCGCTTGAGTAGCAAACGGAATTTCTACGAGATAGATTTTCCCCTTTTCATCACCGCCACCAACCTCTGTGACGGGCGGCTGGTGTGTTTTTGCCCCCCTGGATTTGCCGGGCAGCTGGGTCCCCAGCGGCCGGAGGTCATCTTCACATCCGATGCTTCTTTGGCCCAAGCTGTTCGGGCCAGCACTGCCATCCCCGGCATTTTCCAGCCGGTGACTTGGCGAGGCCATCTCCTTGTAGATGGAGGCCTCAAGAACAACGTCCCCGCGGATCTTTTGCGCTGGGCCGGTGCTGATCTTATCATCGCTGTTGATCTGGGATTCCATTCCCAAAACAGTGATGAGATAGACACCATCCTGGAGATTCTCATCCAATCCCTGGATATTATGGGCCAGACCAACACCGAAGTCCGCTTGGAGCAGACAGCAGATGTGGTTATTCAGCCTGTCACCGGCAGCGCCTCCCTGACCGATATAGAAAAGGTGCCGGCGATAATCGAAGCCGGCCGCAGGGCTGCCCTGGAAGCCTGGCCCCAGATCGACCTCTTGGTGCAAAACTTCGCCAAACGGCGTGCCAAAGTCCAGCCCTATTCCTCCTAGAACTGCCAAAATGTAACTGCAACTAGTCAGGCTGTTCTCCCTTGACACCCCAAAGGGGCCTGACGTATACTTTTTATACGAACAATTGTTTGGCGAATGTGTGTTTGTATAGGAGGTGAAGCGGCTTGGCTTCGATGGCGGCGTACATCCGGCTGTACCATTTTTATGCACTCTTGGAAGCAAAGCGTAACCCCAGCCTCCGGCATCAGCCCTTTGTTGTTACCCAAGGCCGCAGGATCATCGATGTTTCCCCCGAAGCTGCCAAGCTGCGCATTACTGCCGCCATGGGTATAAGGCAAGCACGCCTTGCCTGTCCAGCTTTGCAGGTAATCGAGGCGGAGGCCGATCCCTTGCCGGCGGCGGAAAAGTTCTGGGATATTTGCGCAAGCTTCAGCCCATTGGTAGAACCAGAAAGCCATACCAGCGCTTTTGTGGGACTTTCTTTACAGGGTGAAATTAAAGCCGCCGGTGAAAAGATCATAAACCGCCTTGCCCGAAAGCTGGCAGTTCCTTTTTATTTGTCCATAGCTCCCAATAAGCTGACAGCCAAAATTGCCTACTTGGAAGCAGCTGATCTTTCCCTGTCAGTTCCTGGGCAAAAACCTTTGACCTGGCACCAGGGGCGGGGGCGAAGCTCTTCTCCCCTCAAGCTAAAGAATAGGGAGAAGCCGGGGACAAAGGCCAGCAGCTGCGTGTTCATTTCTCCCGATTCGGTAGAGGATTTTCTGGCACCGTTATCGGTAAATCGGCTGTGGCCCTGGCCGAATAAAGTCCACCAGCAGCTGCAGAGCTTAGGGATCTACACCATCGGCCAGCTGCGTCAGGTGCCGAGGCAAAAGCTTGAAAGGCTCTTGGGGGAAACGGGCAAGGGCCTCTACGATGCGGCCCGGGGAATAGATCCGACTCCCGTGAGAAGTCTTTATCCTCCCAAGACGGTCCAGGGCTGTTTTCGGCTGCCGCCGGAGATGGAGGGATGCCGAACTTGGGAGGCGTTAGCTAAACACCTGCTGCCTGTAGTGGAAAGCTGTGCCCAGGAGCTTAAAAGGCAAAGTCAAGCTTGTACCAGGCTCCGTTTGCTAGTGGAATACAAAAATCTAGGGGAAAAGTGCTGGGATAAACAATTGAAAAATGAACTGCAGGCCGCCGGCCAGCTGCTTCTGGCAATCAAGGGCCTTTTGACCCAAGAGGTCTGGCCTTCCCCCATCACCGGAGTGCGGCTGATGTTAATGGGACTAAAGCCGGCAGCTCTGGGACAGTTGGCTTTGGCTTCTTACCTAAAGCCCCAGCGTTCGAAGGAGCTGGAGCAGTTGCTAGCTTCTCTGCAGGCCAAGTTCGGAGCTGAACGGATATTTACCGCTTCCGAGATTTCCATCCCCCGCCGGGAACGGATGCTGCAGCTTTTGACTGGCTTTGGGGATAGCCCTGGGGAGGTAATCATTTGGCCCGCCGTGTAAATACACCTATCCAGGTGATTTGCCGAAGAAAGCAGCCTGCTGCCTTTAGCTGGGAAGGACGGCTCCACACCATTGCCCAGATCATCGAAAGCTGGAAAGAAAGGGGCGAATGGTGGGAAAAAGCCCCGGAGATCACAGTCTATCAGGTTATGACTGATGATCAGGGGCTTTATGAACTCCACCACCAGGCTACAGGTCAATGGATATTATATAAAATCTACGATTGAAGATTGAATCAGCGGCTGGAATCAAGCCGGAATCAAACCGGCAAAAGGCCCAGCTTTCTTTGGAACCGCTCCAGGGTCTCTTGTGCCAAGGGTTCGGCCTTCTTTTTGCCTTCAGCCAAAATCTCTTCGATGACCCCTGGACGGGAAAGCTCCTCAAAGCGGGTTTGGATGGGCCGCAGGGTCTCTATTACCAGTTCCGCCAGATCCTTCTTGAACTGGCCGTAGCCGCTCCCTGCATATTCATCCCGGATCTCCTCCAAGGTTTTGCCGGAGCAAAGGGAATAGATAACCATCAAGTTGGAGACGGCCGGTTTGTTTTCTTCATCATAGTAGATTTCTCGACCTGAGTCGGTGACTGCTGAGCGGATCTTTTTCCGGATGACATCGGGGGGATCTAGAAGGGCGATATTCCCCCGGGGATTTTCCGCCGACTTGGACATTTTCTCCAGGGGATTCTGCAGGTTCATAATCCGGCCCCCGGCGGCTTTCGGCGGAATATAGGGTTCGGGCACCTTGAAAACCTCTTCATCAAATCGATTGTTAACCCGGATTGCAATATCCCTAGCCAGCTCCAAATGCTGCTTTTGATCCTCTCCCACCGGCACTTCATCGGTCTGGTAAAGGAGAATATCCGCTGCCATCAATACCGGATAAGTGAATAAGCCCGATGTGACGACTTCCCCTTTGGAGGATTTGTCTTTGTACTGGGTCATCCGCCGCAGTTCGCCTACGTAAGTAGTGCATTCCAAAAGCCAGCTCATTTCGCTGTGGGCTGGAACATGGGACTGAACAAAGATGGTCGCCTTTTCAGGGTCAATGCCGCTGGCCACAAAGAGTTTAGCCACATCCAATGTCCGCTGGTAAAGCTCCTTGGGATTCTGCGGGACTGTCAGGGCATGGAGATTCACCACACAAAAGAAGCATTCTGCTTCATGCTGCAGTTTGACAAAATTCCGCAGAGCTCCAAAATAGTTGCCTATGGTTAAGGCGCCGCTAGGTTGAACACCAGAGAAAACTCGTTTTACCATGATGCTCGGTGCCGAAAGATTTGCACCTTGTCCCCTTTCACAGTTCCTGATATTTATCTTGCCCGCTTGCCGTTGGGCAGCATACGATAATCAACTTAAACACACTTTGCTACAAAACCAAAGAAATCCTGCTCCCGCTTGGATTTCTTGACAT
>JAAYHH010000045.1 GCA_012735435.1 Bacillota bacterium | reverse complement strand
CACTGAGGATAAAATCAGCCCACCGGAACTTGGCCCAAGACTCCAGAGGCCGGTTGTCCAAGTTTTCCTGCATATAGCGGCAAAACTTAAGGAGCACCGGTATTACCCGTTCATCTCCGGTAGCTTCTTGATACTGGGTAAGCACTTTACAGACGATGAACACCGGCCAGGGATCATACTCGGGGTACTTCCTGGTTCCCAATACACCTTGTACCGGCCCAATCCAGCCGTCTTCCCTTTGACCGTTGAGAAAGGCTTCTATCCACTGCTGTGCCTTGGCCTTCAGTTTGGAATCATCCAGCAGATAAGCCAATGGGACTAAGCCGTCGGCATAGTAAGGTCCTCTCTCCCATCCCTCCTGGGTGCCGCCAAACCATTGATTATCCAGTCCCAAATCCGGCCAGAATTCATCGATATGTCCCGACAGCCCATCGGCTTGAATCTGCAGCTGCTGCTTCAGCCAGCCTAGAGGCTTTACTGTCCCCAGGGGCAGCATAGTAAAAGCCCTCGGCTGCAGCCCTTTCCCATTTCCATTCAGCATCTTTCCAACCTCCTAAGCCCGTACCTCCTCTGCTTCATCGGCACCGGCCCTATTCAGTATTGGCCGTACTCACAGCCGGCCTCGTACATAGCGACGATGTTCTCCGGCGGACTCACTGCTTGGATATTATGGCAGGGAGCGAGGATATAACCACCGCCGGCTCCTAGAATCCTGATGTTTTCCTTTACCTCCCGGCGGACATCTTCCGGGGAACCGAAGACCAAAGTGTGCTGGTTATCTACACCGCCGTGGAACACTACTTTGTCGCCGAAATCCGCCTTTAGAGCCTCCCGGTCCATGCCCCGGCACCGCCACTGGATGGGGTTGAGGATATCAATCCCTAGGTCAATCAAATCGGGAATAATCTCCCGGATAGCTCCATCATTGTGATGAAAAACATACGCACCGGCTTCATGGGAAAGCTCGACAATTCGCCGCATCCGGGGCAGCAGGTACTCGCGGATGTGGTCTGGAGAAAAAAGCAAGCTTTCCTGGGAACCCATATCTTCGGCAACATAGGTCAGCATTACCTTGCCGGGAATCTGTTCGAGAATCCGCAGTGTATTGATGTAACATAGGTCAAAAAGTCTATCTAAACAGTAATGGACAATTTCGGGGTACAAAATCAGATCCATCAGCGCCTGCTGCTGGCCCCGTAAACTGCAATAGGTGAGAAAAGGCTCTGAACCGCCGCCCCTGATGGGATATTCCTCGGCAAAGGCTTCAACTTCCCTGGAAATGTGGGAGTATTCATACCAGTCGGGGCTGGGCCATTGGTACTCCGCTTCAATCTCCTCTACAGTAGTAAATCGGGCTAGAGGATGATAGATACACTCCCTGTAAACCCCGCTGCCGTAATTGACATCGCGGTAACGGATGCCGAATTCATCCTCATCATCAGCCAGGGGAGGTCCTATGTAACGGGGACCTACTTCCAGCACCTTGTCAATCTTCAGCCGCCGATACAGCTCAGCCTCTGTTTCACAGCCGAGATAAGCCATCAATCTTTCCGTGGCCTCCGGTGTGGCCCAATAGTCCATGGGAATTCGGTCAGGCTTCTCGCCTTTAAGCACTGCCATCCAGCGCTCCCTAGGCGTCATATCTGCCGGCATATATACCCCCCCTTGGTTAGACAGGACAGCTTCCATCCCCACAGTTCAACTTACTTACCATTTTTACACCAAAGGTCCCTTTATTAGCCTAATTCAAAGTTCCAGCCCTAAAGCCAGTTTCCTCCATCCTCCCTAATGAGTTCAACAAAATCGCCAAAACAGCAAAGGGCTGCGGATCATCTGATCCACAGCCCAGCTGCCGTTTCCATGATATTCCAGTTGAATTATTTGCCTTTGCCGTCAGAACTAGTCCAGCTTCCATCAACCAGCAAAGACGTGGTGACCAATTCGGGTTAGAACAGGACGGGTGTAGATCCAGGCTGATGTGCTCCGGGCAGGGTTGTAGAAGTACAGAGCACCGCCAGTTGGATCCCATCCGGCTGCCGCCAATCTAGCCGCCTTCAATGCCTTTGCATCCGGGGTCAAGTTAATCTGACCGTCCCGAACAGTGCAAAAGGCGCCGGGTTCGTAAATTACTCCTGCCACTGTGTTAGGAAAGCGGCTGTCCCTCAGGCGGTTGAGCAAGACTGCGCCGATGGCTACCTGCCCTTCTAGAGACTCGCCCCTGCCTTCGGCGTAGATCAACTGGGCCATCAACCAAATATCCCCTTCGGAAAGACCGCTTCCCGTCTTCTGGGTCGAGGCTGCAGGACTTTGCTGGGCAGGTCCTTTTTGACCCTTCACCTGCTCTACCGGTTTTCGGTCACTTTCACTGCTAGATGCCTTCTCTGACAGCGAAGGCGTTATGTCGATATCATGCTTGACGGTCACAGACCCAGGAGCCTCTTCTTCGCTAGATTCTTCATCAATATCGATGCTTTGAGCGGTTTTCACCGCATCTTTAGACAAAGCTGCCGCCGATACTGCCGTGAACAGAACTGCAGCAGCCAGGCCGAGGGCCAAGACCGAGCCAATAATCTTTACGTATCGTTCCTCCAAAAACAGCATTGCACAACCCTCCTTGCACAAAAAGTCACTAAAATCTATCTAATCAAAGTGAGCGGCGCCCTGAAAAGCACCGCTCGGCTATTGTAACGTATTGTCTGTATTTTTTCAATCAGTAATCTTTGTCAGACTGCTGTCCATCCCGCTGTTAGTACATTTGAACAGCCAAGGCACCCTGCAGAAAGTACAGGTAGGCTTCCTTTACCGGCTGGCGGAAAATCGTCTCCACTGCCCTGCAGTACTGATCTATTTGCATCCGGTAGGAGCGGGCTGCCTCCTCTACACCAGCCTTGGAAATCCTGTCTGTCTTGAAATCTATCAGCAAGAAGCCGCCGGGTTCTTTGACGAGGCAGTCAATAACTCCCTGCACAATAACCTTCTCTTCATCAAGCTGCTGTTCCCAGAGGCCGTAAACCTCCGCCGCCGATACCGCCAGAGTAAAGGGTACCTCCCGGCGGACACTGTCCGGCTGCTTCAAAAGCCTGCGCCCTAAGGAACTTTGAAAGAATTGGGCGATGGAGCCAAGGGCTACGACAGCAAGCTGCTCTCTCGCAAGATATCCTTCCTTAACAAGGCGCTGTGCTTCATCTTCCAAGATCTCTCGGTCAGCCAAATCCCTGGTAAGGTCAAGATGCTGCAGGGCGGTGTGGGTCCAGATTCCTCTCTCAACGGCACTTACCCGGGCTCTTTCCGCCAGGATGAAGCGGGGCCTTCGCACACCCCGCCTCTCACGGCTGGAGCGAAAACTTGGCAAGGCAGACCCTGCCGCCAGCTCCTTCTGAAGATCTCCACTTTCCAATAGTGCCCACCGTTTCATTTCTGTTACCGAGAGCTTGGCTGGAAGGTTAACCAGCTCACCTTTGGGATACTCCCAGAGCAGCCGCTGGGAAAACTCCTGCCTGAGCCCATCACTAGGCGATGGGGATAGCGGCTTAAGCTGCTGGATTTCCTGCCAAGGAATTGAGTCCATCCCTTCCTCCTGAAGGGAAGCCTCCATCCAATCAAGGCAGGGTGAATGACCTTCCATCCAAATATACCAGCGGGATGGATCCTCTATCAAGCCTACCGGTTCTTCTTGCTCTCCCTTCCCGGCAGCCAGGCGCAAAGCTGTCCCATCTTGATGGCGGATTAGAGCAGGTCCCAGCCAGTCGAGATAACATCCGGCAGAAATCAACACATCACTTGGCAAAGCCCACTCCGACGAAGGGGCCCCGGCTGCCCAACCGGCTGCCGCCTTGGCCAGGTCTTTGCCGGTACCTACCAAAATCAGCTGTTCCCTTGCCCTGGTCATGGCTACATAGAGGATGCGCATTTCCTCGGCTAGAAGATCCCGGCGGAGACGGGCCTTAATGACCTGGTGGGAGAAGGAGTCATACCGGTAGCGCTTCTCAGGATCTATGACATTAAGGCCAATTCCCAGATCCTTATGAATCAGGACATCCTGCCGCAGATCCTGCAGGTTGAAACCTTTGCCCAAGTCAGCGAGGAAAACGATGGGAAACTCCAAACCCTTACTCTTATGCATACTCATGATGCGGACTACATTTTCCCCTTCACCAATTGGGCGAACTTCTCCTAAGTCATCTTCTGCCTGCAGCCGCTCTAGGAACTGGACAAACCTAGAAAGCCCCCGCCCAGCAAAGCCGTCAAATTCCCGGGCCCGTTCCTGCAAACCCCGCAGATTTGCCTGCCTCTGCTCACCTTTAGGCATCGAGCTGGCATAATCATAAAAGCCGGTTTCCCTGTAGAGCAAAGAAATTAGTTCACTTAACGGCAGACGGCGGGCAGCTGTCCGCCACTTCTCCAGGGAAGCCAAGGCAATCCGAAGTTTCCGCCCCAGTCTATCTTCCCTTTGGGCAGCATTCTTGATAACCCAATAAAAACTTCCCTTGGGGGTGCCTAAACGGACCTGGGCCAGCTCCTCATCTGTGACTCCAAACCACGGTGCCCTGAGAATAGCCGCCAGCGGTATGTCCTGCTGGGGATTGTCCAGCACCTGAAGGAGAGCAATCATCAACTTAACTTCAATAGCCGCGAAATAGCCGGAGTCCAGCTGCGCGTAGGCCGGAATCCCTGCCTGCCGGAAAACCTCCAGCACTTGGTTAGCCCTGTTCTTCACAGACCTTAGGAGCACCACTATGTCCCTATATTGTACCGGACGGTACGTTCTCAGGGACTTATCCCACACCAGGGCCGGCATCTTCCCGCCGCCGGCACCAGATCCAATATCTCCCCCATCATCACACCCCATCATTTGGTGGATCCGCTTGGCCATCAACCACGCTTCCCGTTCCAGCTGCTCCAGCTCCTCAGGATCATCTTCAGTTAACTGGGGGCCGCCATCCCGGGGTTCATCTTCATCGGCCCCTTCTCCATAGTCCTCCCCTGCTTCTTCCCCTGTCTCGGAATCCAAGAGGTAGATCTCAATACATCTGGGGCGGGAAGCAGCACCGGCCGGTTCTTCTGCAGCCGCGGCCACTTCCACCATGTCCGTCACCAGCTCTGGATACTCCGCCCCATGCTTCAGCTCAGCTTTTTCATCATAGGGAATACCGGCTATGTCGGTGGTCATCAGCTGCCGGAAAATGAAATTCACTCCATGGATAATCTCTTGCCGGCACCGGAAGTTGGTGGCTAGGTCGATCCGCCTTTGGGCTGCCTCCTGGCTTGAAGAAAACCGGTGGTACTTGCTCAAGAAAAGCCCCGGATCCGTTAACCGAAAGCCGTAGATGCTCTGCTTGATATCCCCCACCATAAACCGGGGCACAGCGCCCGGCTCCTCATCCCAGGCACCGGCCACCAGGGCCAATATGCAGTCCTGCACTCCGTTGGTATCTTGGTATTCGTCAATCAATACCTCATCAAATCTCTCCTGCAGCTCCAAAGCCACGGGAGAAGGGCGAAACTTCCCTCTTTCACCGGGAGTTGTCAGGAGCTTAAGGGCCAGGCGCTCCAAATCGGCAAAGTCTACCATCCCTTGGCTGTGCTTTGCTTTTCCGTAGGCCTCGGCAAATTCGTTCACCAGCCGGAAAATCAGCTGGACCGTGGGTGCCAGCCTTCCCATCTCCTCTGCGACCTGGTCCTCGGTCCGGCAGAGCATGTTGGCTGTCAGCTTCTTGACTTTATCCTTGGCCGCATCCCTCAGCTTTTTGCACTGCTCCTTAAGCTCCTCATCCACCCCCAGCTTCTTGCTGATGGAGGGCAGCCGGCCGAAGGGATCAGGCCAATCCCGGAGCTTGTCCCACTGCTGCTTTCTTACCATTTCCGCCAGCTCTTCCACGGCATCCTTCTCCTCCTGCAGCCGTTCTCCATAGCGGGCCGGTCCGTTGGGAAGACGGCATATGTCTAAAGCTGCCTTCAGCATCCGTTCCACCTGGTTGATTTCCAGCAGCAATTGTCTTTCCGCTTCGTGAAAGAGAGGAGACCTTCGCACCGCGGCCGGAGAATCGGGGTGGAAGGCAGCCAGTACTTGCCGCTGCCATCCTTCAGGATCGGCCAGGCTCATCTGGAAGGCGTAGAGGCGAAGGATCAGCTTTCTTACCTCTTCATCCCCATTTCTCCCGCCGTAGGCATCAATGAAGTCAAGTACCTCTCTGTTTCCCTTTTGGTAATGCCCAGCCAGCAGTTCATCCAGGATCTCCGACCTTAAAAGGCCAGCCTCCGCCTCTGTCATAATCCTAAAGCCGGGGTCCAGACCGAGATAATAGAAATACCGTCTGAGGAGCCTTGAGCAAAAAGCATGGATAGTAGAGATAGAGGCCAACGGCAGGCGGGCCAGCTGCTGCTGCAGCCTGGCGTTGCTGGGCTCTTGCCGCAGTTTCTCCTCCAAAGCGTCTCTGATCCGCTCCCGCATCTCCGCTGCTGCTGCTTCAGTAAAGGTGACCACCAAGAGCCGCTCAATATCCAGCCCATTCTCCCGGAGCAAGCCCTGAATCACCCGCTCTACCAAGACAGCAGTCTTGCCAGCTCCGGCTCCCGCGGCCACTAAGATGTCGCATCCCCTTGAGTAGATGGCATCCTTCTGTTCTAGGGTCCACCTAGGGCCGGCCTCTGGCTGGGATGGAGCTGCCTGCTGCGGCATACCATTTTCCACCATTACCCTTCCATACCCATCAGCCACCTGCAAGGCTCCCCCTTTCTACCTCATCTGTCCCCGATGCCTCTTCTGCAGCCGCTCCTTTAATCATTTTCAGCACTTCATCATCACCGATTTCAGTGATGTAGCGGTAGCGGCATCCCGGTACCCCCAGCTCAAAACGGCACACCGCTGTGTACGGGCAGTACCTGCAGGCTCTGGTAGTGGTCTTCCGATAGGGCTCAATGTCGATTCTTCCCCCTCTGATGGCTTCTGCCAGGGCCTGAATCAGACCCTTGACATAAGTAACCAAGAGTTCCAGTTCTTCCAGGGAATACGCGGAAGAACCCTTATACAGTTCCCCATTCTGCTTAATGCCCACTGGAAGGAGTTCTGATCTCCCGCTAATTCCTGCCTCCATCAGCTCCAGCGCATTAGTATCTGCCAAGAGAAGGCCGCTGGTCTTGTATTTTGCCAAGAGCTTCTTGGCCAGAATTTCATCATCTACCGGCCCATCCACCTTGACAATGGGCTCACTTAGTGGAAAATACAATACTCCGGCAGGTACCAGCTCCAAACCGCTCCGGCCCAGCCCATCAGGCAGTATCGTCTGGGCATTATCCAGTAAGGCGGCAAGGTATACCAAAAGCTGCAGGGAGAAACCGTAGTAAACATCGGAGAGCTTGAGCTTCCTGGCACCCCGCTTAAAATCAATAATCCGAACGTATAAGGTATCTGCCGCCCTAGCAGTCTCGATGCGGTCGATCCTGCCCCGGATGAGAACGGTACCCTCAGGTCCCAAATCCAACCGCAAGGGAGGGATCCCCGGCGACAGTCCAAAGGCAACCTCTACAGCGGCAGGCCGGAACTGCCCCCGGCGGCTGTGTTCAGCCAAGATCTCAACGATCCGTTGAAATCCCCGCCCCAGGCGCTCAATCCTGTAATTGTAACTTTCTACAGCTACAGCATACAAAGGTGCTAAGCGGCTTGCGGCCTCTTGCCATACTTCATCGGCCAGCTGCTGAAGGGATCCTTCCTCCATCTCCGCCAGGTCCTGACCCCTCTCCAGCAGGTACCTCGTCAGCAGGGCCAGAGCTTCATGCCAAAGCTGACCCTCTACCCGGGCATCCCACTGGAGCCTTTCCCTCTCCTCCAGCCGCAGTACAGCCCCGGCAAAATACTGGTAAGGACACTGGGCGGCTGCCTCCAGCTGATAGACATTGGTGAACACGGTGTCTCCATACAGCTGCTTCACCACCCTACTGCTCAACGGTCCCGCCTTGTTGGTATAGCCGAAACCGGCTAAGCAGCGCCGGAGGGCAGATTTGCCCTCTTCGTGGTCAACCAGCCATTGGTAGAGAGCTAGGACAAAGCTGTCCTGAAACTTGTCTGATTCTTGCTCACGGCCGTCCTTTCTTGCCCTCAGGGCCTTGGCCACAAACCGAGCTGCATCAGCCGTGGTGCACGGCAGGTCGATTTCAGCTTCATCGAAGTCGTGGTGCGGAAACAAGGCCTTAACGTCCTTCACCATTCTAGCTGATTCCAAGGCTTTGCCGTCTCCATCCGCTAAGGGACTGCTTATATATAGGCCGTCTTTAGCCCGAGTGAGGAGAGAGTACCAAAGCAGGGGCTCCCTCAGCCGCTGCAGCTGACCTAGGGGTTCAAGGCTCCACCCCGCAGCCTGCAAAGCTCTCCGTTCGGCATCACTTAAGATGGTGTCTTCTCCACCGACCAGCTGGAGATGCTGTTCATCGGCCCCCAAGACAGCCAAGACCCCCACTTCGCTGTTTAGAATCCGCAAGGGGCTTGTAACCAGCACTTGGTCAAGACCTTGGGGAATCCGAGTTAGATGCAGGTTATCTAGTCCAGACTGGAGCACATTGGCAAATTGAGCCGGCGTCATCGGCTGCTTCCCCAAGGTCTGCATAAAGTCATCAACCAGCTCAACCCACAAGTTCCATACATCAACATGCTCGGCTTCCGTCCGGTCCCATGCCGGGTAGTTAGGAAACTTACCATCATCCTGCCCTGGCTCAAGATTCGCCCAGTAGTCGATCCGTTCTGGGATACCGTATTCCTCAATTAGGCTCCAAAGGGCCGTCATCAGCTCTGTCCCTGAGAGGAGAGCCCCCCTCTCCCCATTCAGCTGTTCATAAAACTCAAGCAAAGGTCCCAGCAGGTGATCAATATCTGCTTCATCTGCGAAGGCCCGCCTTACCTGTTCCTGGACAACCGGATTTAGCCATAATTCTCCATCAATCCCATTGGCCAAGAGGTAGTTTTCTAACTGGTCTATGACCGAACGGCTGCTGGAAATCATGTCCGACTTGAGGATCTGAAGCACCGTCTCTGTTCTCCAGCCCCTGGTCAAGAGCTCCATGACACCGCTTAGAAAAACCATCAGGGGATGCCAATGGACAGGGCGGGACTGATCCAGGAAAAACGGAATGCCGCAGTCAGAGAAGACCTCGGTCAAAAGTCCCTCGTACAAAGTAAGATCAGAGACGGCAACCGCCATATCCCTCCATCTGATGCCCTCTTCCCGGGCTTGTCCAATGAGATAGCGGGCCGCCTGCTCAACTTCCTCCCTGCGGTTGGAGGGAGAAACAATCTTGAGCCGATGGGGATTGTGCTGGAAGGGTACCCTGCTTCCCTTCGGGCAGCACAGCTGCTCTTCCAAGTGGGCTAACTCTTCCCTGCCCTTAAATCTCGGCGGAAGGAGAGCTTTTCCCACTCCTGAATCAGGCTCTAGGGATACAATCTCCCCTTCACCGGTGAGGGTCTGAAGATGATGGGGTACTCCTGCCTTCCTTGCCAGTCCAACAAGCTCATCTAGACTTGTGAGACTGTAAGCAAAGACTTCACTATCCCTCTGCCCAAGGGCCAGAGGATCTAAGCGAAGTGTAATTGTCATCCGCTTTATCTTCCCAAGAAGTTCAGTAATGAGCTGCTTCTCCCGGAGACTGAACCAGTTTATTCCATCAATCCAAAACTCGGCTCCATCCAGAAACCGGGCCTTCTCAACACCCTGGATCGCCCTTTGCCAGCAGTGAGCCCCATCGGCTAGTCCCAACTCTGCCAGTTTTTCCTGATAGGCTGTCCAAATAAGGGTTAAGTCTTGGGCTTTGGCCTGCAGAATCTCTTCACTGCCATTAGCATCTTGCATGGCCTTTAAGGCTGCTCCATGTAATACCGCCGGGTTTTCCCGCCCTGGAAAGTTCAGGCCAATTCCAGCCTGCTCCAGCTCCTGAATGGTGCCGCTCAAACGTTCAATAAAACCCCAATGCCCAGCTGAGTCTCGAAAGACAGTCAGCTCATCCTTGAGGGTGTGAAGCAAGCCGGCTAAGAGAAGCTTGCGGCCTTGATCGCTTAAGGGAGGTTCCGGCACCCCCCCTGCGCTCTGCAGAATCCGCCACAAAAGACGGCGGAACCCTAACACCTGCACCCGGCATACACCCTGCAGTCCCGCCTGTCTCAAGAGTGCCTGTTCCATAGCAAAGGTGGACTCTGCCGGTACAACCAAGATCAGCGGCGGTCCCGCCGGGTCCTTTTTCAGCTCCTGGGCTATTTCCGTCAAACACCGATGTGTCTTGCCGATTCCCGCCCGGCCGATCACAATTCTCAGCACTTGCTCCGCCCCCCTTGTCCCACATATTTTTCTCAAAGGCGGTGAAAATCCCTGCCTGAAACAGGTTTTCCCACCATACAGGGTTTCACGGCTGTAGTAACGAATCTACGTTAGAGACTCTTTCCAGCTATTTTTGCAGAAAAACAGGAGGTTTAAAGATGAGCTCAAGACTGCATGTTGTTTATACAGAATCACCCTCTTTGGACTCGCTGCGGCCGGTCCTTGCTGAGCTGCCGCAGCCACCGAAGGATGCCCGCATAACCATCAAACCCAATCTCGTGGTGGCCAAGCCTTCTTCATCAGGGGCTACCACTGATCCGGAGCTAGTGGCCTGCGTCATCCAGTATTTGCAGGAGGCCGGCTATCGGGATATCAGAATCGCCGAGGGGTCGTGGGTTGGTGAAAGGAGTACCAGTCATGCTTACCGCGTATGCGGCTATGAAGAGATCAGCCGGAAGTACAATGTGCCTTTAATTGATCTAAAGCGGGATAAGGCAAGGAAAGTAGACAGCAGCGGTCTAGAAATCGAGGTCTGTGAAGAAATCTTAGCCACTGATTTTCTCATCAATATGCCTGTGCTTAAGGCCCACTGTCAGACCAGGATCACCTGTGCCTTGAAAAACTTAAAGGGATGCATTCCCGACCGGGAGAAAAGGCGTTTTCACAGCCTTGGACTCCATCGGCCCATTGCAGCGGTAAACAGCATAGTCAAAAACGGCTGGATCATCGTTGACGGCATCATCGGCGATTTGACCTTTGAAGAAGGCGGAACGCCCATCCGCATGGATAAGATTATCATCGGAACCGACCCGGTATTGGTGGATGCCTATGCTGTTCAGCTTCTGGGCTATGAGCTCCGTGATGTTCCTTATGTACTGATGGCGGCTGAGCTAGGAGTCGGGTCCGCCGACCTCTCCAAGGCAGAGATTGTTGAACACGGGGAAAAAGATGCTGACAAGATACCCCAGCAGCCGGCCAATCGGGTGGCGGAGCGCTACCACGGCATCATTGATCAGCGCCAGGCATGTTCCAGCTGCTATGCCAGCCTCATCTATGCTCTCTGGCGGTATGAACAGCTCCACGGAAGGCTGCCTGCCGGCACATCCTTTGCCATTGGACAGGGTTTCAAGGAGAAAGGCGCTGGGGATTCTGTATCTGGTGCCGGAAGCCCCGCCCAAATCTACGGCATAGGCAGCTGCACTGCCAAGGTTTGCCCCCAGCACGTCCGGGGCTGCCCACCTACTGCCAAAGAGATCCTGACTCAACTCGAAGATTGGCTTAGCTAGAGGACTGACCCCTGCTTTCCACGGCAGGGGCTTTTTCAAAACGCCTACCCATGAGCGCCAAGAGGTAAGCTGCCCCGGCGATGAGCACAATGGTTGCTCCCGTCGGCAGATCCGCCTGATAAGAAACCAAGAGCCCCGCGGCATTAAAGAACATGCCAAGGCCCACAGCCAGCAGCATCATTTGAGCAAGACTCCCGGCATAGCGGTTGGCAATGGCGGGAGGCAGAGTAAGTAAAGCAATGGCCAAGATTAGTCCGACGATCTTGATCAGGATTACAACTGTCAGGGCAATCAGCATCAAGAGGAGCAGGTATAGAAACTCAACAGGCATTCCCCGGAGCTGCGCGTGCTCTTCATCAAAGGCCACTGCCAGGAACTGCTTGTAGAAGAGGACTGTAATGACGAGAATGAGACCGTCCAGTAGAGCAATGAGGAGGAGATCCTCCGATGACACCAGCAGAATATTTCCGAACAGGAAGGTCATGAGGTCAACATTGTAGCCCGGCGTCCTAGCTATGAAGACAATTCCAATGGCCATCCCGACGGCCCAAAGTGCTCCGATCACCGTATCCTCGTGCTGACGGGCTTTGAGGCTGACCAATCCGATAATTACCGCTGCTATTAGAGCAGATATCACTGCTCCTTGGGCAGGATCAAAGCCAAAATAATAGGCGATTCCCATCCCGCCTAAAATACTGTGGGCAATCCCGCCGCTGATCAGGGAAATTCGCTTGACAACCACATATGTACCAGCAATCCCTGCAGCGATGCTGGCCAGAACGCCTGCCAGCAGAGCATGCTGCAGAAAACTGTAGGATGACAAAGCCTGGAAAAATCCGTCCACCTGGCGCCACCTTCTTGACCATCAATTACCCAGCTGCAAGAATCTGCCGATAGACATGTCCAAATCGCCTGTCACCGGCTGCAGCCGCCGATTTACATATACAATACGGTCAACATGACTTTTCAGCAGCTCTAAATCATGGGAGACCATGACAATGGTAATGGATTTATGCAGCCTCCCGAGAACTTCAGTGATGGCAGCCTCCGCTTCAGCATCGACACTGGCAGTGGGCTCATCCAACAACAACAGTTTTGGTTCACCGGCTAAAGCCCGGGCAATAAGCACCCTCTGCCTCTGCCCCTCAGAGAGATTCCCCAAGCGCCTCTGCCTGAGTTCCCAAACTCCCACCTGCTCCATAGCTCTCCTGGCCGCCTTCTTATCCCCCTCCCGGTAGCCTCCCAGAAAGCTAGTAAGGCCAAGACGTCCCATCAGAACTACGTCCTCCACTGTAATAGGAAAGGCGCGGTCTACATCGGCAAACTGGGGAACATAGCCGATGAGCCTGCCGGACCGGGCCGCCGGCTGACCAAATACCCTAACCTGCCCGCTGGTGGGAACCAAGAGTCCCGCGATCAGCTTTAGCAGCGTTGTCTTGCCTCCCCCATTGGGCCCTATCGCACCTACGAACTCACCACTCGCCACCTGGAGATTTATCCCCTGGAGAGCTTTGCCTATCCCGTAGGTGAAATCAACATCTGTTACTTCAACAACTTCAGCCATAATCCTCACCGCACTCCAGCCGCAATTGCCTCAGCTATGGATATCAGGTTATCAATATAATTCTCTGCCAGAGGATCCAGCTGTACCACCTGGGCCTTTACTGCCCTGGCCACCGTCTCAGCCGGCTTGATGTTGGACTGGCTCTGCACGAAGATGGTTCTGATTCCTTCCTGGCGGGCAAAATCAATAATCTGGGCCAGCTCCCTGGCATTGGGCTCCTTGCCTTCTACTTCTATGGGAACCTGAATCAGACCGTATGCATCGGCAAAGTAACCCCATGCCGGGTGAAAAACCATAAACTTCTTCCCCTGAACATCCCTTAAAATGAAGCGGATTTTTCGATCTGCTGCCTCCAGATCCTGGGCAAACAGCCGGTAATTCTCTTTGTATTCGTCTCTATTTGCAGGATCCAGGGTTGCCAGGGCCATGCAGATGGTTTCTGCCTGCTGTTTGACCAAGATAGGATTCAGCCAGATATGGGGGTCCATTAATCCCTCTGGCAGAACTGAACCGTGACCTGGCTCTTCAGCATGATGGTGGCTGCCGTCGATGGGTCTAAGCTCGATACCCTCGCGGGTATCCACCATCAACAGACGGGGGTTGCTTCTCTGGATTCTCTCCAGCCAGGCCTCTTCAAAGGGTAATCCAATGCGGAAATAAATCTGTGCTTCTGCCAATTCCGCCATTTGCCTCGGCGACGGCTCATAGGTTTCTGGACTGGCTCCGGGCTGGACCATGACAGAAACCTTGACGCGGCTCCCTGCAATGCGTTCTACAAAATACTTCTGGGGCAAGATACTGACAAAAACAGAAAGAGACTTTCCCGCCGCCAGACCTGCACTGCTGAAAAGTACCAATAAAATAGCCAAAGCTGCGCAAAGAGCAGTTACTCTTCTCACACGGCAACCCTCCATCAAGCTCCCAACCACTAAAGTACTTCTCCAGCCCGAGTCCTCAAAAAAAGAAACTCGCCCAAACCCTGGCAAATTTCCCGGGAAAGCCCTTCCATTACACCTGTTACCCTTCTATTGTATACCCATTCGGGGTTTCCTTTACACCGGCATCCTTGTTTTACTGGGCCCCAAGAACCTATGCCCATACAGGAGAGGGTGGGGACAAAACACTTCCCCACCCCGCCCAACAGAACAAACAGCCAGGTATATTCCCGGCAATCTGCTCCCTTGACAGCCTTCCGTCCTTGCTTTCGCCCACCAAAATAATACTGGCCGTTAGATTACATTTTCCCCACGCTGCCCTACTGCTTTCCAACATCGAGAGGTTCTGCTTCTCTAGCCAACACGATTACCTGTTCACTAGATATCTTAGCCCAGCTGCCGGCTACCCGAAAGCGCCGCTCCCTCTCACCTTTACCGGCTTGAATCTCTCCGTCCTTTAAGGTAGTAACTAGAGGTATGTGGCCGGGATAAACTCCCAGCTCGCCTTCACTGCCCGGCAGTATAACCATCTCGACACTGTCATCCAGCAGCTCTTGGTGGGGTGTTACAATTCGCAACCGTAAGCTTCCCACTAGTTAGACCGTCCTCTCTCCACCACTTCATCGATGGTTCCAGCCATGTAGAAGGCTTCCTCGGGCAAGTCGTCATGTTTACCCTCGATAATCTCCTTAAAGCCCCGGATGGTTTCACTGATGGGAACGTACCGGCCTTCCCGACCTGTAAAGGCTTCCGCCACAAACAGCGGCTGTGACAAGAACCTTTGAATCCTGCGGGCACGGGCTACAATCACCTTATCCTCATCAGACAACTCATCCATACCCAAGATGGCTATGATCTCCTGCAGCTCTCGATACCGCTGCAGGATCTCCTGGACCTGTCTCGCTACCTGATAATGCTCCTCCCCCACGTATCGGGGATCCAATGCCCGGGACGTCGATGCTAGGGGGTCTACAGCCGGATAAATACCAAGCTCCGCAATGCTTCGCTCCAGGTTGGTCGTGGCATCCAAGTGGGCAAAGGTAGTCGCAGGGGCCGGATCAGTATAGTCATCTGCGGGAACGTAGATAGCCTGAATCGATGTGATGGAACCCTTCTTGGTTGATGTGATCCTCTCCTGCAGAGCCCCGACTTCGTTGGCCAGGGTCGGCT
>JAAYHH010000044.1 GCA_012735435.1 Bacillota bacterium | reverse complement strand
GCCCTCCTGATTGCTTTGTGTGTCCTCCCGCAGAGGCTTACACGCCACAACCAGAGTCCAGGCTCCCTATGTTATGGTGTTGGCTCATAACATAGTCAGATTGACCACGCACACGGTAGGGCAAGAAACCCCATTGATGAAGCCTTTTCGGCCTCCTCCTTACTGCAAACTCATAATACCACAGAACCGTACTGGGCGCAAGTCAGGATTCCGTATTGAAAGCTCATTTTCGGCTCCTTTTTCTTGAAGGTATGGCTCTATTTACCATCCCTTCGCTTCAAGGTTAGCTCTCCCCGCCCTGGTTCAATGATTGGACCCGTTTTTCCGCCTCCGGGGTCAAACGGATATGGAGCTCCCGCAGCTGACTATCCATGGCAGGGGCCGGTGCATCGGTCATCAGATCCTGCGCGCTGGCGGTCTTAGGAAATGCTATCACATCCCGGAGGGAGCTCTTCTTAGCCAGCAGCATCACCAATCGGTCGAAACCGTATGCGATGCCGCCATGGGGAGGAGTACCGTAATCAAAGGCCTCCAGGAAGAAACCAAACCTGCGCTCTGCTTCCTCCTTAGTGAAGCCAAGGGCAGCAAACATCTTCTCCTGTACCTCCCGGCGGTGAATCCGGATGCTGCCGCCGCCGAGTTCGGTGCCGTTAAGCACCAGGTCGTAGGCCTGGGCCCGGGCCCGGGTTGGATCTTTATCCAAGAGCTCCAGATCCTCGGGCAAAGGTGCGGTAAAGGGATGATGGGCTGCCTCCCAGCGGCCTTCAGTTTCGTTATACTCAAAGAGGGGCCAGTCAATTATCCAAAGGAGATCCCAAGTATCATGATCAATGAGCCCCAGTTTTTCTCCTAAGTACAGCCGCAGCCGTCCCAGGACGTCGGCACAGACCATGTACTCATCGGCTACGAAAATCAATAGGTCGCCGGGTTTAGCCTCCATGGTCTTGTACAGATTAGACAACTCATCGGCACTGAAGAACTTGGCAATTCCGCCCTTTCCGCCCTCTTCAGTGACAATCAGCCATGCGAGCCCCTTGGCGCCGTAGGATGAAGCTAAATCCACCAACTCATCGATTTCTCTCCGGGTGAACTTCTCACCGGCACCTTCTACGTTGATGCCCTTGACTACGCCGCCGCCTTTAACGGTTTCGCTAAACACCCGAAAACCGGTGTCTTTGACTACCTGGGAAACATCCTGAAGCTCCAGTCCAAACCTGGTGTCCGGCTTATCTGAACCATACCGGTCCATGGCCTCTTGATATGAAAGGCGCCGCAGCGGCAGCTCCAGCTCCACACCTAGGACCTCCTTGAACAAGAAGGCAACCAGGGCTTCATTTAGAGCCATGACATCTTCCCGGTCCACAAAGGCCATTTCTATATCCAGCTGGGTAAACTCTGGCTGCCTATCTGCCCTAAGGTCTTCATCCCGGAAACAGCGGACAATCTGGAAATAGCGGTCAATTCCCGCCATCATCAACAGCTGTTTGAAAAGCTGGGGGGATTGGGGTAGGGCATAAAACTCCCCAGGCTGCACCCGGCTGGGCACCAGAAAGTCCCGGGCTCCTTCAGGGGTACTCTTGGTAAGCATAGGTGTTTCTATCTCCCAAAAACCCTGGGCATCAAGGAAATCCCGGGCCAGCTTTGCTATCCGGTGGCGAAGGGCCAAGGTCTCCTGCATATCGGACCGGCGCAGGTCCAGATACCGGTACTTCAAGCGCAGGGCCTCATCTACCCCGGAGTGGCTGTCGATGGCAAAGGGCGGGGTTTTTGCAGTATTAAGTACCTCCAGAGTCTCAGCATAGATCTCCACAGCCCCTGTTTTTAAATTGGGGTTTTCCATCCCCGGCAGGCGGCCCCGAACCTTACCTTCTACCCTGATTACGAATTCGCTGCGGAGCCTTTCTGCTTCGGCAAACAACTGGGGCTGGATGATCTCTGGATTGAAGACTACCTGCACAAGCCCGGTTCTGTCCCTGAGATCGACGAAGATCACCCCGCCGTGATCCCGCCTTCTATGTACCCAACCGCAGACAACTACTGTTTCATCTATATGTTTGCTCCGTAATTCTCCACAATAATGGGTTCTCTTAAAACTCATGCTGTCACTCCTCCGCTCCCTGGCAGCTGTTAGCGGCCAACTGCTCCTTCAGCCAGTCCTTTAGGTCATCCAAAGGGACTTCCTCCTGACGACCGCTCTCCATGTGGCGAACCACCGCCTGGTTCTTTTCTAACTCATCTTCACCGATAATAACAGTCCAAACCGCATTGAGCCTATTGGCGGCCTTCATCTGGGCCCGCAGGCTCCTATTTAAGTAGTCCATTTCCGCGGCTATTCCAGCCCGCCGGAGGCCGAAAACTAAGTCCACCACCGCCTTGCGGGTTTCACCTAATCCAGCAACATATACTGCTGTACCGCTGGTGACCGGCGGCTCCCAGCCCCGGTCCTCCAAGGTCAGAAGCAGCCGCTCCATACCGGCAGCAAAGCCTACCGCCGGTACCGACGGGCCGCCGATTTCCTCGATGAGACCATCATAGCGTCCCCCGCCGGCTACGGCAGACTGGGCCCCCAGCCCAGAATAGACGATCTCAAAGACCGTCTTGGTGTAGTAATCAAATCCCCGCACCAAATTGTGATTGATGATGTAGGGAATCTCCAAAAGATCAAGATAATCCTGTACTGCCTGGAAGTGATCCTTACACTCGGAACACAGAAAATCCAGGATAGGTTTAAGGCCGAACTTTACCCGGTTGCAGCTCTCATCCTTACAGTCCAAGACCCGCAAAGGGTTCCGCTCCAGCCGGCGCTGGCAGTCGGCACACATCTCGTTTATTCTGGGTTTCAATGTATCGATCAAATACGAGCGGTATTCACCCCGGCACTGGGGACAGCCGATGCTGTTAATTTCAACCTGTACATCATCCAGCTCCAGCCGCCGGAAAAGCTCCACAGGAATGGCAATCATCTCTGCATCAACGGCCGGGTCCTGGGTCCCCAGGGATTCAGCGCCAAACTGGTGGAACTGCCTTGACCGCCCGGCCTGGGGTCGTTCATATCTAAACATAGGGCCTATATAATACAGCTTGACCGGCTGGGGCTCGCCGTACAGCTTGTGCTGCAGGTATGCCCTAACCACCGGTGCAGTGCCCTCTGGTCTAAGGGTGAGGCTGCGGCCGCCCCTATCGACAAAGGTGTACATTTCCTTTTCTACGATATCTGTTGTTTCACCGATCCCCCTTTGAAACAGTTCCGTTTCTTCGAACATGGGGGTGCGGATCTCTTCATAGCCGAAAAGCTCAAAAATATCCGCTAGCTGATCTTCAATATACCGCCAAATTCGGCTCTTCTTTGGTAGCACATCTTCGGTGCCCCGAGGGGTTCTTGCCAGCAAATCCAACACATCCCTTTCTTCAGCATGCCAAGTTTCTTCCTTGACTGTCACCACTACCAGTATGTATAGGAAGAGTGGCGGTTACCCGCCACTCCGGCCAGCATGTTCCAAAGTCAGCATCCTCAGCCCTTACTCAGCAGCTTCCGCATCCTCAGCGCTGTCGCCGGCTTGCGGCTCCTCTGTCTCTACAGGTTCACCTTGCGCCTCGTCATCAGCTGCCTCCTCCTGGGCCTCTTCCCTTGCCTGCCGCATTTCCTCAAAGGCTTGATTGATGGCTAGAATCTTCTCCTCTTCTTCCTTCACCAGTTCCTCTTCACCCATCTGCTGATAGGCGCTGAGAAGCTGCAGGTGGAGAAGCATGTCCATGGGAGCTGCATCGGATGCCTGCTTATATGCCTCAACAGCCTTTTCGTTATTCCCCTGCTCTTGATAGATCATACCTACCATCATCCAAAGCTCGGGGTCGGTTTCCGCTATCCCGGCAGCTTTTTCATAGTGCTCAAGGGCAAGTTCTATCTCATCCAGCCGCTGATAGGCCTGTGCTAAAGATGAGTGGAGATAAGGGTCTGAGTCATTGACCTTCAGTGCCTCTTGGTAAGCATCAACAGCTTCCTTGTAAGCTCCCTCCCACATCAGCTTATGGCCCAGTATGGCTGGATCCTTTATCTCGATCTTTGCTGCCGCCTTCACCTCGGCGAACCACTCATTCAGCCGTTCCCGATTCTTCTCCTGCAACAGCTGCTGCCTTAGTTCTTCCTTAGCCTGCTCAAATTCGTCGCCTTCTGCTTCCTTCCGGTCAGTAACCTGAATGATGTGGTAACCGAACTGGCTTTCCACTGGGCCTACGATCTCTCCAACTGCCGCGGCAAAGGCAGCTTTTTCAAAGGGCTCTACCATTCTGCCCCGGCCGAACCAGCCCAATTCGCCGCCGGATGCCCCGCTGCCGGGATCATCAGAATGCTCTTTAGCCAACTCGGCAAAGTCGGCACCTGCCTCTAGTTCTTCGATTAACTCCTCTGCCTGCCGCAGGGCTGCTTCCCGGGCCCCATCGCTGTCATCTGCCGGCTTAATCAATATATGTCTAGCGTTTACCTCTTCGAAGGCTGCCTTAATGTCTGCCTCGCTAACCTGGACGTCCTTAACAACCTCTTCCTGCAGCTGCTCGATCTTCAGAGAGTCCCGAAGCATTGCCTTGAGGGAGCTGGCGGTAAGGCCTGCGTTCCTCAAATCCTCTTCAAAGAGCTCCTTGGAGGAGTAGCTGTCTTGGATGGCCTGGTAGCGCTCGTTAACCGCTGCCTCTTCCACCTTGATCTTGGCATTCTCCGCCGCCTGGAAGAGCAGCTGCTGATTGATCAGCTGATCTAAGGCGTAGTACTGAATCTGACCCAGCATTTGCCCTGAAATGGGCTGTCCGTACAACTGCTGCTGCTGTAAAATATTAAAATAAACCTGATAAAAGGCCGTGTAGGGGATTGGAGTGCCGTTGACAACTGCTACAGCAGCGTTTGCGGTTCTGCCGAAGAGGCTTGTCCCTCCAGCATAAAGCATGCCGCCGATAAAGGCGATGGCGATAATAGCCACTACTACCTTTGTACCCTTTCGCATTCGAGCAAATATCATTTTTTTACTCCCCCCGCTCTTGTCAAAGAAAAGACAGATTTATTGTATGTCATCCCCTAGTCACTGTCAACCAAAGTGAAAGGCAGCAGTGCTAGAGTCTACCAGTCAGAAAGGGGTTATGTTCCTTTTCTGCCCGCAAAGTGCTGGCGGGTCCATGGCCCGGGTAAATCACCGTATCTGGATCCAAGGGCAGGATAACTTCTTTGAGGGACTTCATCAGGGACTCCCAGGATGAACCGGGAAAGTCTACTCTCCCCACCGAACCGGCAAACAGAGTATCTCCGGTAAAAAGCACATTTTCAACCTTTAGGCAGATACACCCGGGGCTGTGTCCCGGTGTGTGGAAGACTTCAAATTCAAGACCTGCCAGCTGCAGAACCTCCCCGCCCGAAAGCAGCTCATCAGCTGGAGGACTTACAACGGGCCCTAGGCCTGCCCACTGGGATAAATTCGCCCCTGCATCCTGAAGGCACTGCGCATCACCCCGGTGGATGTACAGCGCTGCCTCGGTGGCTTCCTTCAATGCCCCATTGGCGCCGATGTGGTCGAAATGGCCGTGGGTATTGATAATCCCCTCCAGCTTCAAGGACCTCTCCTCTAAAACCCCAAGAATGACTTCAGCATCGTCTCCGGGATCGATGACTACGGCCCTGTCTTCTTGACTGACTAGATAGCAGTTAACTGCAAGTTCGCCTACTGTAAGCAGCGTAATCTCCATAACCCATCTCCATTCAAGACCCCGTTCCTACCTTTCTTGAGGTCTAGCTGACTCCGACTCCACCAATAAAGTTACCGGACCGTTGTTTTCCAAGGACACATTCATCATGGCCTGAAACCGGCCGGTTGCTGTTTTTACTCCGAGTTTCTCCATCTCTTGAACAAAAAGATTGTAGAGGGCTTCCGCCCGATCCGGAGGCGCCGCCTTATCAAAACTGGGCCGCCGGCCCCGCCGGCAGTCGCCGTATAAGGTAAATTGAGAGACAACCAGCACCTCGCCGCCGGTATCCAAGAGGGACAGGTTCATCTTGCCCGCTCCATCATCGAAAATCCGCAGGTTCGCACTTTTTTGGGCCAGCCACTGGGCATCCCACTCGGTATCATCTCCTGCAACCCCCAGGAGAATCACCATTCCAGCTCCTATGGAGCCGATTACTTCACCCTCTACTGTGACTTCTGCTCTGTTTACCCGTTGAATTAATGCTCGCACCGTAACTCTAACCTTTCTCACCGCTGGTTTAATTTACGTCGGCCTTGCCCGCTGCACCTCCACCACGCCCTCAACTCTCCTTAATCTCCGCATGATGTCGTGCATATGATCAACATCCTGGATGGTTACTACCAAGTTGATCAGCGCGGTTCTGTGGTCTGTCGTCCGGGCATTGACCGATTCTATATAGGTCTTGGTTTCAGCGATGGCATTCATAATTGAAGCCAATAGATTGGTCCGGTCAACTGCCTCAATGGCCAGTTCCACCGGATAGGACGAATGCTCATGGGTATTCCACTGCACATCGATCCGCCGCTCCGGCTCCTCTGCCAAAGCAGCTACATTGGGACAATCAACCCGGTGCACCGAAACACCCCGACCTCTGGTGATATACCCCACGATTTCATCACCGGGTACTGGATTGCAGCATTTGGAAATTCTCACCAAAAGGTTGTCCAGGCCCTTGACGGTAATTCCCAAAGGCATCCGGCCCCGCCTTGCGGTCCGGGAATTGTTGGGGGGCGGCATCTTCGGAGCCGGCTCCGCAACTCCCTCCTGTTCCGCGAGTTTGGTGATTACCTGTCGGGCCAAAATCTTGCCGTAGCCGACATTTCCCAAAAGATCTTCACGGTTGGCCAATCCGTAACGCTTTGCCAAATCATTAAGGGCATCGTTCTTTAGAAGCTCACCGGCATCATAGCCCAGCTTGCGGCATTCCCGCTGGAGAAGCTCCAGTCCCCGTTCGACGCTTTCCTCCCGCTGCTGCTCCTTGAACCAAGCCCGAATCTTGCTCCGGGCCTTGGAAGTTTTCACAAAGCCCAGCCAATCTTGACTGGGTGAGGGAGTCTTGGAAGTTAAGATCTCCACAAACTCGCCGTTGTTGAGCTGATAATCCAGGGGAACAATCCGGCCGTTGACTTTGGCACCGATGCACCTCAGCCCTATATCTGTATGGACGCTGAAGGCAAAATCCACCGGAGTGGAACCCGCAGGCAGGTTCTTAACATCACCCTTCGGAGTAAAGACAAAGACCTCATCTTCGAAAAGATCGATCCTGAGGGTAGCCATAAACTCCTCGGGATCCTTCATCTCCTTCAGCCAATCCATCACCTGCCGCAGCCAGGCGATCTTTTGCTCAAACTCCACTACCCCCCGCTGCTGCCCTTCCTTATACAGCCAGTGGGCGGCAATACCCTTTTCAGCGATCCGGTGCATCTCCCAAGTGCGGATCTGGATCTCGAAGGGATCCCCCTTGGGGCCGATTACCGTGGTGTGGAGGGACTGATACATATTGGACTTGGGCATGGCGATGTAATCCTTAAAGCGCCCCGGCACCGGCTTCCACAATGTGTGGACAATCCCCAAGACAGCATAGCAGTCCTTGACGCTGTCTACGATGGCCCGAACTGCCAGAAGGTCATAAATCTCATCAAAGGACTTGTTTTGCCTCCGCATCTTTTGATAAATACTGTAAAGATGCTTGGGCCGGCCGGAGATCTCGCCGCTGATTCCAAGCTCCGCTAATCTTTCCCGGAGGGTCTGCATAACAGTCTGGAGTTCGCCTTCCCGTTCCTGGCGCTTCTTGGCCACTAGATTCACCAGCTCGTAGTAGGCCTGGGGCTCTAGATACCGAAAGGCCAAGTCCTCCATTTCCCACTTAATGCCCCACATACCCAGCCTGTGGGCTAGGGGAGCATAGATCTCGATGGTCTCCCGGGAAATCCGCTTCTGGCGGTCTTCAGGCAGGTACCTAAGGGTTCTCATGTTGTGGAGACGGTCGGCTAGTTTGATGACCACCACCCGCAGGTCCTCTGCCATGGCCAAGAACATCTTCCTCAAGCTGTGGGCCTGCTGCTCCTCATGGCTCTGGAAGGGAATGCGAGAAAGCTTAGTCACCCCATCAACCAGGAGCAAGATCTCTTCACCGAACTCCTCCGCGATCTCCTCCCGGGTGACATCAGTATCCTCCAGAACATCGTGGAGAAGACCTGCAGCTATAGTAACCGGATCATATTCAAATTCCGCCAGGATCATGGCGACCTCATAGGGATGCCGAAAATACACATCTCCGGAATCCCGATACTGATTCCGGTGGGCTTCCTCTGCCACGACATAAGCCCTCTCCACGATCTTCAGATCGGCATGGGGACTGTATTGACTTATGCGATTTTTTAGTTCCTCAAGTTTCATAATAACCCCACCCGCCGGATATCCCCCATTCACCCCGCACTGCTGCCGGATAATATACGTCAACACTCTTTTCTAGAGGTTATCAGAAAAGAGTGTTGAGAGCTGCACAATATGAACCTTCTTAGTCTTCGTATGTCACTAATGTAAGGATGTCATAGTCACCGAGTTTCTCCCGGCCGTTAAGATAGGCCAGTTCCACCAAGAAGGCAAATCCCGTTATCTCGCCCTTAAGCTTAGTGACCAAATCCGCTGCAGCCGCCATGGTACCTCCCGTAGCCAGCAGATCATCGACTAGGAGCACCCGCTGCCCCGGCTCAATAGCATCTTTGTGAATCTCCAGGGAATCACAGCCATATTCCAGCTCATAGCTGACTGATTCCGTGTCAGCAGGCAGCTTCCCGGGTTTCCTCACCAAGACAAAGCCTGTTCCCATCTTATACGCCAGGGGAGCCCCAAACAGAAACCCCCGGGACTCAACACCAACAATTACATCAACCGGCTTGTCTGCATAGTACTCCGCCATCCGGTCCACCACATACCGAAGGGCGGCACCGTCCTTTAGTAGTGTCGTAATATCCTTATAGCTTACACCCGGTTTAGGAAAATCTGGAATAACTCGAATTTTGCTGCGTAAATCCATATTAGCGGCGGACGCAATCGTACCAACATGGCTGGGATTGCCCACCATGTTCACCTCCAAAGATAAAGTCCCTTGACAAGATGGTTTAGGCTCCCAAAACTATCCTCCAGGCATCCTGCTCCTGAAAGCGGGAAACAGGCGTCTCAAGGGCCCACTGTCCATAAGAATCAAGATAAGCTCGCCATTTCACACACTCATTATAGCTTATAGACCTAGTCAAGTCTAGCTTGTTTTTGGGTGCCGGCAGCAGCCGAACCCAGATGCTGTCGGCTTTTTCCCAGTTGGAAGTCCCTTCCGCCTCAATGAGGCCCAGATCAAGAAAGACCCGAAGCCCCCGGCAAATACCTGCCCAATCCAGGTTGAGGGCCCCTTGGGCACACCAGCTGCGGCTGACCTCCACCTGCCCGGAAGTTCCTTGCCGGCCCAGCATTAGATAAAGCTGAACCAATTGATCCCTTACTGGGTACAAACGGGACCACAAAGCCTGGTTTCTTTCCAGGTCCCTTGCAGTATAGGCAAGGTATAGCTCTGGGCCGGTAAAGCTCCAAGCCCGCTGGAAATGCTGGGGAGTTATCGGCAGCTGGTAGACTACCAGCCTGGCAAAGAGCTTCTCCAACTCATCGTCCACAGGTTCTGCAGTAATTACTACAGCCAGCTTCCCTTCCTCCAGCATCTCCTTTAGTGCCAATCGGTCTCGAGGCGCCATCAGCCCGTGGTAGAGCCCCACCCTTCCCCGATACACCGAAACTTCCGTCAACCTCTCTGCCAAGGCAGCTGCATACCGGGGCGCGACAGTATAAAGCAACGCCGCATCGGCCTTGGAGGGAAGTTCCCTGAAAACCGCGGCTTTGGCCTCCTCGCTCCGCCAGTCAAAAACCCTGCCGGGGAAAGGTGCCGGTACTGAGGTCGGCACCATCCTCTCCCTCCCGGCCGGCCGGTGGTTTTCATGGGCCTTGAGGTAATTCTGCAGTTTCTCTAGGAGCAGCTGCTGCCTTGCCTCCTCCTGAGGCAGCCTCAAGTCTTTAAGATAGAGCTCGATGTTAGTCTCCCCGTTCCACACATTGAGTTTGGGCTGAAAGGCCAAATCAACCCGGGCGGCTCCTTGTACATGACTTAACCTTTCGCCCATCCTAAAGCCTATAGCGGAAAAATTAGAACCGGCGCCAGGTCCTTCACCGCTGCCGACAATCAGCTTAAGGTGGGACCCATCCTTCCCGACGGTAAAACCCCTGCGGAGAGCTAAAGACTTGGCTGCCAATACCGGTGTAGGGTTGCCTGCTCCGAAAGGTGCCAGCCGCTCCAGGTCCTTAAGCAAAGCCATATCGATCTCATCTAAAGTCACCTGGGCATCAATCCGAAGCCTGGGAACTAGATCTTCCTCTGTCAGCACCGACTGGGCCAGTTTATTCAGCTCCCGCCGGAGTTCAGGGATCATTTCCCTTCGAATCGTCAGCCCTGCCGCCATCTTGTGTCCCCCGAAGCGTTCAAAGAGAGGACTTAGAGTCTCAAGGGCCCGGTGGAGCTCGAACCCGTCAATGCTTCTCCCTGAGCCTTTCCCTGGTTCTTCCGCCAAGCTGATCAAGATGGTTGGTCGGTGGTATCTTTCAACCAGCCGGGAGGCAGCAATTCCGATGACTCCGGGATGCCAGTCAGGAGACGCCAAGACTAAGGTCCATTCCTTATCCAGATCGACTTCTGTCTCAACCATGGCAGCGGCCTCTTCAGTCACCTGATCTTCAATGGCCCGCCGCTCTTGATTGGCCTCATCAAGGGCCTGGGCCAGCTTCCTGGCCTCTTGGACATCATCGGTGAGCAAGAGGCGCACCGCAGCAGCGGCATCATCTAGTCTGCCCAATGCATTAATGCGGGGAGCCAAACCGAAGGCCAGATTCCCTGCGGAAATCTGGTGGGAAGCCACGCCGGCAACCTCCATCAGGGCGGTAAGACCTACGGATATTTGGCCGAAATTCTCAAGGCCCTTCTGGACTAGAATCCGGTTTTCCCCAAGCAAAGGCACGACATCGGCAACAGTTCCCAAGGCTACCAAGTCTAGATACTTTTTGACCAGCTCATCACCCTGCTGGTCACTGCCGGTGAGGAGCCTTGCCACCGCCTGGGCAAGCTTAAAGGCAACACCTACCCCCGCCAGGTCTTTGGTGGGGTATGAGCAGTCGGGCCGATTGGGATTAACAACCGCGGCGGCCCTTGGAAGTTCCCTGCCGGGCTGGTGATGGTCAGTAATCACAAGTTCTATTCCCTGCTCCAGGGCATACTCAGCCTCGGCAACAGCGGAAATGCCGCAGTCTACTGTGACCACCAGCCGGCTTTGCTCTCTGATCTCCGCCAGTGCTTCCTGATGCAGGCCGTATCCCTCTTCTGCCCGGTGGGGAATGTAATACGCAGCCCGGCCGCCCAGCTCACCTATAATCTGAACCAACAAGGCAGCCGCTGTCACGCCATCTGCATCGTAGTCACCGTAGACTGTGATGGGCTCCTTTTTCTCAATCGCCTCTGCCAGACGGCGGGCCGCCGGTTCCATATCCGCCAGCAGCCAAGGGGAAGGCACCTTGTCCCAGCTGAAATCGAAAAATTCCGCGGCGGCCGCCGGGGTATCGATGCCTCTCCCTACGAGAATCTTGGCTAGGGCCGCAGAAATCCCCAAGGCATCGCAAAGGGCCGCCTCTTTGGCCGGATCCCCCGCTGTCAACTGCCAGCGTGCACATCCAATATTCATATATTAGTTCACTCCAAGACTGTTCCTACTGTTGTTTCCCTGCAGCTGCCTCCGGAGGCAGTTCCTGTGTATTCATCCTTGCTGCTTCTGCTTCCTCCAGGAGGGTCTCAAGGCGCCGCACCTGCCCCTGGGCACCCCGCAGCTTAAGCTTGAGCTGAATCTCCCGAACCAGGGCCAATAGCCCGCCGAAGGCTGCCCCAAAGGCCGCTGCTCCCAAAATAACCACTGCCACCGATGTGTTCCACTGCCAGGCCAAAAAGGTAACAGTTATTTGAGTTGCGTTCTGCACTGCAAACAGGGCGACAAAAACTGCGAATACCAAGGCCAATACCACATAGGCTACCAACGGCAGCACCGCCCTCTCCCCATCATGTTACACTTTAAGGTATTCTCTTTGGGTCTAGAAGTATCCTTCGGACAAAAAAGCCCCTGGGCACTAAAAACCCAGGGGTTAGTAAGCTTTAATATGTTCCATTGAGAAGGTGAAGGCTGGGTTCCCACCCTCTGGATACAGCTGATTTCTCGACAGCCGGAAGTTAAATAAAGGTGAGAATCAATGACAAAAGCATGAAGGCAACGGCTAAATAAGTAGTAGCCCGCTCCAAGACCTGGTCAATACCCTTAACACCGCGGAAAAACATCTGTGTACCTCCGCCAATGGAGCCTAGGCCTTCTCCCTTGCTTTCCTGCAGAATCACTGCCACAATCAAGCTTATAGATACCAAAAGCTGGATTGCCATCAGAGCTGTTACCATGCACTCCACCCCCTCCGCTCTTC
>JAAYHH010000043.1 GCA_012735435.1 Bacillota bacterium | reverse complement strand
ATCACGGTATGTCGGTAAAACTCATTGAAACTGAAGAGCGAAGATGCCAAATACTTTCAGAGCTGCTGCCCCATGCCTTGGTTATCTGGGGAGATGGGACTGATCCTAGACTCCTCAAAGCAGAAAATATCGCTGGAATGGATGCCTTTGTGGCATTGACCGGCCGGGATGAAGACAACATATTGCTTACTCTACTGGCCAAACAGCTGGGGGCTGGTAAAGGCATCGCCAAAGTCAGCCGCCCGAATTATCTGTCTTTGGCCCAGGCAATCGGCGTTGACGCAACCGTCACTCCCAGCCTCATTACTGCCGGCGAAATCCTGCGGTTGGTACGGGGCGGACCGGTGATGTCCCTCTTTATGCTTTTGGGCGGCCAGGCTGAAATCATCGAATTCTTGATCAGACCGACATCATCAGTGGTAAATCACCAGTTGAAACATTTGGCTCTTCCCAAGGAAGTACTGGTTACAACCATCGTGCGGGATAACGATGTCATTGTGCCCCGGGGTGATACGGTAATCAAGGCCAACGACAGATTAATTGTCATCTGCAAGATGGAGGAAGTGCCCGCGGTAAATAAGCTCTTCGGGTCCCAAGAAAGGAAGTCCGGCGGTGGATTATGGCGTCGTCTTAAGGGTGTTAAGTTTACTACTCATCGTTGAAGCCGCTGCCATGACCCCATCCCTTGGGGTCGCAGTTTATTATGGGGAGGGGGATATAACTGCCTGGGTGATTTCCATTGCGGTCACGCTGCTTGTGGGTTTGATCGGGTATTGGCAGACCCCCAAAGACGGCTTTGTCCGCTACCGGGAAGGTTTTATGATTGTGGGCATGGGCTGGGTGCTGGCTTCCTTTTTCGGCATGCTGCCCTTTCTGCTGTGCGGAACCTGCGGTTCTGTTATAGATGCCTTTTTCGAAGCTGTTTCGGGGTTTACTACCACCGGCGCTACAGTACTGCAGAATGTTGAAGGCCAGCCCCATGGGATTCTCCTTTGGCGGGCAATGACCCAGTGGCTGGGAGGCATGGGGATCCTAGTTCTGGCCCTGGCTATCTTGCCGGCGGTGGGTCTGGGGACATTCCAGATCTTCAAATCAGAAAGTCCCGGACCCACACCTGGGAAGCTGGTTCCCAGGATGGGCCGCACAGCTCAGATTCTCTACACCATTTATGTAGTGCTTACCCTGGCGCAGATCGCGGCCTTAACAATTGCGGGAATGGATTGGTTCGATTCCGTCACCCATGCCTTGGCCACCATGGGTACAGGCGGCTTTTCCACCAAGAATGCTAGTATCGGTGCCTTTGCTAATCCGGCAGCACAGTGGGTGATTTGCTTGTTTATGCTGCTGGCCTCCATTAACTTTGCCTTGTACTTTGAGCTGTTGATGGGAAACGCCAAGTCTGCAGCAAAAGATGGAGAGCTGAGGCTGTTTCTCGCCATCGTCGGCATCTCGATTCTGGTTGTGACGGTGAATATAAGAGGATTGTATGGCTCGGCGGGTGAAGCCCTAGAGAACGGAGTGTTTCATGTACTGTCATTTGTCTCAAGCTCAGGCTTTGTCGCCGATGATTACCAAAGGTGGCCTGAACTAAGCAGGACGATAATTTTCCTTTTGACTATTCTCGGTGCATGTGCCGGTTCCACCAGCGGCGGCATTAAGCACATCCGTTTGCTAATTGTTCTTAAGTACTTGAGGCGCACCCTTTACCGGCTCATTCACCCCCACGCGGTGATTCCGCTGCGGGTTAACCGCCGGCCCGTTTCGGAGGAAGTGGTGCAGAGTGTCCTAGGGTTCTTCGTGGCATACGGGCTGCTTTTTGTCCTGGTAACTCTCATTCTTTCCACCCAGGGTATGGACTTGCTCAGCAGCTCATCGGCGGCGGCTGCAGCTTTGAGCAATGTAGGTATAGGTTTCGGGATGGTAGCTCCTGCTGCAACCTACGCCGGCCTAACCAGCATTAGCAAGCTTGTCCTTGCCGGTGCCATGATCTTGGGCAGGCTTGAGATTTTCACCATTCTTGTTATGCTAGTGCCGGCATTTTGGGAGCATTGAAGAAAAGTGAGTTAACCGTGTATAGCTGTATATATCGATTATGCTCTCCACCGGCGGCGGTGGGGAGTTTTTTGTATTTAGGGCGATGACCGTGTCCTGAGCTTACTCCCTATAAGGGCAGCGATCGGGACAAATCTCGCCAAAGTCCTTGGCTGTCAGGAGGCTAGATCCCGGGGGAGGAGACTAGAGTCCGAGGGGAGGAACCTCTCCCGTTTAGGATGAACATTATCTTAATATGCCAAATTGTGGAGAAAGGGGGTGGATTTGGTGCAGGTTCAAAAAAGGTACACAGAGGTGATTGCCCGCAAGTATCCCGAGCAAGTGGTGATCGCTATTGCCAAGGACCAGCAGGGCAAGTACAATCCCATCACCCTAGGGTGGACAATGATTACTTCCCATGAGCCGCCGATGATGGCCATCGCCGTCGGTCACAAGCGCTATTCTAGAGAAGCCATTGAAGGAGCTGGGGAATTTGTCATCGCATTTCCGTCTAGCTCCATGGCGGAGGCGGCACTTTTCTATGGGACCAAATCAGGCCGGGATATTGACAAATTCAAGGAACACCCCATTGCTACAGAACCTGCCGTCGAAATTGATTCACTGCTCT
>JAAYHH010000042.1 GCA_012735435.1 Bacillota bacterium | reverse complement strand
GCCTTGTTGGCTTCTGCCATCCTGTGGGTTTCTTCTTTTCTCCTAACAGCTCCCCCAGTATTGTTGGCAGCATCCATGAGCTCCGCCGCGAGGCGGGATGCCATGGAGCGCTCTCCCCGGGTTCGAGCAAACTGCACCAGCCATCGGAGAGCCAGCGAGCGGCGCCTTTCCGGTCTTACCTCTACCGGCACTTGGTAGGTAGCACCACCCACTCTTCTAGGCTTAACTTCCACCACCGGCATGATGTTCTTCAAAGCCTCTTCTACGACCTCCATCGGATCCTTGCCGGTTTTTTCCCGGACCTCGTCTAGAGCTGAGTAGACAATGCGCTCTGCTAAGCTCTTCCTACCATCCAACATGACGGTATTGATCAACCGAGCCACCAGGTCGCTTTCATACTGCGGATCCGGCAGGATATCCCGTTTCGGTACTCTACCTCGTCTCGGCATCAATTCCCCCCCTTTGCCAGAGCGACGGCGTTGCCAAACAACTGCCTTTGTGCCATCCCTCATAGTATCCAGTAAAGCGAGTTAAATATGCAGTTAGTGCCTTATTTAGGGCGCTTTGCGCCGTACTTGGATCTGCCCTGACGGCGAGCTTCTACGCCAGCCGCATCTAGAGCTCCCCTGATCACGTGATAGCGAACGCCTGGGATGTCTCTGATTCGGCCGCCTCTGACCAGTACTACAGAGTGCTCTTGCAGATTGTGGCCTTCGCCGGGGATATAGGAAGTAACTTCAATACCATTGGTGAGCCGGACACGGGCCACTTTTCGCAGGGCGGAATTAGGCTTTTTCGGTGTGCTGGTATATACCCTGGTGCATACCCCTCGCTTCTGAGGACTGCCTTTAGTAACTACCCGCTCGTTTTTCAGCGTGTTGTAAAGGTATCGCAAAGCCGGGGCTGCAGTCTTCTTCTTGACTTTCTTTCTACCATGGCGCACCAGCTGGTTAATGGTTGGCATGTGGTTCCCCCCTTTTCACCTATTTCAGAATCGCGGCGGCTGCTGCCCCCACATCAATTCCGCAACATTTGCCTAGATGTTTCATGGAATCTACATACACGGGCTCAAGACCCATTTCCATGCATTGACGCCGAAGGGGTTCAGTTATCCTGGATTCGGCATCCAAGGCCAAATAGCATACAGCCACCTGACCTTCCTTCAAAGCTCGATATGTGCGTTTGCTTCCCACTATCTTGCGCTTGGCATCTTTCAACCTAGCCGGCATTGGAACACTCCCCCTACCTGCCAATATCCGGCCCGTAAACCCCAGCAATACACACACTCACACATTTTAGCACCACCGAAGTTGCCTGTCAAGGGTAAAGCCGGTGGGACCGGCAACTTTGTCAACCAGTTGTAGCTTCCGCTCCCACCGTCTCCTGTTCTTCTATATCTGCTGTTTCCTGGGGCACCGCCCCGTTTGCCGGCTGGACCTGCACCGATCTGTAATGGGACATGCCGGTGCCGGCAGGAATCAGCTTTCCAATAATTACGTTTTCCTTCAGCCCCAAGAGGGGATCGTATTTGCCCTTGAGGGCAGCATCTGTCAAGACTCTGGTCGTTTCCTGGAAGGAAGCAGCCGATAGGAAACTCTCGGTCGCCAGCGACGCCTTGGTGATACCCAGAAGAACTGGTTTGGCCTCCGCCGGCTTGCCGCCTTCGGCTGTAACCCGCCGGTTTTCATCTTCAAACTCATAGACATCTACCAAACCGCCGGGCAGCAAGTCTGTATCTCCAGGGGACTCCACCTTGACCTTCCGCAGCATCTGGCGAATAATCACTTCGATGTGCTTGTCATTGATGTCTACACCCTGAGAACGGTAGACTTCCTGGACTTCCCGAACCAGGTATGACTGAACTGCCCGCACCCCTTTAACCTTCAGGATTTCGTGGGGGTTAACAGGACCCTCAGTCAGCTGATCTCCAGCTTCTACATATCCACCGTCTCTGACCTTGAGACGTGCTCCATAGGGTACGGTATAGCTCTTTTCCTCTCCCTGCTCGTCGGTGACTATTACCTTGCGAACGCCTTTACTCTCCACTATGCGGGTGGTACCGGCTATTTCGGTAATAATCGCCTGACCCTTGGGTTTACGGGCTTCGAACAGCTCTTCCACCCTTGGCAGACCCGCGGTAATATCATCACCGGCCACGCCGCCTGTGTGGAAGGTTCTCATGGTCAGCTGCGTACCCGGCTCGCCGATTGACTGGGCTGCAATGGTTCCCACTGCTTCACCCACCTCAACCAGCCTTCCTGTAGCCAGGTTGCGGCCGTAGCAAAGGGCACAGACACCGTGGCGGGTCTTGCAGGTCAGCACCGAACGGATCTCGGCTTCTTTTATCCCTGCTGCTTCCACCGCTTCCGCCAGATCCTCATCGATCATCTGGTTGGCTTCAACCAGGACCTCTCCGGTTTCTGGGTGCACGATGGGAACTGCTGCCACCCGGCCAGTCAGCCGTTCGCTGAGGGGCTCGATCACCTGTTCAACATCCCGGCCCACATCGGTGATGGCAGTAATGGTGATTCCCTGGTCAGTACCGCAATCCAATTCCCGGACGATAACATCCTGGGCGACATCCACTAGTCTCCTGGTCAAATAGCCTGAATCCGCGGTCCTCAAGGCAGTATCTGCTAGACCCTTGCGTGTACCGTGGGTGGAGTTAAAGTACTCCAGTACGGTAAGACCTTCACGGAAGTTGGCTTTAATCGGTATCTCAATGGTTTTACCCGTCGGATCCGCTACCAAGCCCCTCATACCAGCCAGCTGGCTGAGCTGCGACTCGTTGCCCCTGGCTCCGGAACGGGCCATCATCCAGATTGGATTGAAGGCATCCATGTGTTCCCGCATGGCCCGGGTGACGTCTTCCTTGGTCCGGGTCCAGATATCGCAGATCCTCTGATACCTTTCCTCTGCAGTCAAGAGTCCCCGCCGATGCTGCTGCTCAACTACTTCAACCTGCTCCTCTGCTTGAGCGAGGAGTTCATCCTTCTCCGGCGGGCTGTTGATATCGCTCAGTGCCACCGTAGTACCGGAAATCGTTGCGTAATGGAAGCCCAGCCGTTTAATTTCATCCAGGACTTCAGCTGTACGGGTACTGCCGAAGCGGCGGTAGAGCCTGGCTACCAGCTGTGCCAGCTCCTTGCTGCCGACAACGCCGTTGTAAAAGCCGATTTCCTCAGGGATGACCTCATTGAAGATCACCCGGCCGACAGTGGTCTCAAGGGTTTTCCCTTTCCACCGCACGGTGATCTTGGCGTGCAGGTCCACTTGATTGTCGGCATAGGCCATGTGTACTTCCTCTGGACAGCAGAAGCTGCGGCCTTCACCCTGGGCTCCATCCTTCACCTGCGTCAAGTAGTAGCAGCCAATTACCATGTCCTGGGTTGGAGTGGTAACCGGACGGCCGCTGGCAGGCAGCAGGATATTGTTGGTTGACAGCATCAAGAGCCGGGCCTCTGCCTGGGCTTCTGCCGACAAAGGTACGTGCACAGCCATTTGGTCGCCGTCGAAGTCGGCGTTGTACGCGGTACAGACCAAGGGGTGGATCTGAATTGCCCGACCCTCAACCAATACCGGTTCAAAGGCCTGGATTCCCAAACGGTGCAGGGTCGGCGCCCGGTTGAGCAGCACCGGATGCTCCTTAATGACCTCTTCCAAAACGTCCCAAACCTCGGGCCTCACCCGCTCCACCATCCGCTTAGCGCTCTTGATGTTGTGGGCATGACCTAGATCCACCAGCCGTTTCATGACAAAGGGCTTAAAGAGCTCCAAAGCCATTTCCTTGGGCAGTCCGCACTGGTGCATCTTGAGCTCCGGACCAATGACGATAACGGAACGTCCCGAATAGTCTACACGCTTACCCAGCAGATTCTGGCGGAACCGTCCCTGCTTTCCCTTCAGCATATCGGAGAGGGACTTCAAAGGCCGATTGCCGGGGCCAGTTACCGGGCGTCCCCGGCGGCCGTTGTCGATGAGGGCATCTACTGCTTCCTGGAGCATCCGCTTTTCATTGCGTACGATAATATCAGGCGCTCCCAGCTCCAAAAGCCGTTTCAGCCTGTTATTGCGGTTGATCACCCGCCGGTACAGGTCATTCAAATCGGAGGTGGCAAAGCGCCCGCCATCGAGCTGGACCATAGGCCGCAGCTCCGGCGGAATGACCGGAATAACCTCTAGGATCATCCACTCAGGCCTGTTCCCAGACTTCCGGAAGCCCTCCACAACCTCCAGGCGGCGGATGGCCCGGGTGCGGCGCTGGCCTTTGCTGTCTTTGATCTCGGCCCGCAGCTCTTTGGCCAGTTCTTCTAGATCGATCTCCTCCAGCAGCCGCTTAATGGCTTCCGCCCCCATGCCGGCCTGAAAAGTATCGCCGTACTTGCTGCGGCACTCCCGATATTCCTGTTCGTTCAGCAGCTGCTTCTTGGTCAAGGGCGTCTCACCGGGATCAATTACTATATAGGAAGCAAAGTAAAGCACCTGCTCTAGGGCCCTGGGCGACATATCCAGTATCAAACCCATGCGGCTGGGGATACCCTTGAAGTACCAGATATGGGATACCGGTGCCGCCAATTCGATATGGCCCATCCGCTCCCGGCGAACCTTGGCTCTAGTAACCTCTACGCCGCAGCGATCACAGACAACGCCTTTATAACGAACCCGCTTGTACTTGCCGCAATGGCACTCCCAATCCTTACTGGGACCAAAGATCTTCTCACAGAACAAACCTTCCCGTTCCGGCTTCAGAGTCCGGTAGTTGATGGTCTCCGGCTTTTTTACCTCACCGCTGGACCATGACCGGATCCGCTCTGGAGAAGCAAGACCAATGCGAATGCCGTCAAAATTATTAACATCTATCATGAAGCGACCACTCCTCTTGTCTAGAACCGTCCCGCACAAAAGGTGATGGAGCTCGAGAGAACTCCGGCAACCCGTTACTCTTAATAAGAGTCCTCATCATCATAGAGGTAATCAGAATCAGACTCATCATCTTCGAAATCGCCGTAGTCGATGTCGTCATCATCTAAATCGGCTTCGTCATCGATGTCGTCCTCATCTTCATCTGCAGCCTCGTATTCTGGCTCAGCCTCTTCATTCCAGTCTTCCGAATCACCATCTTCTACCTCGTCCCCATCACTTTCCGGCTCTACAGGCGCTTCACTTTCCGCCTTTTTCTTTTCATCCTCTTCTTCAGCCTGCGCGGATGCAGCATCACGCTCACCCTGCCGCCGAACCTGGCCAACTTCCCGGGTCTGAATGTCAATACCCAGTTCCTTGGCCATTTCACTTACGTCTTCGTCAACTTCTTTGATCTCTACTTCTCCATCCTCGCTGTATACTCGAACATCTAGACAGAGACTCTGAAGTTCCTTAATCAAGACCTTAAAGGACTCGGGCACTCCCGGTTCAGGGATGTTCTCTCCCTTGACAATGGCCTCATAGGTCTTTACCCGGCCCACGACGTCATCGGACTTGACAGTGAGCAGCTCCTGAAGAGTGTAGGCGGCTCCATAGGCCTCCAATGCCCAGACCTCCATCTCTCCAAAGCGCTGACCGCCGAACTGAGCCTTCCCGCCCAAAGGCTGCTGAGTAACCAGGGAATAGGGCCCAGTAGACCGGGCATGGATCTTATCATCTACTAGATGTGCCAGTTTGAGCATATAGATATATCCAACTGTAATCTCGTTCTCAAAGGGCTCACCGGTGCGGCCATCCCGCAGCGTCATTTTCCCATTCTCAGGCAAGCCGGCCTTCTGCAGCATCTCTACGATTTCTTTCTCTCCGGCTCCGTCAAATACCGGGCTGGCAACCTTCAAGCCCAGCGTTGCCGCTGCCCAGCCCAAATGGGTCTCCAGCACCTGCCCGATATTCATCCGGGAAGGTACTCCCAAGGGATTGAGGACAATTTCCACCGGGCGTCCATCGGGCAAGAAGGGCATATCCTCTTCCGGCAAAATCCTGGCGATAACACCCTTGTTGCCGTGGCGTCCAGCCATTTTGTCGCCTTCAGAGAGTTTGCGCTTCTGAGCCACATAAACCCTTACCAATTGGTTAACCCCTGGGGGCAGTTCGTCGCCGTTCTCCCGGGAGAACACCTTTACATCAACTACTATGCCGCCCTCGCCGTGGGGAACCCGCAGGGACGTATCCCTGACCTCCCGGGCCTTCTCGCCAAAAATCGCCCGCAGAAGCCGTTCTTCAGCGGTCAGTTCTGTTTCGCCCTTGGGGGTTACCTTACCAACCAAGATATCTCCCGGCCGGACCTCGGCTCCGATCCGGACTATCCCCCGGGAATCTAGATCCTTTAGGACATCTTCACCCACATTGGGTATATCCCGGGTAATCTCCTCGGCACCCAGCTTGGTATCCCGGGCCTGTGCCTCGTATTCCTGAATATGAATAGATGTGAAAGTATCGTGTTTGACCAAGCTTTCGCTGATCAAAATAGCATCTTCAAAGTTATAGCCTTCCCAGGGCATAAAGGCCACCAGCACATTACGACCCAAGGCCAGTTCGCCATGGTCGGTTGAAGGTCCATCGGCAATGACGTCCCCGGCTTCAACCCTCTGGCCCTTCCGGATCAGCGGCCGCTGGTTGATGCAGGTACCCTGGTTGGACCGCTCAAACTTCCTGAGATGATATACATCCCGGCCGCCGGCATCGGTCTTAATAACTATTTCCCTGGCCGTGACCTTTTCTACCACTCCCGAATTCTTGGCAGTGACCAGCACCCCGGAGTCGACAGCGGTCTTGGCCTCCATGCCGGTACCTACATAAGGCGCCTGAGTCCGCAATAGAGGCACCGCCTGACGCTGCATGTTGGCACCCATTAACGCCCGGGAAGCGTCATCGTTCTCCAGGAAAGGAATAAGAGCGGTAGCGACACTAACTACCTGTTTTGGCGATACGTCCATAAAGTCTACTTGTTCTGAAGGAACAAGGAGAATTCGATCCATATATCGAACTGTTACACGAGGGTGAACAAATCGCCCTTCCTCATCCAGAGGCTCGTTGGCCTGGGCAACTACATAGTTGTCCTCTTCGTCGGCTGTCAAATAGACAACCTCGTCGGTGACCCGGCCGTTGTCTACCCGGCGGTAAGGCGTTTCAATAAACCCATACTCGTTCATCCGGGCATAGGTACACAAAGACCCGATCAGCCCGATATTGGGCCCCTCCGGAGTCTCAATGGGACACATGCGCCCGTAGTGGGAATGGTGCACGTCTCGAACTTCGAAACCGGCCCTCTCGCGGCTGAGACCACCAGGTCCTAGAGCCGACAACCGCCGCTTATGGGTCAGCTCAGATAGCGGATTGGTTTGGTCCATGAACTGGGACAGCTGACTGCTGCCGAAAAACTCCTTGATCGCGGCAACCAGCGGCCGGATGTTGATGAGCGCCTGCGGCGTGATGATATCAACATCCTGGATGGTCATGCGCTCACGGACAACCCTCTCCATCCGGGAAAGCCCGATGCGGAACTGGTTCTGCAGCAGCTCGCCCACAGCCTTCAGCCTGCGGTTGCCCAAATGATCTATGTCATCAATGCCGCCAACGCCGGACATGAGGTTAAAAAGATACCCCACGGTAGCCACGATATCTTCCTTGGTGATGGCCCGCACGTCAAGGTCCGGCTGTCCATTGCCGATGAGCTTGATCTCTTCATCATCTTTACCCTTAATATAGGCAACATTAACCCCAGCCTCTGTGATTCGCTCCGCAGTCCGGCGATCAACCCGAGTGTTGGCATCCGCCAAGATCTCGCCGGTTTCCGGATGGACAACAGGCCTAGATAAAGTCCGCCCCACAAGCCGCTCAGTGATTCTAAGCTTCTTGTTCATCTTATAGCGGCCGACAACAGCTAGATCGTACCGCTTTTGATCATAGAACAGGGTCTCAAACAAGCTTCTCGCCGATTCTTCAGTCGGAGGTTCACCAGGCCGCAGACGTTTATAGATCTCAATAAGTCCTTCCCCTTCTGACTCGGTGCTGTCTTTATCCAGTGTAGGTCCAAGGGCAGGCGCATCATTGAAAAGTTCAATCAACTGAGCATTGGTACCATAACCGATGGCACGGAGCAGCACAGTCACCGGCAGCTTACGGGTCCTGTCTACACGGACGTAAACGACATCATTAGCATCCATCTCAAACTCCAGCCATGCACCCCGATTGGGGATTATGCTGGCATTGTACAAAACTTTTCCGCTGGAATGCAGCTCCTTCCCGTAATATACTCCCGGCGAACGGACCAGCTGGCTGACAACAACCCTCTCTGCTCCGTTGATAATAAAGGTACCGTTCTCGGTCATCAACGGGAAATCTCCCATAAAGACCTCTTGTTCCTTCACTTCACCGGTCTCTCTATTGATCAGCCGTGCCCGCACCTTTAAGGGGACAGCATAGGTAACATCCCTATCCTTACATTCCTCCACGGAGTACTTGGGCTCGCCTAGTGAATGATCAATAAACTCCAGCACTAGGTTCCCGGTAAAGTCCTCAATGGGGGAAATGTCCTTAAAGGTTTCAATCAGTCCTTCCCTCAGAAACCACTCATAGGACTCCCGCTGGATGTCAATGAGGTTAGGCATGTCAAGCACTTCTTTGATCTTGCCAAAACTCAATCGTTGCTGCCT
>JAAYHH010000041.1 GCA_012735435.1 Bacillota bacterium | reverse complement strand
GAACAGGTCTGATGATCCAAGGTACCAGGGAATGGACAGATTACACTGTGAGTGCTCGCCTAACACCCCATATGTGTGAGGCTGCAGGTGTGGCAGCTCGAGTTCAGGGGATGAGGCGGTATTATGCCCTTGTCCTCTATAAAGGCGGCTCAGTGCGTCTGATTAAAGAACTCCAAGGCACACAGGTCTTGGGCGAGGCTTCGTTAGGTTGGGAGTTCGGCCAGAGCTATGATCTGAAGTTGGAGGTGCGGGGCAATAGGCTGAAGGGTTGGGTAGGTGAGGAATGCCTGTTTGACATCACTGATTCAAGTGATGTGCTTGCCTCCGGGGCTGCAGCATTGCTCTGCCGTGAAGGCCGCACGGCATGCAGTTCTGTATCAGTGGGTCCTTAACCCATCCTTTCGGTTCTACATGTGGATGCAAATTCGTAAGAGCGGCAGATGTTTCCGGCGCAGCTTGCTGGAAACATTCTGCCGCTAGTTTTCGAGTCAATAAGTGATGGAAGCAGAACTAGCTACAAAGACAGCAGGTATTGATCCAAGAACTGGTAGTACTCAATGGTCGAAAGCTCTGCTTTCACTTGTTTGATCCGGTTCTGGGTGGCAGGGTGGGTGCGGCTGTAGCCCCGGCGCCCGCCTGTAAGGCGATACTCCAGATCCTGAAGCTTCGTCAGCAGAGAAACCATGCCCTCAGGATCATAGCCGGCTCGGGATATGTAGCGCAGCCCTGTTAGATCGGCATCATACTCCTGCTCTTTGCTGTAACCCTCGGTGATGATGTTTCCAATAATCCGGACGAAATCAAAGCTGCTTTCCGCATCGCCGGTGGCTACCGCGAGAAAAATACCGGCCACTGTAAGGGCAACTTGCCGCTCGTAGCTTTTGATTGCATGGACATGGGTAATATGGGCAGATTCATGGGCTAGGACTGCGGCCAGTTCATCATCGGAATCCAGCATTTCGAGGAGAGGCCTGGTAATATAAATGTATCCCCCAGGCAGGGCATAGGCATTGTATTCTGAAGTCTCCAGAATACCAAAGGTAAACTGCAGATTCGGCCGCTCAGATACTGCTATTACCGGCTCTGCAATTCTCTTGATTCTCCTAATATCCCGGCCAGTATATGTGACATCATAAAGCTGCTCCATATAGGCCCTTACTTCTTTGGCTAGGTTAGCCTCGATCCCTCGGGGCTTCTCCTCAGCAAACTGACGGGTACCCTTTGAAAAACTGGCAAGTGGAGCGGCTAGCTTCCGCACACCTCTGCTTTCTTCAAAGGGGATGCTGGTGATTCTGCCGGAATTTGCCGAAAAAATCTGTAGGTGTTTATCCAAATCCTTCTGAATCCAGACGATATGTCTAATCCGGAGGAGCTCGCATAGGCGCTTCATGGCGGCAGGACTTAGATATTGCACAGCTGTTTCCAGGTCGACGATGCCGGCATGGACTAAGGCAGCCTCCTTCATCTCAGCCCCTGTGAGATAAGTAAAGCCTGATTCGTTGGAAATATCGGTTTTGTACAAGGAGTCGAGGAGCAGCAAATAGTCCACGGTGCTGCCGCTGCGTCGACTGGGCTTATCCAGCTCGGCAGTTATGGTAACTGTCTGGGACTCCTCGCCCAAGGTCAAAGGTACAATCTGAGGTCTATAGCCTTGTACGAGCAAGACTGCTTTATTGTCTCCCGCTGGAGCGCTGATAGTAAAATGGCCGGCTTTACTGGTCTCGGCCATGGAACTTCCTATTATCAGTGCTCCGTTTGACACTGGTCTTCCGTGTCGGTTTACGATGGTGCCGGCTACCCTAACGATCTTGGGAGCTTGGCTGCAACCGGCTACCAAGAGAGCCAGCATGACTAGCAGTACAATCCAATGTTTGCGCATCCGCATGAACATACACCCCGCCATGGCTGGAAATCAGCCAGGAGTTTCTCAGTACAACCTTTTCTCTACAGTGCTGCTAAGTCCTGCCTTGGCAGGTTTGTCATAACTTGACACTTAACGTGGGGCGGCGCGGGACCGTATTTCCATAAAGGGCAAAGAAAAAATGGACCATTGATAAGCCCAAGGTAGTTCGGGCTTATCAATGGCCCTATTCATGGATGTATCTGAAGCCAATTTGTCTTAGGTGTCAGGCTAGTTTCTAGTTAGTTCCCGAGCAGGGCGTTTCCAATGGCGTCTACGGCTATGATGGCATCCCGCACCATTTCCGCTGTCACAGGGAAGGGCATGTTGTGGATGGTCTCATTGGGATCAGTAGCCGCCTCTGCCACCAGCATGAGCCGCTGGGGATCCGGTTTCTTAATACCTAACTGAGCCAAAGTAACCGGGAGGTTGACCGCGATGCAAAAGCCCATTACTTCTTCAATTTCCTCACTGGAGCGGCCTTCCAGGACCATCTGTACGAGGGTAGAATAGGCTACTTTTTCTCCGTGGAAAACCACGTTGGTCTCCTCCAGGGCAGTAAACCCATTGTGGACAGCATGGGCAGCTGCCAAGCCGCCGCTTTCAAAGCCAAGGCCCGACAAAAGAGTATTGGCTTCAACTATGTACTCCAGTGCCGGTGTAATTACATGCCGTTCAGCGGCCCACAATGCTTGTTCGCCGTATTCCATTAATGTTTCGAAGCAGAGAAGGGCAAGCTGACGAGCTGCTAGAGTTATGGTGCCGCCAGCTGTAGCTACAGCGTTTGACTGGGCACATGCTTCGGCTTCGAAGTAGGTTGCTAGAGCATCTCCCATGCCGCTGGCCAGGAACCGGGCCGGGGCTGCAGCAATGATCTTGGTATCTACCAGCACCAGATCGGGGTTGGCGGGTAAGACGAGATACTCATCAAAAACTCCTTCTTCTGTGTAAAGCACCGATAGGGCACTGGTGGGAGCATCGGTTGCTGCAATGGTGGGAACGATGGCCACGGGAACTTTTAGATAATAGGCCACAGCTTTGGCAGTATCTATGGTCTTGCCGCCGCCAACACCGATGACCACATTGGCTTTATTTGCTCCTAATTCTTGCAGACGCATAACTTCCTGACGGGAGCTTTCGCCTCTGAAGGGTTCCATGATTGGATTGAGTTGACCTGCCATTACCTGTGTCAGTTTATTGCCGAGGAACTCCATGACATTTTTGTCTACGATTACCAAAGGCTTATCACCGAGTTTTCCCACATACTCCCCCAACCGATCCAGTGTGCCCGGACCCTGTACGTATTTGCCGGGTGCAGCTAAGATCTTGTCCATATTAACTCCTCCTG
>JAAYHH010000005.1 GCA_012735435.1 Bacillota bacterium | reverse complement strand
GTACTGATTAGGCTCACTGTGCCGGAGGACCCAAGCTAACCTGGGATTGGGGCGGTCTATACCCAACGGATTCTGGACGTACTCACAGCGAAGCTGTACCGGGGCCTGGGGGCCAACTACCTGGGTTGTGGCCATGTGCAGACTCTCCTTTCTTTTCTTTATTGGCGGCCTACTTTGACGTTATCAGCCGATTGTATTTATTCCTTTTAGGACATTGTTTTCCTTCGGCTTTCACTGTATAGGCGGCACTTGATTTCCTGTCCGTCTTCAATGATAGTCTCCGGCGCATGGAGCCAAGGCGCTGGAGTCGTGGTTCATGTCCCTCTGCTGCTGCCAGCGGCGAGTTGTCTTTGCTAAAGCTAGAAGCCAGTGACGGATACCCGCCACTGGCTTCTCAGTGAATGAATCTCGTCCCAGTTTACTTATCCAGCTTCCCATGGGCCAGGCCCAAGGGCAGGGGACTTGGACGGCTGCAGGTGCTGGGCAGCTTGTAATGTGTCCCAGACTCTGAAGCATCAAGGAAACCGTGCATGACATCCAGCACATGGTAGGCCATCTCGCCGGTGGCCCTGTGGGGCCTTGCATAGCGAATTGCATAGGCCATATCTGCCAAGCCGATTCCCCGGCTGTTTTCAGCATAGCCGTGGGTGAGGGGAATCTCGGTCCATTCCTCTGCGTCCCATCTGCGGACCAGCACCGGACCGCCAAAGGTGTTGGGATCGGGAACCTGGAGGCTGCCCTCACTGCCGTAGATCTCTATCCAGGGCAGGTTGGCACTCCATACATCGAAGCTGGTGATAATCGTGCCGATGGCGCCGCTGGCAAAATCCATCACCCCAGCGATATGGGTGGGCGTCTCCACCTGGATCTTCTTGCCATACTTGGGTTGGCTGGTGATGGTTCTTTCGGGGAAGGTAATTCTGGCAGAACCGGTGACCCTGTCGATTGGTCCCAGGAGAGAGATAAGGGCAGTTAGGTAATACGGTCCCATATCCAGCATCGGCCCGCCGCCAATCTCGTAGTAGAATTCTGGATCTGGATGCCAGCTCTCATGGCCGTGGCAGGTCATGAAAGCTGTAGCCGCCACCGGCTCTCCAATCCATCCATCATCGATGAGCTTGCGGCAGGTCTGCAAACCGGCGCCAAGAAATGTGTCAGGAGCACAGCCAACCAATAGCTCCTTGCTCTTGGCAAGCTCCAAGATCTCCTTGCCGTGTTCTCTGGTAACTGCCAGGGGTTTTTCAACATAAACGTGCTTGCCGGCTTCTAAAGCCGCTTTGCTGACTTCATAGTGGGCCTTGGGGGTTGTAAGATTCAGCACAATTTCAACCTCGGGGTCCTTTAGCAGCTCTTCGACTGAACATGCTTTGGGCACACCGTATTCCTTCGCTTGAGCCTGGGCCCTCTCATGAATTAGATCAGCGCAGGCGACAACCTCCAAGATCTCAAATGTCTGGGTGCAGTTCTTGAGATAGATGCCGCTTATATTCCCGCACCCTATGATACCTACTTTGACTTTGTTCATGGGATCTACTTCACTCCTTTAAAACATTCTTTTTAGGGCTTCAACGTAGCTCTCTTCATTGCTGT
>JAAYHH010000004.1 GCA_012735435.1 Bacillota bacterium | reverse complement strand
CCTCCTTGATAAATTAGGTGGACAATCGCTTTTTGTATTCGCTGTAAAGGAAGCTGTTCCTGCTTCATAAGCAGATTTTGCCACTAAAAATCCCTCTATAATGGGAAAACTATGCCTACTGGCAACCTAAAACTGAAAAATAGAGGGAGCGGAGGAAAGTATGGATCTTCGAAATCGCACAAAAACCATAGTTGCTGTAGCGTTGGTGGCCGCAGGGTGTTTGGCCCTTGTAATCGGCTGGCCTGGCGGCAAGAAGGGGACAGTACGGAATTTTGCAAAGGAACCGACCATCACTGTGTACATTAAGGAAGACGACAGAAAGGAGGAAATGCCTATTGAAGAATATATTGCCGGTGTTGTGGCTGGAGAGATGAAGCCCAACTGGCCGCTGGAAGCCTATGCTGCTCAGGCCATCTTAGCCCGAAGCTTTACCATGGAGTTCATCAGCCGAGGGGGAACAAGGGCACTGCACGGTACAGACATATCTACAGACCACGAAGAAGCCCAAGCCTATAATGCTGACAATATCACACCCATCATCAGAAGGGCGGTGGAGATGACAAGAGGGGAAGTCATGACCTACAACGACCAATATATTCGGGCCTGGTTTCATTCCTACAGTGGAGGCCATACTGCTACAGCCAAGGAAGGTCTAAATTTCCAGGAAGATGAACCGCCTTATATACGCAGTGTGAAGCTTAAGGATAATCCCTATGCTCCTGCAGATGTCAAAGAGTGGCGTGCCAGCTTTCCTCTAACCAAGGTACAGGATACATTGAAAGAGATGGGTGTAGATGTAGGCGAGATCCGGGAGGCTGAAATCAGCAAGAAGGGCAGCACCGGCCGTGCAACTGAACTTGCCTTCAGGGGCACCAAAGGCAGAAAGACAGTGCCCGCCGCTGATTTTCGAGTAGCCTTGGATGCCATGACCATGAAATCTACATGGTTAAGCCGGTTTGAAATCCAGGGGAAAAACCTAGTCATGACAGGCAAAGGGTTTGGACATGGTGTAGGGCTGAGTCAATGGGATGCCTACATGCTGGCCAAGGAAGGCAAGTCACCGGAGGAGATAGTAAAACACTTTTTTAAGGACATTGAAATTAAGAAACTCTGGGATTGAGCTGCCGTTTACCATGTTACTGCAGCGGCTGTTAGCAGCCGCTGTTTTCATCTGGCGGGAGATGGCATCAAAATCCCCTTCCCAGCATAACCTTGTACCAGGAATTGGCTATCTTCTGGAAAGGGGTCAAGGTTATGGAGGAACGGCAACTAGCTCTCAGAAAAAGACATCAGATCACCCTGCAGAACCGGGAAAAGCTGTCAATTGATGGTGTGACCCATGTAGAAAGCTTCGATGACATGGAGATTGTCCTGCAAACCGATGCAGGCACGCTGATTATCCGGGGTGAGGGTCTGCATATTAAAGAGCTGAATATCGATAGTTCTAGTCTGGCTGTAGTCGGACATGTCTCGGCAATGGAATACACCGGTGAAGTGGGGGATAAAAAAGGCAAGGGCATCTTGAGCAGGTTATTTAAGTGAGAATTAAAGGATTGCCGGCGGTGCAGGCACGTTTTGTCCCCTGGCAGCATAAGTTAATAAAGTCAACTTAGATGTTTACAGGGGGGCACGGCATGGATACTCTGGCGGGGCAGGTCTACGGATTTGCCGCAACCATTGCGGCAGGACTTACCTTAGGACTGTTTTTCGACTTATACAGGCTTTGGCGAAGAGCTACCCGACCGGAGAAGGCAATAACGGTTCTGTCAGACCTGCTTTTCTGGGTGGCTGCAACACCTGTAACCTATGTTTATCTCTTGATGGGCAACTGGGCAGAACTGCGGTTTTACGTATTTCTCGGCCTGTTCCTGGGCCTTTTTCTCTACTTCACAGTGTTCAGTGTCATTGTCCTCAATGTGCTGCTTACCATCTGGTATTACGGCGAAGTGCTGATTGGGGGCCTTCTGCAGGGGCTGTGGCGGTTGTTTACCCTTCCCTGGGAGGGGGCTGCCCGCTGGCGCTCCAGCCGCCGGTGGCAGCCACGCAGAAAATCGGCTGCCTGGAGGTTTTCCTGGAGGCCTATCTACGGCAAAACCTTTAGCCTGAGACGTTTCTGGCCAAGATGCGCTCTTTTTAGAAAATAAGCCGGGCAATACCGCCCTCCAACCCCGCATCTCGCAGGATTTTTCAGCTGGATGCCGAAGATTGCCCTACTGTGGTGTCTGTTTCGGGGTCTCGGCGTCTTTAAACTTCCGGTCAGGGGGCGGAGGTGAGGATGGGTGGCGGATGATGTAATATCCCTCAAGTCCCGGCGTAAGCAAAGAACCAAAGCCCACAGGCGGTGGAAAGTAAAGCCTCGTTTCTTTCTTCTGCTGCTCAGCCTGCTGCTGATATGGGTAGCAGCAGGATTCGTCAATCGGTATCTGCATATAGTCATGCTGCAGTCTAAGATCGTAAGGGTGGAGAGGGAAATAGCCGCTCTAGAGACCCGTAACGAAGCCGTTAGGCAGCAGCTTAAGGAGATGCAGACTGATGCTTACATAGAGCGGGTGGCAAGGGAGAAGCTGGGTTTGATCAAACCGGGGGAAGTAGTCTATATCCCGATGCACGCGGCAGGTCCTGACGATCCGGCAGATGTTGCGAAACGGCCGGGGGCTAGCAGCTCCGCTGGCGGTTATTGAAGTAAGACGTTCTTGGTAGCAAAGGACGCCCTTTGCTGGATTGCTGGACAAGGCCAAACCGCTTCTACCTGCTTTGTTAGGAATGCGGGGCGTATTGACACTAAATTGTTGATAATGTATACTTACCTCAGTGGGGTAGGTCCTGTACATTCTATGAGGAGGCATTTATCTACGTATGGCAATTGAGGTCGGCAGCATTGTCGAGGGGAGAGTTACCGGTATTACGAATTTTGGCGCTTTTGTAGAGCTAGCCGACGGTAAGACAGGCTTAGTTCACATTTCGGAAGTGGCCGACGCCTATGTCAGAGACATCAATGATTACCTAAAACAAAACGATCGGGTCAAAGTAAAAGTAATCAACATTAACGGCAACAAGATCGGATTGTCTATCAAACAGGTAAACAGCTCCGGCAGTGACAACCGCGTTAATCGGAGGATTTCCCAGCAAGATTTCGAACAACGGCTTTCTAAGTTTCTCCGGGAGAGTGAGCAAAGACAGCAGGACCTTCGGAGAAGCTTGGACTCGAAACGAGGGGGTCGAGGAGGTCCAGCGCGGTTTTGAAATAATTATAGAATTTGATTGAACTAGAGGCGCCAGAGGGCGCCTTTAGCTTACATAGAGAGGATATTCTAAGTAATGCCGAATCAAGAGGAGCTAGCAAAAATTGCCCGCCAGTTAGGCAGGCTGCCTCAGGGAGTCGTAGATGTGGCTAAACGCTGCCTAGCCGGGCATCCGCAAGTGATCACAAATTATCCCATCCGCTGGGGGTCCGATGGCCCCCAGATCTTTCCCACTTTGTACTGGCTCACATGTCCGGCTTTGAGGCGGCAGGTAGGAGTCTTAGAGACGGAGGGCTGGATCGAGAGGCTTCAGAAGCGGTTGAAAAGTGACCGCCCATTGGCCGAGGACTGGCAGATTGCCCATCGGGATTATGCCAACAAAAGGGTTCAGCTGGTACCCAAAGATGAGCTGGCAGTGCTTTCCCAGCATTATCCGGCCCAGGCCCAGGCTCTGCAGGAAACAGGGATCGGCGGTATTCGGGGCCAGGGCATCAAGTGCCTGCATACACACTTGGCCGACTTTCTGGCAGACAGAGATAGACTAAATCCCATCGGGGGTCTGGTGGTAGAGCTCCTAAGGGAGCGGGGCATCAGTGTAGACTATTGTTTTGATTATGAACTGGAGAGGTTCTGCCGAGGGTGTGGTGCTGGCTAGGGCAGGTCAAGACTGGCCCATGGGATACGTAAGATTTCAAGGAATACACGAAGCTCTTGGGTGCGGATGGGTTGGAGATGGTGCAGTATCCGGCAAATTGACAGAAAATCCAGTCACACACCCAATTGCCCCAACATATTCCTTTTTATGTTCGGATACTGATGCTCTAAGAAGTTCCAGTAGGCAGCTTGAGCTTTAGGCCCGTGAGGAAAAGCCGTACGTCATGGAAGGGAAGGATTGCATGGAGGGGGAGGATGTTTGTGGAGAAAGTTAGGTTCGGCCTAATTGGGATGGGGAATATTGGCATCCACCACTTCAGTTATTTTCCGGAACTGGAGGATGCTGAACTCACCGCTATTTGCGACATTGATCCCGCCAAACTCAAGGAACTGAAGGTTCCGGGAGATTTCGATCAGGCAATTGCTGCCGCCGTTCTAGATGATAAGATAGCCAAGTATACCGATTACCGTGCTATGCTTGACAGCGGGAAGGTAGATACTGTTATTATCGCTGCTCCCCACTATTTCCATCCAGAGATGGCTGTAGAAGCCTTTCGCCGAGGCATTCACGTGATCTGCGAAAAGCCGGTAGCCATCACCGGCCGGCAAGCCCGGGAGATGAACGCTGCCCATGCAGATTCCCAGGTGGTCTATGCTGCGATGTTTCAGATGAGAACCAACCCCGTCTATAGAAAAATTAAGGAAATGCTGGAGGATGGAACTTTAGGTGAGGTTCGCCGGGTAAGCTGGATTATTACCGACTGGTTCCGTACACAGGCCTACTATGATTCCGGCGGCTGGCGGGGCAATTGGACCGGTGAAGGCGGCGGAGTCTTGATGAATCAGTGTCCCCATAATCTGGATCTTTTTCAATGGTTTTTCGGGCTTCCCAAGCGGCTTCATGCCGTGGTGCATTTAGGAAAATGGCATGACATCACCGTCGAGGATGATGTTTCAGTTCTCATGGAGCTTGCCAACGGAGCTACCGCGAGTTTCATTACCAGCACTGGTGATACTCCTGGAACCAACAGGCTGGAGATCACTGCTGAGCGCGGTAAGCTGGTCTTGGAAGAAGGACGGCTTACCTTTTTTAAGACCGAAGACTCAGTACAGAGAATAATTGAGCAAAGTGAAGTAGGCTTTTATTCTGTCAGCCCAAAGGTCATGGAGATACAGATAGAGGCCGAACCCCACGGTCATAAATATATCACGCAGAATACAGTCAATGCTATTTTAGGTAAAGAGCCGCTGATTGCACCGGGAACTGAAGGTCTGGACTCCGTGCAGCTGGCCAATGCCATACTGCTTTCGGGAATAAGGGGCCGCACTGTGGAGGTGCCGGTGTGTGAAGATGAATTTGATGAACTGCTGGAGGAACTCCGGGCAGATGAGCGCCGGCATGCTCCCGACAAGGTCTTCGATTGGGAGGCATACATAAACTCCTTCGCCAGTTAGTCTTGGGAGGCTGCTGGATTCACACTAGTCCCTGCCAAGGGCGCGGCGGCAGGGACAGGCTGATTTAGCAAAGGATCAGGAGGTGTGTGGCGTGATGAAGCTCAGCGGGTTTGCAGATGAGATTTCACCGGACCTAGATGAACAGCTCCGGGTTTTAGAGCAGGAGGGGATAAGATATCTAGAACTTAGGGGTGTATGGGGGAAAAACGTGGTCAATTTAGATGATGGCGAGATTAAACGGATTAGGAAATCCTTGGATGCCGGCGGTTTTCGGGTTTCTGCCATTGGTTCACCCATCGGCAAGATCGGGATTGAAGACCCTTTTTCGCCCCATCTGGACGATTTTCGCCGCATCCTAGATGTGGCCGCAGCCCTGGATACCGGGTATATTAGAATCTTCTCCTTCTATATCCCCGAAGATAAGTCTCCTGAGCTTTACCGCAATCAGGTGCTGGACAGGTTGTCGGCGATGCTGGAAGCTGCTGAAGGTTCACAGGTCATGCTGCTCCATGAAAACGAAAGTGGAATTTACGGCAATACAGCAGAGCGCTGTAAAGACCTCTTGGACACCCTAGCCGGCGGCAGTTTCAGGGCTGTCTTCGATCCAGCAAATTTTGTCCAACAGCAGCAAAAACCTTATACCCACTGCTATCCGCTGCTGAAGGACTATGTCGAGTATTGCCATATTAAAGATGCCATGATGGCAGATGGCAAGGTTGTCCCAGCTGGAGAAGGGGATGGGGAGGTTCCAGAACTGCTGCAGGCGTTAAGGGATTCAGGGTACTCCGGTTTCCTCTCCTTAGAACCCCATTTGGCTGAAGCAGGCGGAGCGGGGGGATACAGCGGACCGGAGCTTTTCCGGAAGGCGGCGGGGGCCTTAAAGGCAATCTTGGACGATCTTGGCATCTGCTATACAGAGGAATAAGCTGACTTGACCCGGCGGGGCGGCGGGCATTGACCAGATGGAAGATGTGATGTATAATTATCTCGCCAGCCTGCCGGAGTGGCGAAACAGGCATACGCGACAGACTTAAAATCTGTTGATCTCTCAAAAGGTCGTGCGGGTTCGAGTCCCGCCTCCGGCACCACACTGCCGCCCTGATTTTCGGGGCGGCTGTTTTTGTTCACCTACTTAACAACCCCTCAGCGGCTCTGGCGGAAGCCCTTTCAGATCTTGGTTTTCCCCGTCAAGAGGAATCCCTTTTCGGTGTGAAGAAAATGATAAAAAGATATGATGCAGGAAAAGGCTAGAAATAGCTTCCAATAAGGTTTTCCCAGGGGGCGCAGACCGTGGATATGTATATTGGCCGGTATGAGGCAGCAGGATGGGGCGAGTTTTGGGCCGGAGTAATAGAGGGCAAGGTGGCGTTTTTGCAGCTTCCGGGGGAAGCGTCCCAGAGGTTGTCAGGGGAGGGAGAGCCGCCTAGGGAGCTTTTCGAGTTTGCAGACAAATGGGGTTTATCTCTCAGCTTAAGCAGGGATAGTTCGCTGGATGAACTGTGGGATCAGCTGAGCCAGTATCTGTGGGGAGTCCGAAAAGAGTTCCAACTTCCACTGCAGCTCTTGGGAACCGATTTCCAGAAGTCGGTCTGGCAGGTGTTGATGACCATTCCCTGGGGTACCACTGTTACGTATGGGGAACTTGCTGCAAGTTTGGGCAATCGGGGCTTAGCTCGGGCTGTGGGGAGGGCCAACAGTCTTAATCCAGTGCCGATTATCATACCCTGCCACAGAGTGGTTGCAGCCGGCGGTTTAGGCGGTTATTCCGGCGGATTAGAGATGAAGCAGCGTTTGCTGCAGCTTGAAGGAAGGCCGTAAACAACAGCAGTTAGAGGAAAGAAAGGGTGTATGAGTTGCAGCCGCAGGATATTATTTGGCGCCTTTTGGAACACTATTCCCTTCAACTTCAGCTTCTCGATGAAAGCATGGGGGAGCTGGATCCCAAGAAGCAATTGGATCTGCTTAGTGCCCTGCGGGAGTGTGAGCAGCTTACCCGCACACAGATCAATATCCTGCGGCGGATGCAGCGTCGTTATGACCATTCTAAGTAGTCCTCTTAGCAAAGTAGCCGATACCGATGAACTGCAGCGCTTGCTGGATGGTTATGCTTTGGTACATGGAGTGCCTGTTGCGGTCTTTGATGAGCAAGGCGAGGTTTGCTATTCTTCATCCCACCCGCCTGCTCGGCTGTGCAAACTGGTGCAGGAGACTGCTTACGGGCGGCGTTCCTGCCGTTTATGCAGATCTTATGCAGGAAACCAGGCCATGATCATCGGCGAGGGATATATTCACAGATGCCCGGCAGGCTTGATCGTCTGGGCATCGCCACTGGTATTTTCCGGCGAATATGTAGGAGGAATTATCGCTGGTCAGGTTCTCATGTGGGAAATAGATGAAATGGTGAAGAAAGAGGTCACCCAATTGGCCAATGCCTGTGGGATACCGCCTCGGGTGTTGCTTGCTGCTGCCAAGCAGCTTCCGGTTATGGAGGCCCAGACGGTGCAAGCAGCTTCAGATCTGCTGTTTATGGTAGCGGCCTATATCAGCAATCAAGAACATCTATCCTTGCTGGAACAGCGGGAAATCAGCAACCAGCAGGCCCGGCTGGCAGAGAGCATCATAGAAAAAAAGCAGGCCCTTGAGCAGCAAGGGTCAGGAGCCGCCAGTGCTCTTTACCCCTTGGAAAAAGAGAGGCAGCTGCTGGGAAGGGTGCGGGTGGGAGACCGCACTGGTGCCAAAGAGATACTCAACCAAATTCTGGGTGACATCTTGTTCAATTCGGCGGGAAAACCGGAGGTTTTGAAGGCCAGGTTGTTGGAGCTGAGCGTTGTCCTTTCCCGGGCAGCGGTAGAGGGAGGCGGAAGTCTAGAACGCCTGCTGGGACTTAACTTCGCCTATGTTGAGGAACTAGCTACCCTTGAGGCCATTGAGGAAATTTGTGCCTGGATTGTCAAGGTACTGGATGCCTTTTTGGACGAAGTCTATGCAGCTGCTGAAAGCAGAGATTTGCCGGTAATACGTCAAGCAGTTAGTTATATTAAGGAGCATTTTCGGGAAGAACTTACATTGGAAGATGTTGCGCAGGAGGTTCACTTCAGTCCCTACTATGTTTCCCGGATATTTAAGGAAGAGCTGGGGCTTACCTTTATCGAATACCTGACCAAGATCAGGATTGATGAGGCCAAGAGGCTGCTTCTGGAAACCAACAAGACTGTATCTGAGATCTCCGATTTAGTTGGTTACCAGGATCCAAGCTATTTCACCAAAGTGTTCAAGAAGCGGGAAGGAGTGACTCCAACTCAGTTTCGCCGTTGATTGGCTTTGTGTGGGCGGCTTGGTTTGATCTTGTTTAGGCGGGCCGTGTGGGCCCGCCTGGATCTGGAGTTTTGTCAGAGCTTTAGTGACGTGTTATGTTAGTTAGTCAGCAGGGGGAATGTTAACGTTGCTGGGATTAGAGGTAGACGAAAGCCCCTGTGCGAAGCCCTGACGTACTCCGGCAACGGTCTGTTCGATGAGGGACTGCTCAGCGGCAGCAATCATCTTCCGGACCATGTTGCCGCCCACCGCACCGCACTGCCGGGAAGGTAAATCGCCCCAGTAGTCTGTTGGCGGGACCTGAATACCCAGCTCGTTAGCGGTTTCGTACTTAAGCTGGTTTAGTGCATTGATGGCATTTGGGTTGATTGGTGTATTTGATTTTTGGCCTGTACCCATGATGTCACCTCCTGTTGATGACTAAGCATAGTTTGTGCCGAAAGCCGGTCTGTATGCTAGAATAGGTTGGGATAGGGAAGCGCAAACGGCAGAAGTGTGAGATGTTGGGTTTAAGAAAGTACAAGTCGGCACAAGCCGGCAGCGACGGCGATGGACGGAGGCGTTTTGGACAGCCGCTGAGATTTGACAAGTTTGCTGGATATGATATAATATAAGCGAACCAAACACACGTTAGTCATACACCGCGGGGTGGAGCAGCTGGTAGCTCGTCGGGCTCATAACCCGAAGGTTGTCGGTTCGAATCCGGCCCCCGCAACCAATTCTCACGCCGTAGGTAAAACCTACGGTTTTTCTTTTTCTTAAGTCTTTTACCAGAGTTTCTTACCAGAAGTGGCCAGCAGGGAAGGGATTATGGGTTTAATGGAGAAAAATATTTCTAAGATTCTATTCAGAATCCTGGCTGGATTGAATCGGAAGAACACCTAAGTAAAGGAGGTAAGGACCCATGAAGTGGCGAATTCTCTACTATATAACAGTCATTGCCTCGTTTCTGATCGCCTCCGGCGCCCACCACAAATGGCGTTAGTACAGGACGATCAACGGCCGCCGAAGTCTAGCGGCTGTGCGGCTAGACTTCGGTATACTCTTTACCTGGGAGCGAAATCAGTGTCTCAAGAATCACAGTCAACTGCCAGGATTTTTATTTTATTAACAATACTAGTGGGAGCAGGAATCATCGCATGGGCCCTGTTAAGTCTTCAGCCGGTGCAGTGGCTGGGGCCGATCGTGTTGGGAATTTGTGCCCTAATTGCTGATCTCTTTCCTGTGCGTCTGTCGGAAGAGGGAACAGTTTCCGTAGCGGCGGCTCTGGATTTTGCGGCTGTTATCCTTTTTCCTCCCCAAGTGTCCGTTTTGCTGGTAGCTGTCGCTACCGGCCTCAGTGATATTATAGGTCGAGTTCCAATTATTAGGGTTTTGTTTAATACCTCTCAGTTAGCTATATCGGCTGCCCTTGCCGCCAAGGTGTATTCCCTTGGACCGGGCGGGATTTTTTCCTTCCAGACCCATGCATTGTGGGGTTTGATCTCTGGACTTACCTTTTTGTTAGCCAACAGCTTTCTTACCTGCACGGTCATTGCTCTCACTCAGGGGCACCGGCCAATCGAGATATGGCTCCAGGGCAATCGGGAGATGCTGCTTCATGATATTGCTCTGTATCCCATCGGTATGCTTGTTGCCTTGGTTTACACCTATGATGCACCGGCCCTGATCCTCTTTTCCCTGCCGATGGTGATTATCTATGTTTCCTTTCGCAACAATGTATTGGTGAGGCAGCAGGCGCAAGCAGTTTTGGAAACTTTAGCAGATATTATTGACTGCCGAGATCCTTATACTGCCGAGCATTCCCGGCGGGTTGCGGAATATGCCACTGCCATCACCCGCCAGATGGGCCTGTCTGAGGATGTCTGCCAGCTGGTACAGGCCAGCGCCAGAATTCATGATCTGGGCAAAGTTACCTGGAGAGATGACCTGCTGTTTAAGCCTGGGAAACTGACCGCTGAGGAGATGGAAAGGGTGCGGGAGCATCCTACTACTGGTGCCCGGATAGTAGAAGGATTGGCTCATTACCAAAAAGGTGTCCCGTTGATTCGCCATCATCATGAGTGGATCGATGGTTCAGGATACCCAGATGGTCTTAAAGGTGATGCAATTCCTTTGGGTGCCCGGATTCTGGCAGTGGCCGATGCCTATGATGCCATGACCACCGATCGTCCATACCGAAAGGCATTGTCCAAGGAGGAAGCACTCAGGCGCCTGGTAGCCGGTGCTGGCACACAATTCGATGCAGCAGTTGTACAGGCCTTTTTAGAGTGGATGGAAAGCCGTGGTGAAGAGCTTCACGGCGTCGCCGAAGAGGCTGCTGCGGTCAGGGAACTGCCTGGGGAAGTGGTATAGGGTGTTTCTGCTGTTGTTTATTGTAGCAGGGTTAGTCTTAGGCATTATCCGGGGTGGAGATGTCCGCCGCCTGGCAGAGCAGCGTTTGCGCTGGTCTGGGTTGGTCTTGCTGGCCCTCGCGCTACAGATTGCTGTTTTTTCTTCCTTTGGCAGGGAGCGGCTGCCATCTCTCGCAGCCCAGCTCCATATTGCTTCTTATGCCCTTTTGACTGCCTTTGCAGTGCTCAATCGCCGGCATCCAGGGTTTTACCTGATGGGAGCCGGGCTGGTAAGCAATCTGGCCGTAATCTGGGCCAATGACGGCTATATGCCGGCTCTCCCTCAGCACTTGGAATGGCTGGGCATATATGAAGATGTTCTGAACAATTCCTGCTTAATTGGTCCAGCTACGCCCTTGTGGTGGCTGGGTGATGTCTTCCTCCTGCCTCTTCCATTGATCGGCAATGTGTTCAGCGTCGGGGACCTTCTCCTAGGTGCCGGGGCAGCCTACTTCATTTATCGCACTCTAAATCCTGTGGAATCCCATAAGGGCCGGCCGTCCAGTTGAGATGTGCTTCAATGCCGCTATTATACCCAGAGGGAGGTCTGTATCTTGTGGGTACCAGGACTTCTACTCGGTCCTTTGGAGCCAGCAAACGTGAGAACCACGATTCTGCGGCTTTTTATAACAGCAGGCTCTATGACCATCTGGAGCTGGTGGAATTGAATGATTTGCGCTACCAGGAAGTGCCGGAGGACCTGCTGGATCGGGTCTTCCACAAAGACAGCCGGGACCTAAGCGAAATCCCCAATAACAGTGTGCATCTGGTGGTTACATCGCCTCCCTACAACGTAGGTAAGGATTATGATGAGGACCTGTCCTTAGATGAGTATAGGGACCTGCTTAGGGAAGTTTTTTCGGAGATCTTTCGAGTGCTGGTCCCAGGTGGGCGTGCCTGTGTAAATGTGGCCAATATCGGCAGGCGCCCCTATATCCCGCTCCATGCGTTTATTATCACCGATATGCTGGAGATTGGATTTCGCATGCGGGGAGAAATCATTTGGAACAAAGGGGCCAGTTCTGGCAGCTCAACTGCATGGGGGAGTTGGAGGTCGGCTTCCAACCCTACTTTACGGGATGTGCATGAATATATCCTGGTCTTCTCGAAGGGTCCCTTTGGTCGGAAAGGTAAAAATAAGGTCAGTACCATTGGGAGAGACGAGTTTCTGGAATATACCCGCAGCGTCTGGGAATTTCCATCGGAATCGGCCCGGGCTGTTGGTCATCCAGCTCCATTTCCCGTAGAGCTGCCGTACCGCTTGATTCAGCTGTATACCTTCGCTGGAGAGGTAGTTCTCGATCCCTTTTGCGGCAGCGGCTCCACATGTCTGGCAGCGGTAAAGTGCGGCCGACATTTCATCGCTTATGACATCGTAAAGGAATATGTTGAGCTGAGTCTAAGGCGCCTGGAAGCTTACAGGTCAGGTGAAGCAGGTAGAACTTAACGGCAGCACAGGAACGGCTTGACAGTGATTGATAGATTCACCTAAGCAGACATATTTAGTGGGGGAGTGGGGGCAGTTTGGAAAAGGGACATATTGTTGTAGTTGGCAGTATCAATACAGACTTGGTTGGAAGGACACACCGCATGCCCAGGGGGGGAGAAACCATCCTGGGGTCAGACTTTCGCATGGTGCCAGGGGGCAAAGGTGCCAATCAGGCAGTGGCAGTAGCCCGTGCCGGTGGTAATGTCAAGATGCTGGGACGGGTGGGAGATGACCTCTTTGGAGAGCAGCACCTGGCCAATTTTGGGGACAATGGGGTTGATACCCAATTGGTCCGCGTTACTCCGGGAGTCCCCACTGGAGTTGCTATTATCATTGTAGATGATGATGGGGAAAACAGCATTGTAGTGATTCCCGGGGCCAACAACAGCCTCTTGCCGGCAGATATTGAAGCAGCAAGGGAGATTGTGGAGACAGCGCGGATTGTCATGCTCCAACTGGAGATTCCCTTGGAAACAGTGGAGACCGTGATTACCATGGCAAAAGGGGCGGGGGTGCCGGTGATGCTCGATCCGGGTCCAGCCCGTCCGTTGGGCAAAGAGCTCTTAGCTCAGGTAGATATCCTTACTCCTAATGAGCATGAGGCCCAAGTACTAGCGGGGGAAGAGTTACATAATCTGGATGATGCATATCGGATTGCAGGGAAGCTGTTGGACTACGGCACCAAGAATGTGCTGTTGAAACTGGGCGGTAATGGTGTCATCTTTGCTACATCCCAGGGCATGGAGCATATTCCTGCCCACAAGGTAAAGGCAGAAGATACCACTGCTGCCGGTGATGCCTTTGCCGGGGGGCTAGCGGTAGCTTTAGCTGAAGGATTCTCCCTGCGCAGTGCTGTGCTGTTTGCCAATGCTGTTGGCGCTTTGGCGGTCACCAACCTAGGTGCACAGACGGCGATTCCCACTCGGCAGGAAATTGAGGACTTCATGGCTGAGCGGGGGGTTGTCTTGGAGTAAGGTCCCTATCTTTAGGGATACAGTCTTTGCAGTTACCAGGAAGCGGAGGTGTAATGCTCCTTCTCTTTGAGCTTAGCATTTACCTGCTTCCTTTCTTTTTCTAAGATATCATCGAGGATTTCTAGAAACACATCTACCACTTTGGGATCCAGTTGAGTTCCCCTTACCCGCTTTAGTTCAGCAACAGCCTCCGGTATGCTGAGGGCCTTCTTGTAGCAGCGATGACTGGTCATGGCATCCCAGGTATCGGCTACTGCTACTATTCTTGCTTCCAGGGGAATGCGTTCGCCGGCTAACCCTGTAGGATATCCCTTGCCGTCCCAGCGTTCGTGATGGTACAGGACGATGTTGCGGATAATCTTGCGGTTTCGCAGGGGGATGGGGATCTCCTCGATAAACCGTGCACCCCGCTCTGGATGGGTTTTAATGGTTTCAAACTGACGCTGGGTCAAGCGGCCCGGCCACTTGAGGATCTCATCTTCGATCTCCAGTTTGCCGATATCGTGAAAATAACAGGCTTCATCTAGAGCCCGCTGTTTCAGCGGTGAATATCCGTATTGCCGGGCTATTTCCCCGCTTAGGAACGCCACCCGTTCCATATGCTCCATCAATTCCGGATCTTTAGCCCAGACAGCCCGCAGCAGGGACTTGATTAATGCGATGCGGTAGGTGGTATCAAGGAGGCCGAAGAGGGTATGGGACCGGAGAGCCAGCAGAAAAAGATATGACAGTACCAATCCATAGACCGAAAAGTAAATGTACGTATAATAGAAGACCGCTCCCATGGCGGCGGAAGGTATCAGGGTCTTGCCGGTTTCCAGAAGGTCATTGAGGAAACCATCCCGGGTGTGGGCAATGGTCATCTGTATCAGCTTGGCGAGCATGAAGAAGAGATTGTTGACACCTAGGTAGGTCACTGCTGATGCGGCTACCGCAAGGGTAAAACCATATCGATCGTTGACAGCATGGAAAACAATGCCCCCCAGCAAGGCGCTGAAAGCAATAGTCCCCCGGTTGTGGACGATGACCGGAAAGGGATCCTTCAACTCATCTAACTCGATGACCCCTAGGGCTGCTGTCACTGCCGCCATCAATGGTCCATAGAATGCCATAACCGGCAGCAATAGGGGGTAGTTGAGGGAGAACGTCCCCGACTCTGTTTGAATTGAACGTCGATTGTTGGCTAGAAGCAGAATCAGGAAAAGGATCAAATCCACACGGAAGGTGTTTGTAGTGTTGAGCCCCAGTCGGTAAGTTGCTGCAGCAGCCAAAAATCCGACGGTGCAGAGGTAAGCTTTGAGTATATAATTTGGCTTCATGGTATCACCTCTGCATAAAAAGTGCCCGGCCAGTGGTAATGCCTTAACGGCTTACCGCGGCCAGCGGAAGCGGGCCGTATCGGCCAGCGCTACCACGGCATGACCTAGAGTTAAAGCTACAGTGAAAAGAATGGCTATGATGCGTTTTTTCACCTTAGAACCCTCCCATCACAGGTAATGGGTTCGGTTCTATTCGGTTGAGATCCGGTTCGGTTCGGCCGGGCAACTATTATCAAACCAATAAAGGGCCACCCTTCTATTTAAAGCATCTAGACATGCCCGCACAGTACAAAGAATGAGATCCTGGTGTGATTCGGCTATGCCCAGAAGGTCGGTTGCATGTTCATCGCATTCATACCGCAGTTTGGTAATGACCAAATTGCCGTGGGACAGGCAACCTGGTATCTCATGGGCGAAGATGGGGCTGACTTCACCGAGGCCCATCTGGTGAAAGGCATTTAGAAAAGCCGCCATTGCAGCTTCTACAGGATTGGAGGCATCATAACGGGCTTGTCCTGTGTAAGTGGATCCATTTAAGGCAAGTTCTACCCGCACCTCGGGTTCAGAAGCATATCGTATGTAGGCTGCAACGATGCGGATTCGGGATTCCCGGATCCTCGGCTTGTCGGCTGCGGGGACATCCAGGGAATCGACTATTTTCACTTTCCGATAGTCGATATTCCACCCATGCTCGAGTGCCAAGGCACCAACTACCGAACGTACCAGGGATTTGATGAACTGAAGCCTCTCTCCAGGCTGCTGGGTTGGGATTTTGGCTGAAACATAAATTTGATCCAGTTCACCATCGCGGTAGATAATCCGGCATGATTCTACCTCAGGAAGAGCGAGGATGGTTTTTTCTGCATCAACTAACATTTTGATGCCCCCTAAGGAAACCTACAACGAAGAACCATTTCGCCTTTAAACCTTGGATTCCTTCCTTGAAACCAGAATATGTCCCACTTTTCTGCCAGGAATAAGCTTCTTATTGTTTCTGAAGGGGATCGATGAGCAATAAGCGAAGGACTATGACGACTTCCAAGGTTCTTCGACTTAAAAGCGGATCGGACTAGGCTAGATTGGGGGAGACTGTAAGGATGAAAAAATGGCTGCGGGGGCTTGTTGTCCCGCTGCTGGTAGTCCTACTCTGGTGGTTGGCAGCGGAGTTTGGAATCGGTGTCGGGATTTTGCCAAGCCCCTGGGAGGTAATAATCACCTTCAAGAACCTCGTGGTCAGCGGAGAGCTGCAAGCCCATGTAAGAATCAGTTTGCTCCGCATCGTCCAGGGATTCTTGCTGGCGGCAGGGCTGGCGATTCCAGCCGGCATCTTAGCAGCCGGTTTTCCACCCTTTGCGCAGTACTTATCGCCTATGCTGGGATTCTTGAGGCAGGTGCCCCCGGTGGCCTGGATTCCAGTGCTGATCATGGTACTGGGGATTGGAGAAGCCACCAAGCTGGCAGTGATTGTATATGCAGCCTTTTTCCCCATTTTCATAAACACCGTTTTGGGTATTACCCAGATAGATAACCATTTCTGGGAAGTTGCCCGGCTTCTGGAGTTTTCCCCTAGGGAAACCCTGCGGGAGCTGATTCTGCCCGCATCAGCTCCTAGTCTAATAGCCGGTTTGCGGCTGGGGATGTCCAACAGCTGGCGGGCCCTAGTGGCAGCGGAAATGCTGGCAGCCTTCAGCGGATTGGGATATATGATCATGGCTGCCAGGTCCCTTGTACGGATGGACGAGATGTTTATCGGGATTGCCGTCATTGGCCTTTTGGGCTTAGCCATTGATTGGGGGTGGAAGCTCCTTGAAGGATACGTACTCCGCTGGCAAAATAGGGAATAATTCTGCCGACACCCTCCCAATGATCGAGTTAAGAAATGTGAGCAAGGAATATGTAGTGGGAGGCAGGCAGCTGTCAGCCCTGCAGAACCTCAACCTGGCCGTTGTCCCAGGGGAATTCGTCAGTATCATTGGACAAAGCGGCTGTGGGAAGACAACCCTCCTGCACATGATCGCAGGCTTAGAACAACCGACAGAAGGCGAGATTAGGATTAGAGGGAGGCTGGTTAAGGGGCCCGGTCGGGATCGGGGCCTTGTCTTTCAGGAGCCGAGGCTCTTTCCCTGGGCTACAGTCGCCCATAACATCCGATTAGGTCTGCCTGATCGGGGTCAAAACGAAGCAAGGTTGTGGGAGCTGCTGCGGCGGGTGGGCCTAGAAGATTTCGCCCAAGCCTATCCTAGGGAACTATCGGGGGGGATGGCCCAAAGAGCTGCTTTGGCCAGAGCCCTGGCAGGCTCTCCCCAGATTCTGCTCCTGGATGAACCTTTTGGAGCCCTCGATGCAGTTACCAGGTTAAGAATGCAGGGCCAGCTTATGAAAATCTGGCAGGATGGCTTGTTGACTGTGGTGGCAGTAACCCATGATATAGACGAGGCTATAGTGCTTTCCACCAGGATTGTAGTACTTTCCCCCCGTCCCGGGAGGATTAAGGGGATCATACCGGTGGATTTGCCCTATCCCAGAGACCGTACCGCTTCAGATTTCAATATCTACCGGCAGGAATTGCTGGCCATATTGGAATAATTTACATTCAGAGGGAAAGGAAGGGGTGTCCATGAAGCAAAGCAAGGATTGGAAGGGCAGTGTTGTGCTGGTCTTAACGTTAGTCCTCATGCTGATGCTGGGCGTACAGGCGATGGCAGCGGAGAAACTGACTGTATCATACAACCCGATGCCTCTCAATGTGCCCAGCATTGTCATGAAGGAGATGGGTTTCTTGGAGGAGTCCATGGCGGAGCTGGGTGTAGAGGTAGAATATAAGTCATTCTTGGCAGGCTACCAGATGACAGAAGCCATGGCTGCCGGTGAGCTGGATATTGCCGCTGTCATGGGCGGCACATCTACAATTACTTCTTTCGCCGGCGGGAGGGACCTGCAGGTATTTGCTGCTTACGGGCAAGCGCCGGCGGGCTTTGCCATCGTCGCCAAGACAGGTACTCCTTTCCAATCGATACTGGACCTTAAAGGCAAGACTGTCGGCGTACCTGTAGGAACTGAAGCCCATTACCTCCTGGGTAAAGCACTGGAAGAGGCCGGACTTAGTCTCAAGGACGTCCAGGTCGCCAACATGCTGGTGCCGGATGCTGTTACTGCCTTGATGGCCGGTCATGTAGATGCGGCCGCTGTAGTTGAGCCTGTCTTGTCTAGGCTGCAGACCGCGGGACAGATAGCTGTTTTGCGGGACGGTGTTGGTTTGATGCCCGGCTTGACAGTGATGACAGCCCGGAGGGAAGTCATAGACAAGCGGCCGGGAGTGCTGGCTGCCTTCCTTAAGGCCCACAACCGCAGCCTCCTTTATATGGAAGAGAATCCGGAAGAGACAGTCGAACTGGTGGCAAAGGAGACCAAACTGCCGCCGGAGCTTGTAAATAAGATCATGGCAAAATATACCTTTGCGCCCCAGCTGACTCCTGAACTGGCGGCATCCCTGGACAACACCGCAGCCTTCTTGCATGAGGTGGGGATCATCAGGGAACCGGTTGATGTACAAGAAGTGATCAATTACACCATTCTAGACAGCATACAATAAGTGCTTTAGGGACCTTTAAACTAGGAAATGGATATGAGGTTTACCTTTCTGCCAGCCTGAAGGGCGGTCAGCATGGACAGTGAGAAACCGCAGAGATCCCTGATTTCATAGGTAGAGTATCCCTGGTTCAGCAGACGTTGGGCCAGGGATATCTGTTCTCTGAGCTCGGCATTTACTTGCTTCACCCGCTCCTCATTCATAAAAAGGCGAAAAGCACCCTTTCGGATCGCTGCTGCCAGTTGGGCTTCGGAGGTTACCGGGTAAGGGAATTCCACTCCATACATACCGATATTTTCAGGCCAATGGGCATCACTGGATACAATGGGTCTTAACCCGTACTTGCGGATTAAGTTCTCAATTGGCTCCTCCATATACTGACGAATATTGCTGCTGGCAACCTCAACGGCATGCAGCGGCAGCTTGAGGGCTTCAGGCGAAACTTCATCACGATAGCGATAAGGGTGAGCCAAAATAGCCGCTCCTTGGTATTTTTCGATGATCTTTCCCAACACAGCATCATCCATGTATCTGTGGAAGAGGGAAGTGTCGGTGATCCCCAAGACTATGATATCTTCACCGCTGGCGGTGTGAACCTCAATGCCCCGGAGGATAGTCAGCTGAGGGTAAGAGCTCTGCAGCTCCTTGATTTCTTCTTCACTCCAGATGATGTCATGCTCAGTGATCACTACACCGTCCAGCCCCTGCTTGACAGCACCTTCCATCATCTCTTCAGGCGTGGCACGGGCGCAGCCGGAATAGCGGTTGGTATGGGTATGGAGATCAAATCGCATCTTCTGTGAAGTTCCTTTCTAACAATGCTGCGAAGTTTAGGTGCCTTCTGTACCGTCTACTCTATTCAACAGAGGTGATGAGAGTCCTCTCTGGCCAAGCCGTGAAAGGCGCTGCTTTGCAAGAGACCAAAAAGGGAAACCGGTTCTTAACCGGCTTCCCTGCATTCCCGTCTTCTATTTCCTCCCGAAAAGGCGGCCTAATAATCCTGGTTTCTTTTCGGTTTTCTCTGGCTCTATTGTGGCTAGATTAGCTTTGAAGGCGGCACCGCATTTCTTGCAGGCTTCTGCAGCGGTCATATTGTATACCCCGCATTCGGGGCACTTGATGGCCAACAAATTCACCTCCTCTCCTCCCACTAGGCTCCTATCACATTCCCCAGGCCTGAATCCAAGTGTCCTTTCCTTTCCTGCTACTCCCATTATACACATTATTATGACACGCCGCACTATTCCTGCATATTTTGCCCTCCCGTACAGGATACGGCCGCGTCTTTGATGGTGTTCTTAGCACCTTGACTCTTGACATATACATGAAACAGGGCAGATGCGGAGGTGGCGATTTTGGCCAAAAAGAAATATTACAGACATTTCCCTGACTGCGCCTTCGAATATGATTTTTGGCTCGTGCGGAAATGCAAGCTGACTCGCCAGTCTGTAGAGCAGCTTACCGGCCTCTTGGCCTCTTTAGTTAATTCCTATCGGATCATGATCGGTGCCGCAGACGAGTTCAATCGGATGTCCATTGCCAAACAGTCCGATGTTAAAGATGCCATAGAGCGGGCAAAGGACCTGGGGGATATTATCGATGATGTGATCAAGAGGTTGGACAGGAAGATGGATGACTACTTGGATGCCGTATGCCTGTGCGATTTTGAGGTGCAGCTTCTACGTTCAGGTATACCGCAGCCTCCTCCGCTGCGAACGGAGGCCAAAGAGGAAGTAGAGTTTCAGGCCGGGGGCAGCTTACCCGAATGGCCGGCAGCCGCTGTACAGACTGAAGCTGTGGCTGAGCCGCCGCCGGTTGAGGAGGAGCAGGGGGATGAACCTATTGATGAAAGCAGTTCCAATGTATAGTGCAGCTACTTCTCCAGCTTTGCCCAGGTGATCTCTATTGCATCTCCATCTGCAATGGGTGAGGTGAACCCGGCAGCCTTGCCGTTACGGAGAATCTTGAGGGTACCCCCGGATTGGACGCTTGGTGGCTCAAGTTCTACAGCACTAAAGACATCACTTAATATAAAGCTGGGTTCTTCTGGACCAGCGGCCGGGGCGGCTGTAATTACATCCCCATCATGGACGATGTCCTCAGGCAGTGCCGGCTGGCCTTGGCGTGTGTACTGCCAAGGGACCTTCCGCACCAGGGTCACCGGTTCTTGATTTACTGTTACGGAGATGGAAGTCTCCTTATGCTCCGGTATCTCACCCTGCTCCTGCAGCCACTCTACTATGTCCCCGAGGCGGCTTCGGGGTGTGACCTCAATGACATCCCGGTCAGCAACCTTATCGGTTGGTGCAGCAATTGCACCATTGCGGAGTATCTTGGGGGGAATAGTCAGCAGCCTGTCAAAGAATTTGATGGTCAAGGTGGGCAAAGGCACTATCTCCTGCAGAAGGGGAGCTGCATCGGCTCCTGGTTCGGCAGGTTCGATGGTCAAGTCAGCTTGGCCTTCGATGATTGTATCCAGATCAACTACCTTTCCATCCATCCGCACAACGGCGGGCTTTCCTAGAGAACCAGGGATCACCTTCACCTCACCGTTGATTGTCAGGGTGAGGGCGGCTCCCGGTTTCCCTCGCAGCTCCCGAATTCCGATGCCGCTGGCGAGTAAAGCTTCTTTCACTGTCGGTTTGGAAGTACCCAGAATGCGGACTTTCCGGCCGTTGACTGTCACCGGCACAAAAACAGAAGTACTGGCCATTCCATTGATGCCGATGGCGATGGGAGTTATGCAGTCAGGTCCGGAAAGGATATCTTCACAGCCCTCCACATTGGCAATGGCGTTTCGATCCCTTACTGCCACAAGATCTTTGGGTAGTTTGAGATATTCTGCTAGAGTCTCGGGGAAGAAGGGAGTGAGGCTGCCTCCTCCGATACAGATTACCGCTTGAGGAGGAGATCCGCCTAAACGGAGGCATTCCTCGCTGATGGCGGCGGCTAATGCTTTCACAGCCGGCATCATGATCTGGGCAACTTCCCGGGGTTGAGGCATTATTTTCTGCCCCAACACGTTGGTCACAGATAACCTTTCATTCCGCTGGAACTGACGCTTGAGCTCCTCCCCTTGGTGGAAGTCCAAGAGATAATGCTGACAAAGGGCCTCAGTGATCTCATCTCCAGCTATTGAAACCATGCCGTAGGCGATGATTGTACCATCTCTAGTCAGGGCAATATCAGAGGTTCCAGCTCCAACATCAACTAGGGCAAGGCGGAGACGTCGCATAGAAGGTGGAATAGCGGCTCTAATGGCAGCGATTGGCTCTAGGGTCAAGGAACCCATTTCTAGACCGGCGGCAGCTAGCGACGCCGATAAAGAATCTATGACGATTCTAGGCAGAAAGGTCACAAGGATATCGACACCAATGGTTGTTCCCCGGTGACCGGTGAGGCTGGTGATTGGTTCATTATCCAGATAGTAAGTTATGGGACTATAGCCGACAAAGATATCAGCTGATGCCCAGCTTTCCCGGGAACGGCTGCTGCTGTCTTGTGCCGCTGAGGCTAGATTTGCTCTGGCCGCTGTTACAGCCTGCATCTCCAGGGCTTGGACAGTGTGCTCATCGATGGGCTCCAGCGGAGACACCGGCAAGGCGGCACTGCCGACCATGGTTTTCAGGGTTCTTCCCGCTGCAGCAACTGCAACTTGTTTTGGAATTCTCCCCAAATCCTGCTCAAGCTCATCAGTAATTCGGCTGATGGTCTTGGCTACCATTTTTATGTCATGGATCTGCCCATCCTGCATGGCACCTGGTTCCTGTTCCTCTACCTTAGCTGCTAAGATCCGATACCCATCAGCCAGCGGCTCCATCACGATACCAGCTATGGTCCTTGTTCCGACATCCAAAGCATAGGTTAGAGGCTGCTGCAATTTAGCTCACTTCCCATCGAAGCTTCTAATTCTACAGGCATATTTCGTGGAAACAAAAGGAAACCCTTCCCAGCATATGAACCGGCATGTGGTGCAGATACTAGACCGGTGACTGGGTTTATTGATTATTTTTCGGGAGGTTTGAGTTTTGACGGGCAGACTGGCTGCGCTTTTGATTGCCGCCTTGGCAGGAGCCCTTATGGCGTTACAGGGGACTTTAAATTCGGCTTTAGGAAAGTTGGCGGGGTTGTGGGAGGCTACCTTTTTAGTTCAAATTACGGGTACTCTGCTGGTAGCGGGTCTGCTGCCTTTGATTGGCGACGGCAGCTTGGGGAAGCTGCTGGAGGCACCGTGGTATACATGGTTGGGCGGGGTCTTGGGGGTTGCCATTATCTATACCGTTGCAGCCAGTATACCCAAGGTGGGCGCGGCTTCCGCTACTACAGCTATCATTACAGCTCAGGTGCTGACTGCATGCATCATTGATCATTTTGGGCTGTTCGGCCTTAAGGCTGTGTCGTTTACCTGGTCCAGGTGGGTGGGCGGAGCGCTGCTGGCTGCTGGGGCATGGTTCATCCTCCGCTGACGAAATGCAGTGGTCTAGGCAATGCCTACGGCCGGACAGCTCCCATGGCGATATCATAGGATTTTTCCAGGGCTTCATAGGTATAAGGGCACACCTTTCCGCTGATATAAAGCCCCTCCAGCTTTTGAAAGGAAGCAACCGCCGCAGCTGTAGCGGGGGTATAGCGGCCATCGGGATGGCCGGAGAAAATCTGCAGTGTGTGCAGGATTGTCTGGACCCTTTGGATATCTCGCCCAGGAAGAACACCTGGTTCCAGCATGCGGCCCGCAGCAGCCGGTCCAGTGATGACAACGGGGGTATTGGTCTGGATGTGGTCAAAAAGCTCTTCAATGTGGGGGTTGAGCATGTATATGCAGCCGTGGGTTGTCCTTTTCCCAATGGATTCAGGGTTATCTGTTCCATGGATGCCGTAAGCGCCGAAAGGTATCGAAAGGCCTAACCATCTGGTGCCAAAGAATCCGCCGGGATTGACCTCCCGTGATATGATGTGCCAGCAGCCGTTGGGTGTAGGTGTATTGGGAGAGCCGAGGGCAATGGGATAAGAAGTCTGAAGGCGGCCTTCAACGTAATGATGCAAAAGGCAGCGTCCGCCATCAATTTGAAGGAAGGCAGCGGGATAGTGATTGGTGCTGCCTTGAGATCTTGACATTTCATCATAGAGGACCCGGTATCCGCCGAGGGTCCACAGAGCCCGATAGGTGCTGGGGCCGACAATACCGTCAACCGGCAGGTTGTGCATCCTCTGAAATCTGAGAACGGCTGCTTCTGTTTGAGTATCGAATTCCCAGGATAATGCTTCACGGCTTAGAAATCCCAGCTCTGCCAATACGGTTTTTATCCAGTAAACATCAGGTCCAGCCATGGCAGGTCGAGTTGTTCGCAGGAAGCGGGAAGCATAGAACACGTTGATGATCACCTCTAGGCTGCAGTTGTCCCTACATTTTATTGGTGAGGGCGGGGGAGTATACCTGGGCAAACGGGGAGGAGCCTGGGAATGATATGGTCCTAACAGATGAAACCGTTTAATGGAGGTAGTGGAATGGAGAAAGAGAGACAAAGACCAAATCAGGTCCTGCCGGGTTCTATCTCTATAAAGCGACATGCCGAGGTTAATCGCTGCAACTGGGATCCTATGCGCAGCAAATGGCAGATCCACGGCCAGCTGATAGTGGAGTACGATGGAGATACAGGTGAAGAGTATGCTTTTACATTGGAAGACGGTCCCGATGGGTATCATGTAATTGAGGAGTCTAACGGGCCAATTCCAGAGTCAGAAAGATACTGGCTGCGGAAATGGGCTGGTGCCCGTAAAGCCCAGTTGTATGAAGAGGATTATTGGTGGTAGATTTGGCTGCTGAAGAGGCAGAAATACGGCTTAAATAAGGCCAAGTCCTAGAGCATGGTTGAGGACTTGGCCTTGTTCCCTACAGCACTGTTTAGACTTGCCAGACCGGCCCTGTCTTTGTCTTACTTAGCCAGTTTCAGGATGTTGAGAACATCCTCTGTAGTCAGCTTTACGAATTGGCCCACAGTACCGTCGGGGCCTTTCTTGCATTTTTCAGCCATTTCTTCTAGACGATCATCGGGAATTTCTAGATCCCGCAAGGTCACCGGCAGGCCAATGGAACGGAAAAACTCTTTCGTCCGCCGAATCCCTTCCAGTGCAGTACCTTCAGGGTCGAAAAAGTCCTCTTCTACATTCCAGACCCTTACTGCAAACTGGACGAAGCGCTGAATGTTGCGGCGGTACACATACTTCATCCATGCCGGGAAGACTACGGCAAGACCGGCGCCATGGGGGACGTCATAAATTCCGCTTAGTTCATGCTCAATCTGGTGTGAGGCCCAATCTCCAGTGCGGCCTGTACTCAAAAGGTCATTATGGGCGAGGGTACTGGCCCACATGATTTCCGCCCGGGCGTCATAATTCTCCGGCTCTTCCAGGACTATGGGTATGTTTTTGATTATGGTCTTAAGTACCGCTTCACACAGCCGGTCGGTGAGCTCTACATTGGGTGTATTGGTAAAATATCTTTCCATAACATGGGCCATGATATCTGCTGCTCCGCAAGCCGTCTGATAGGGCGGAAGGGTGAAGGTAAGTTCGGGATTCATGAAAGCAAACACCGGCCTGTTAAATGGGGTACTGCATCCCCGTTTTAGCCAGCCGTCCTCGTTGGTGATGACGGAGCTGTTGCTCGCTTCACTCCCTGCCGCTGGAATAGTTAAGACAACACCCACCGGCAGTGATGCTTCCGGTACCGCTTTGCCCGAGAAAAAGTCCCAAACATCGCCATCGTAGGGCACGCCCAAGGCAATAGCCTTGCCTGAATCGATGACGCTGCCTCCGCCTACCGCCAGGATCAGATCTACATTTTCCTTGCGGCACAGCTCAATACCCTGTTGGACTAAGCTCAGCCGGGGATTGGGCTGCACTCCGCCTAACTCCACAAAGTCTACATCTGCCGCCTTCAAGGAATCAACTACCTGCTGATAAAGTCCGGTCCTCTTGATACTGCCTCCGCCATAGTGAAACAACACCTTTGTTCCGTGTTTCTTTACTTCTTCACCTACCGATGCCTCGACACCCTTGCCAAATATAATTTTAGTGGGACTGTGGAAGATGAAGTTCTCCAAGGTATTCCCTCCCTGCTGGTGAGCTGTTATTGGAGATGAGTGTTCCGGTAACATTAATGGCGGTAGTTCAATCATTCTCGCCGTATTGCAGAATTCCTGTCCCGATGGTATTCTAATAGGGACCTGCAGGGCGGAAGCCATTGGTTTAGCGGGGATCTACAGGAGTTGATTCATGCCTTAACTGGTCTTGACAGAGGGCCAAAGCTGTGCTACAGTATATTATGCCGCTGCGAAAAAGCGGGGCAGCAAAAAAGTCAACAACTGCATATGAAGCTTGTCTTGACTTTTGAGCGCATTGCGGTTAAAATGAAGAAGCGTAAGACGTGGAGGGATTCCCGAGCTGGCCAAAGGGGGCAGACTGTAAATCTGCTGGCGATGCCTTCGGAGGTTCGAATCCTCCTCCCTCCACCAGATACGAGCCCGCTTAGCTCAGCTGGTAGAGCACCATCCTTGTAAGTTGGGGGTCGTTGGTTCGAATCCGACAGCGGGCTCCTCACTACAACTCCTTGGGTTGCGATGTGAAGCTAACCAGCACTGAAT
>JAAYHH010000203.1 GCA_012735435.1 Bacillota bacterium | reverse complement strand
GGTTAAGATTGTGGGGCGATCTACAAGGGCATGTAGGCGTTGACCCCGCAGTCGCGGAGACCCAAGTGCGTGGAGAATACCTTACTTAGGAGAACTACGGCTTGGGGTGAACCTGTACGTGATGCGCTGTAAAGTGTGTTGGGTACAGTGTAGCCTGCCTTGCGTGGGGTAGCTGGGATGGTAGGTTCAAGCTCTGACTCGAAGGCCAAGAGAAGGAGCCCGGTGCTGCCTGAAAACTATCCTGCTAAAGAGGCTAGAAAACGGGGTCGGTCGTTGAGGAAATCTCCTAGGCTGTTCCTAATGGAGGCGGGTTGGGGATTGCAGTGTGGACTAAGTGGTAATCCAGCCTTACCTTTGGCAACAGGGTAAAGCGGTCGGAAAGGAGAAATCGCCAGACCGGCGACGGTCTGGAGGACCGTTGGGAAAACCTGCTGGACCTTAAGCCACAATTTTTACTCAATCCGCTGCCACCTATTCCTCATATGTCTTGAAGTGCAGGCTTGGGCATTCCAAGCCTTTTCATCCTTTATTGGGGTGGGTATTTGATTGGATTCAAACTTAAGACGGTTTTTCGGAGTTGTTCTAGGGACCTTTTTAATTTCACTGTTTTCCAGTTATGCCAGCAACACGCTGCTTGGCGTTGTGCCGGTTTTGCCTTCCTTGTGCCTGTTGATTGGCATCATTACCGTAGGAATTGCCTTTGACATTATTGGGGTTGCCACAACGGCAGCTTCCGAGGTGCCCTATCACGCTATGGCAGCCGATAAAGTACCTGGGTCAATGCAGGCCATGTGGGTCGTGAGGAATGCGGCTACCATTGCAACCTTGTGCAATGATATGATCGGAGATATAGTGGGCACCTTGAGCGGAGCTGTTGCCACCGGTATTGCACTTTCCATAACCCATAGGGCCGGGGCAGTCCAGCAGGCAGTTTGGGTAACCTTTTTGGTGTCTGGATCGGCGGCGGTGATGGTGGGCGGCAAGGCATTGGGCAAGGATTTTGCCATAGAAAAGGCCAATGACATAGTCTATGGGGTGGGCAAATTTCTATACGTTCTGGAAACAGTATTTGGCTTACCGATAACCAGTTTGGGCAACACTGTAGGCAGCAACAGGAGACGTCGTGCTGCCAACAAAAGGAAAAAGCGGGGCAGCAGGACAAAGCAAGGAGTTTAGTGTCGGTGAAACTATTGGATACTATTGATGAGCCGAGAAAACTGCATCATCTTACCCGGCAGCAGTTGATTCAGCTGTGCGGAGAATTAAGGGAGCAGATTATAGAGACGGTTAGTAGGACCGGAGGGCATTTGGCCTCTAACCTCGGAGTTGTGGAATTGACCGTTGCTCTTCATTCGGTACTCAATGCTCCCGTGGACAAGCTGATTTGGGATGTGGGCCATCAAGCCTATGCCCATAAGCTGTTGACGGGGCGGCGGGAGCTTTTCCATACCCTGCGTCAATACAAGGGGATCAGCGGCTTTCCCGCGCGGCATGAGAGTGTCTACGATCCCTTTACCGTGGGCCACAGCAGTACTTCCATCTCTGCTGCTTTGGGCTATGCCCTGGCCAGGGATCAGCTGAATTTGGATTACAATGTAGTGGCAGTTCTGGGGGATGGTGCCCTTACAGGGGGCTTGGCCTATGAAGCACTTAACCATGCAGGACATTTAGACACCCAGTTGATGGTTGTACTTAATGATAACGAAATGTCCATCGCCCGGAATGTAGGGGCTATGTCCCAGTACTTGACCAGGCTGAGGACAGACCCCACTTTGAGCCGGACCAGGGAAGAGATGGAGCAGCTCCTGGGCAGGCTGCCGGCCATCGGCGATTCCATGCTGCGGGTAACTGATCGGATGAAAAAACTTGTCAAGCAGCTGGTTGTCCCCGGGATGCTCTTTGAAGAACTAGGCTTTACTTATGTAGGTCCGGTGGATGGTCACGACGTGGCTTTGATGCAGACGGTATTTCGAGACGGTTTGCGGCGAAAGGGACCGGTACTGGTCCATGTGATTACCCAGAAGGGCAAGGGATACGGACCCTCCGAGGCCAATCCTGTCTTTTACCACGGAACAGGACCTTTGCGGGGTTCAGAAGGCGGCAAGCCTCTTCCCTCCTACAGTCAGGTTTTTGGAAGAGAAATGGTATCTTTGGCTAAGAAACACGACAACTTGGTGGCCATCACGGCAGCGATGCCGGACGGCACCGGTTTGAGTGAGTTTAGGAAACTCTACCCTGACCGGTTTTTTGATGTGGGAATAGCAGAACAGCATGCTGTGACCTTGGCGGCGGGATTAGCTGCCGGAGGGCTGAAGCCGGTGGTTGCGGTTTATTCCACTTTCCTCCAACGCTCCTTTGATCAGATCATTCACGATGTCTGCCTGCCCCGCCTGCCGGTGGTGTTGGCAGTTGATCGGGCCGGCTTGGTGGGTGAAGATGGCCCTACACACCATGGTGTTTTTGACCTTAGTTATCTGAGGATGATTCCCAATTTGCGGATCATGGCGCCTAAGGATTCCCGGGAGCTGGTGGAAATGCTGGAGCTGGCCCTAGAGAGAGAAGAATGCACGGCCATCCGTTATCCTAGGGGCCAGGTCCATGACGAAATTCTAAACAGCCTGGGGGTCACCGGCTGCACCCCGGTGGAGTTCGGGCGGGCTGAAGTTATCTGCCAGGGGGCAGACATCACCTTTGTGGCAGTGGGAAGCATGGTGGCAACTGCTCTTCAGGCCGCGGCTGAACTCCGGAAGCTCGGGTTAGATGTAGGTGTGATCAATGCCCGCTGGGTCAAGCCTATAGATGAGGAAATAGTCTTGGAAACAGCAGCCAAGACCCAGTGGATTGTAACCCTGGAGGAGAACGTCCTGGCAGGGGGATTTGGCTCGGCTGTTCTGGAAATTTTGCAGGAAGCAGACCTTCTCTCCCAAGTTGGTGTCAAGTGCATCGGCATTCCAGATCGCTTCGTTGAGCATGGAGATAATCCCCAATTGCTTAAGGACCTGGGCCTAGATGCCCATCATCTGGTGGAGAAGGTTATGGCGCTTATCGAGAAGAAGAAAGCTCCAGTTCAGCTTGTAACGGAGCATGTCTGACAGGTCAGGAGGGCCAATGAAAGAACGTTTGGATGTTTTATTGGTAAAAAGGGGATTGGCACAGAGCAGGGAAAGGGCCAAGGGTGCTATTATGGCCGGCACAGTCTTTGTCAACGGGCAGCGGGTTGACAAGCCCGGCACAAGTGTCCCGGAAGATGCTGAAATTGAGGTTAAAGGCGATGCCCTGCCCTATGTGAGCCGGGGGGGATTGAAGCTGGCCCGGGCCCTGGAAGTCTTTCCGGTGGAGGTAAAGGGAAAGGTAGCTGTGGATGTGGGAGCATCTACCGGCGGCTTTACCGACTGCCTGCTGCAGAACGGCGCGGCTAAGGTTTATGCCATCGATGTGGGATATGGACAGCTGGCTTGGAGTCTCCGCCAGGACAGCCGGGTAGTGGTCATGGAACGGACCAACATCCGGTATGTGAAGCCGGAACAGCTGGATGAGCTGGCTGACCTAGCTACCATCGATGTGGCCTTCATTTCTTTGACGAAAATCCTGCATGTGGTGGCGGACCTCTTGATCCCCAATGGAGAGATTATTGCCCTGATTAAGCCGCAGTTTGAGGCCGGCCGGGAATTGGTAGGCAAGAAGGGCGTTGTGCGGGATGCCGATGTGCAGGTAGATGTGATTACCAAGCTCCTCGCTTTTGCCGAAGGACTGGAACTTGGAGCCCTGGGGCTGACCTACTCTCCCATTACCGGTCCCGAAGGCAACATCGAGTTCTTGGTCTACTGGCAAAAGGGGCAAAATTCCATAGACAGGGATTTTACAGACTGGAGTCGGCAGGTGGTGGAGGCTGCCCGCGCTGATCTTTCCAGGTGATGGGAAGGCAGGAATTGGAACCAGGGACAAGAAATCTTCTGGCATGGAGGCAAGAAATGAAGCGAGTCGGCATTATTGTCCATTTGGGCAAACCAAGGGCATTGGAACTAGCAGCTAAGGTTAAAGAAATTCTAACGGCCTCCGGCCTGGACATCTGGGTGCCTGGGGAGGCTGCCGAAGTCCTGGGGTGGGGACCTAAATCCGAAAAGCTTTACATCGGCGGCGATCCCTTAGGTGTAGATGCTGCGGTGGTGCTGGGGGGCGATGGAACTTTGCTCCATGCTGCCGGTTTCTTGGCGCCGTACGATATTCCCATGTTGAGTGTCAATGTCGGGTATCTGGGTTTCTTGAGTGAGGTGGAGGCTTCAGAACTGGAACCGACACTGGAAGCCCTAATTTCCAATAAATTTGATATCGAAGAACGGATGCTGCTGGAAGCGGTGGTAGAGGGCGAAGACAAACGGGAGCGGTTCTTAGCAGTCAATGATGTAGTGATCACCCGGGCAGCCTTTGCCCGCATGATCCATTTGAAAATCGATGTTGAAGGAGTCTCCATCGGGGATTTCGTAGCCGATGGGTTGATCGTCTCAACTCCCACCGGTTCTACAGCCTATTCGCTGTCGGCAGGGGGCCCTATCGTGCATCCCCGTCTGGAAACTATTTTGGTGACACCTATCTGCCCCCACAGCTTGGCTACCCGTTCCATACTCGTACTGCCCGACGAAGTGGTGAGGGTAAGGGTTGTTCCCGACAGAAGCAGCAAGGTGGTCTTGACCGCCGATGGACAGACTGGAGTTGCCATAACGCCAGAGGATTCGGTTCTGGTGCGAAAGGCTGATGTCTGTGCAAAATTTGTTAAACTGGGCCGGAGGAATTTCTACCAGGTGCTGGCTCAGCGGCTAAATTATCCTGCACTGCATCCTCCTCACCCCATCACCTGATTATACTTGCAGCTGATTTCTGGGAAAAGGCTTTGGGATAGGGGATACCAAATGAAGACAAAACGTCAGGCATTGATTCTTCGCTTGATTAGAGAGAGGGAAATCGAAACCCAAGAAGAGCTGGCTGACCTGCTCCGCCAGGAGGGTATTGAGGTTACCCAGGCTACAGTTTCCCGGGATGTTAAGGAACTGCGGCTGGTGAAGGTACCCACCGGCGATGGGCGCTACCGCTACGATGCACCCTATGAGCCCACCTCCGGTGATGTGCTGAGGCGGGCCCGCCGTAGTTTTCAAGACTATGTCATCGAGGTGAACTACACCCAAAATATCGTTATAGTTAAGACTTTATCCGGGACCGCCAATGCTGTGGCAGCGGCCATTGATGCCCTCAGATGGCCGGAGATCCTGGCAACTATAGCCGGCGATGATACCATTTTGGTTATCGTGAAGGCAGATGTAGACGAACCGCCCATGGAGCCTGTCAGAACTATCCTAGAGGAGTTTCGCAAGTTGAGACAGCAGGAATGAGCGGTCTTTTCTTTGGGTCCTGAAGGGGAACTGCTTGGAGGGATCGGGTTTGCTGCGGCTCTTGCAGATCAAAAATTATGCTCTCATCGAGTCCCTGGAGCTGGAGTTCGGCCAGGGACTGACCGTCTTAACAGGGGAAACAGGTGCAGGAAAGTCCATTATCCTAGATGCCATTGCTATGCTGACAGGAAGCAGGGCCTATACTGAAGCCATCCGGACCGGCGCCGACTCCGCGTGGCTTGCGGGAATCTTTGATATTGCCCAGCTAGATGCCCTAAAGGACCTGCTTTTGGAAATGGGATTTGACCACGACGGCACTGAGCTGGTTGTAGCCCGGGAAATTCACCGCTCCGGCCGGAACAAGTGCTGGGTAAACGGAAGGCTGGCCACCGTCACAGCCCTTAAGGAGATCGGCAGTTTCCTGGTGGAGATCCAAGGGCAGGAGGAACACCAGCGAGTCCTGGATCCCCAGCAGCACTTGGAGATGCTCGATGCAGCCGGCGGGGAAGAAATCATTGCCTTGCGCCGGAGGATGGAGGCTGCTTACGGTAAGGTCAGGTCCCTAGCCCAGGAAAGGGAGCGTTTGATTCTAGATGAGCAGGCCCGCCTGCGGCAGGTGGATCTCCTTAAGTTTCAGCGGGATGAAATCGCCGCAGCCAATTTGACTGCCGGTGAAGAGGAGGAGCTGGCCAGGGAGCGGGAAATCCTGCGCCATGGAGAGAAGTTGAGGGAGGCAGTAGCCTCATCTTATGGTCTGCTTCAGGGTGACGGAGCTGGGGCAGGAAGTGTGCTGGAGGGTTTAGGTAAAGCCCTAAGCTTTATCCAGCAGGCACAGCGGTACGATGAACGGCTTACCGGGATTTTCCAGATGCTGGAATCAGCCAATGCCAACATCCAGCAGGCAGCCTGGGAGCTGCGGGACTATGCCGAGGGACTGGAGGCGGATCCCCAAAGGCTAAGTCAAGTGGAAGAGCGCTTGGCACTAATTCACCGTCTGGAGAAAAAGTACGGAGAGGGAACCGCGGCGATCTTGGCTTATGCTGAGCAAGTGGCGGCAGAGCTGGAGGAGCTGCTAAACACCGAGATAAGGGCAGCTGAGGTTGAGAAAGAGCTGGAAGAGGCGGCCCTTGAGTTAAGCGATCTAGCAGGACAGCTCTCCCTGGCGAGACAGGCCGCGGCAGAGAAGCTGGAGGGTCAAGTGCTGAAAGAGCTGCCGGATCTCAATCTTGCCAATGCCCGTTTTCAGGTTAAGGTAAGCCAAATCCCCAGCGAAGAGGGCATTCCCTATCCCAACCGGGACGGCAAGATGCGGGTCCAGGTAACCAGCCGCGGTGTAGATCAGGTGGAGTTCCTGTTTTCGGCCAATCCAGGTCAAGAGCTAAGGCCCTTGGCCAAGGTTGCCTCCGGCGGCGAGGCGAGCCGCTTGATGCTGGCACTTAAGTCGATCCTGGCGGAAAGTGAAGATGTGCCGACTTTGATCTTTGATGAAGTAGATACCGGTATCGGCGGCAGCACTGCTTTGGCAGTAGGGGCTAAGCTGGCTGGACTTGCCCGGCACCGCCAGGTCCTGTGTGTAACCCATCTGGCCCAGGTTGCCGGTGCAGCAGATCACCACCTATCCATTTCCAAGGAAGTCAGCAGCGGTTCTACCCGGGTAGTTGTGAAGCCTTTGGATGGGGAAGGCAGAGTTGAGGAAATTGCCCGCATGCTGGCGGGAGATGGGGACTCAGAGGTAAGCCGGCAGCATGCCCGCCAATTGCTTGCCCAGCGGTCTACTTCCTAACATAGCTCCCACGGGGGGCGGGAATCATAAGGGTCAGGCAGAGCCTTCGGCCCTTTTTTTGTTTCCCGATTTATCCGATGAGGAGCGTGAAGCAATGGGTAGCAGTAGACGGCGTTTTGCAGCGGTTGCGGTTTTAATCATCCTTCTCGCTTCGGGGTCATTCTTTTTATTTTCCTTCCTTAAGCTGCCGGTCCACATGCGGCTCCTGGCAGGACAAGAGCAGCTCTTGCAGGTTCTTCCCCTCTTTACAGTTAAGGACCTAACGGGATCCAACGAAATCCTGGTCAGAACCGATGAAGGTTTTTCCCTCCGTCCCCGGCAGTTGGGCCGGGTTGATCTGCAATTGAGATTTATGGACCTAATCCCCCTGCGGCAAATGGTGGTCGATGTAGTTCCCCAAGTCTATGTGCGTCCCGGCGGACAGGCAGTGGGAATTCTCCTTACCACCAGGGGCCTTATTGTCAGCCGGACCTTTCCCGTAATAGGCATTGATGGGAGGGAGTACCATCCAGCCAGGGATGCAGGGATCTTGCCGGGTGATATTATCGAAGAGATTGCCGGGCAGCCGGTCCGGAGCATTCAACATGCCGCCGCTTTGATTGACACACTAGGTCAGTCGAGAAAGGATATTGTGGTGACTGTCAGGCGGGAGGGGAGAAGGCTTCCTCTGCGGATCCGCCCGGCAGCGGTGGACGCCGGCAGGGGAAGAAACGAATCCCCCAGGTATATGTTGGGGATAGTCCTGGAGGAACCTACCGCCGGGGTCGGGACCTTAACCTTCTATCATCCGGCATCCGGCAAGTATGGGGCCTTGGGGCACTTAATTACCACTCCTGCCAGCAGCCCAGCCTTTGTTGAAGATGGCCGGATTGTCCGTGCCCAGATATCTGAAATCCGCCGGGGTTTGCGGGGTAGTCCAGGGGAGAAGAGGGGTACTTTCCGTAGTGAACAAGATGCCATCGGCACCATTGAGAAGAACACCAAATTCGGGATTTTCGGACGTCTCACCGCCAATGTGCCGCCCTCCCAGTGGGACCGGGAGGTACCGGTGGCCCTTGCCGCCCATGTGCGGCTGGGACCGGCAGAGATCTTGACGGTAATAGATGGCGAGCGGGTGGAGTCCTTCGAGGTAGAAATCATCAAGGTTAATGCCCAAAACCGCCCAGATGACAAGGGAATAGTCCTTAAGGTAACCGATGAGCGGCTCCTTAATCGCACTGGAGGGATCATCCAGGGCATGAGCGGCAGTCCCATACTTCAAGGTGGAGCCTTGGTGGGTGCTGTTACCCACGTCTTCGTCAATGACCCCCAACGGGGGTACGGTATCTTCGCTGAATGGATGCTCCACGAAGCAGGTCTTTGGGCAGCCGGTTCCAGGACAGGGGCACAGCTTCATCCAGCTGCCAAAGCCGGAGCTCTAGCCTCTTAAAGGCCAGTGTGGGAGGAACCCCCAGAAAAGTGCCGAATTGTGGAACAGGTACTAACTTATGGGGTGGTAGGCTGTGGCAGACGGTGCAATCCGGGTATTCATAGTAGATGACAACAAAGAAATCTGTGCTTTCCTAAAGGCTTGGATCGATAAAGAGCCGGACATGGTCTGCGTTGGCACGGTTCATGACGGCCGTGCCGCTGTTAAGAAAATCGTAGAACTTGAACCGGATGTTGTTATCCTTGACCTAATACTTCCCCAAATCGACGGCTTAGGTGTACTGGAACATATGGAAAAACAAAGGGTGAAAAGCAAGTTTGTGATCCTCAGTGCCTTTGGTGCAGAGAATTTTGTTGAGAAAGCCTTGGATTTGGGTGCCCACTGCTTTGTGATGAAGCCCTTTGAGCCATCCATCTTGCTTCAGCGGATTCGGGAAGCTGCTCAGGGAGAGGGTACTAGTGGGGGACGTCGGCAGAACCAAAGCCCATCTTGGCAGCGGCAAGCGGTGATTGAAGAGCTCATCGCCCGCCGCCTGACGGAGCTCGGGATACCGGCCCACTACAAGGGATACCGCTATCTCAAGGATGGGATCTCCTTGGTGATTGACGATGTGGAGCTCTTGGGACGTGTTACCAAGGTCTTATATCCAGTCATTGCCAAACGGAACCGCACTTCACCGGAAAAGGTTGAGCGGGCTATGCGGCATGCCATCGAGACAGCCTGGTCCAGGGGAGATGTGGAGGTTCTTCACCGCACCTTCGGTTATTCAGTGGATGCTAACCGGGGTCGTCCCACCAATTCGTCATTTATCGCTAAGCTGGCAGATCAGATTAGGCTGGAACTTAGGACCAAGGAAAGCTTAACCCACCTTGGTTAGGGAGAAGACAGGGTATAGGCCTTTAGCGGCAATGTACATACTATGAGCGGGAGGAGACACAGCTTCTCCCGTTTTTCATTTGAGGGGGTCGGCTGTCGGTGAGGGTGCAGGGAACTGCCAGGGTAGATGGGAAAACCAAGGACCTGATCAAACGGCTGCGGCCGGGAGATATTGCGGTGATCGACCATTCGGATCTCGATGAAGTTGCCGCCCAATCCCTTTTGGAGGCCAGGGTAAAGGCGGTGATCAATGCACAGCCCTTCAGTACCGGCCGCTATCCCAACCAGGGCCCTCAGCTGCTGGCCAAGTATGGAGTCTTTCTGGTGGATAGCGCAGGTCCAGAAATCATGAAAAGGATCAGGGAGGGTGAACAGATCCGGATAGTGGGTAACCGGATAGAGAATCTAGGGGGAGAGCTGTTGGGGGAGGGAACTGTGCTGACAGAGGCCATGATCAGGCGGCAGCTGGCTGAGGCCCAGTCCAATCTCACCTCCCTGGCCGAAGAATTCATCGATAATACTCTGCAGTTTGCCCAGCGGGAGAAGGGGTTTGTCCTGGGTGATGTTGAGTTTCCACCCCTAGAAACCAAGATAGCAGGCCGTCATGTGGTGGTAGTTGTCAGGGGGCACAATTACCGGGCCGACCTTCTTACTCTGCGGTCTTATATTTCTGAGGTCAAGCCGGTCCTCATCGGGGTAGACGGCGGTGCCGATGCACTCTTGGAGATCGGCCGCAAACCTGACCTTATCGTAGGGGATATGGACAGCGTCTCCGATACCGCTTTGCAGAGCGGAGCAGAGATTTTGGTCCATGCTTATCCCGACGGCAGGGCACCGGGCATGCGGAGGATTCAGGAGCTGGGCCTATCGGCCAAGACTGTAGCTGCACCTGGGACCAGTGAGGATATTGCCCTCTTATTGGCCTATGAACTCGGTGCCGCCTTGATTGTGGCAGTGGGCACCCACTCCAGCATGATCGACTTCTTGGAAAAGGGAAGGCCGGGGATGGCCAGCACTTTTCTAGTCAGGCTCAAGGTGGGTTCAGTACTGGTGGATGCTCGGGGAGTTAGTGAGCTGTATAAGACTAGGCCCGGTCGACGCCACCTGCTGCAGGTATTGATTGCTGCTGCCCTGCCTTTGGCGTTGCTTCTAGTGCTGTCTTCCCCGGTCCGGCAGGTGCTGCGCCTGATCTTGCTCCAGGTACGCCTTGCCTGGCGGTGGTGAAAGGCGACCTCTGGTGGGGGCAGGAAGGCGGTTGACGGGGTTTCAAGGAACATGGGAGGCGGCCCGGGGCCCAGGGTACTGCCTGCCAGGTATTCCCGCTAAGGGGCAGGTATTCGAAGGTAAAGGAAGGCAAAGGGGGGCTCATCCATCATCCTGGATATCAGATATCACATAGCATCTTTGACAGCTGTTTTTCTTGCTTTAGGCCTTGGGATTCTCATTGGGGCCAGTTTGCTCGATGAGGGCAAGCTCATCGAAAGCCAGGAAAAGCTCATTTCCGGCCTTGAGAGGCGCTTTGACATGCTCCAGGCAGAACGGGATCTCTTGGAGAAAGAAAAAGCGGCGCTCACCAGCCAAATCAATGACCATAAGGCCCTCTTGGCAGCCCTGGAACTACCCTTGATAGAAGGTGCCTTAGCAGGCCGCAGGGTCAGCGTGGTCTATGCCGACGATGGGTGGCGTGAAAACTGGCAGGAACCCCTGAAGGATCTCTTGGAAAGGGCGGGAGCCGTAGTTGTGGGAAGCAAGTTGATCAGCGGACTGGCGGCGGAGGAAAATACAGGTTTGCAGCCGGGTTCTCCAGGAGGGCTGTCCCACGGACAAATCTCCAGCTTTAACCTCCAGGCCCTGGCAGACGGCACCAGAGGGCTTTTGGGAGAAGGAATGGATGAAGTACCTGACAGTTCCGTTGATATCGTCCTATTGGTAGGGAGCGGCGGTGACAACACCGCGGATTGGGAAAAACAGCTGGCGGCACAGGTGGTGGATGCAGGCATGGGAGTTGCTGCTATTGGCACAGCGGAGATGGAAAACCACCTTAGTGAGCTTGCCAAGATAGGTGTCTTGGCCCTAGATAACCTTGATGATACTGCGGGGAGGATCGCTTTAGTCCTCGGGCTTTCGGCCCAAAAGACCGGCTACTACGGTGTAGGAAGGCACGCCAAGGCTCCTTGGACTGCCCTCAGCAGCAGGGAACACCGTCGGTAGGAAGGTTGAGCGATGGAGGTATCCGCCGTCATTCCGGCCTATAACGAAGAAGCGGCTATCGGGAAGACTATCCGGGCCCTTCAGGCCGTTGAAGGAATAAATGAGATAATCGTCATCGATGATGGCTCCCAAGATCGAACTGCCCAGGCTGCTAGAGAAGCTGGGGCAATAACCTTTTCCCTTGCGGCCAATTTCGGCAAAGGACAAGCCCTGGCGGTGGGATGCGCCCTCTCCGAGGGCGATATCCTGCTGCTCTTAGATGCTGACTTAGGGGACAGCGCCCGGGAGGCGGCTGCTCTCCTTGAGCCAGTGATGGCCGGAGATGCAGATATGTCCATCGCTGTGTTTCCTCTAACTCCGGGAGAAGGCGGCTTCGGCTTGGTCCAGGGCCTATCCCGGTGGGCCATTAAAAGGAGCGGAGGTCCTCTCCTCACGCAGCCCCTATCAGGACAGCGGGCCATGAAGCGGTCAGTCTGGCAGGAGCTGGGGTTTGGCTATGGATTCGGCATTGAGACAGCCTTGGGAATGGGAGTTCACCGCCTGGGATATCGGGTGGTGGAGGTGCCGGTAGCTATGACCCATCGGCGGACTGGCAGAGATCTTCGGGGCATGGTTCACCGAGGCCGGCAGTTTGTCCACGTACTTCTAGCAATCCTTCGTCACTGGCGCTGGCTCCTTGGCTGAGTCATATAGGAGGAATCGGTGGTTGCAAATCCTTTTCATCTCCATACTGTCAGGCCTAATAACATATCTCGTTGTGCCGGCATTTATTGAACTGTTGAAAAACGGGGGCGCCCTTAGGAAAAATTACCGACAGAAAGATGTGCCGGTGGGAGGCGGTTTTCTTTTTATTTGGGTGGGCTCACTAATGGGGGCACTTTTGGGATTGGCAAAACCTTTTCCATGGACTTCCATGGAAATGAGTTCAGCAGCCCAGCCGTCATTACTCTTGACAGCAGCTGCCCTGGCATACGGACTTTTGGGTCTTCTTGATGATCTTGTGGGAACCCGTCAGCAAACAGGCCTCTTAGGCCACGGCAGAGCCTTGGTCAAGGGGCAGCTGACCACCGGAGGCATCAAGGCCGCAGCCGGCGGGGCCTTGGGGTTTGTGCTGGCAGCCTACCGATCTGTCGAAGTTTTCGGAGGAGCGCCGATGGGAACAAGGCTCCTGAAAGCAGCGGTTGACGGTCTTTTGATCGCGGCATCGGCCAATACCCTCAATCTTTTCGACCTTCGGCCCGGCCGGGCCGGCAAACTTTTCCTCTTGGGGTGCGGCCTCATCTTGCTGGGAGGAAGTCCTGTATCCGTGGTCTTGCTGCCCTGGGTCGGCAGCTTTCTCGGATACCTTCCCTTCGATTTGAAGGGAAAGGTGATGATGGGTGATGTCGGCTCTAACGCCTTAGGTGCCGTGCTTGGACTGGCCAGCTGTTATGTTCTGACCCCGCCGGCCAGGCTGATGCTTCTTATTGTCTTAATCTTGATCCACCTCTTGGCGGAACGGATCTCCTTCTCCCAGGTGATTGAAAACCATAGAATACTCCACAGGCTCGATCTTTGGGGCAGGAGGGAACCATAGCGGCAGGTAGCGGCTCCTCTAAATAGAAGTGTTAGAGAGACCTCCAAGAATAGACAGGAGCCAGACTGCATGAAGAGTGGAGAAAGCAAGAAAGCGGGCCTTGAGAAGCTTAAGCTTGGGGACCTAGAAAGCCGTATTGGGGAAGTCTTTATGCCCGGGGGAGCTATCTCCCAGCGGCTTGAGGGTTATGAGGAACGGCCCGGACAACTTCTGATGGCCAAAACAGTAGCCCGGGCCCTTTGGGAGGGAAGGGCTGCGCTGATTGAAGCCGGAACGGGAACCGGCAAGTCACTGGCGTATCTAGTTCCGGCGAGCTTCTGGACATCCCTTGCGGGGGAAAGGGTGATCGTTTCCACCAACACCATCAATCTCCAGGAGCAGCTGATCAATAAGGATGTTCCCTTTCTGCAGAGTGTGATGGATACAGATCTGCAGGTTGCGGTGATTAAGGGGTGGAGCAACTACCTGTGCCTTTACCGCTTCCAAACCCTGGGGCAGCACGGTCAAGCAAGCCTTTGGAGCAGAAGGGAAGAAGAGGAGCTGGCTGCCTTAGCGGAGTGGCTCACCCGGTGCAAGACCGGTTCCCGCAGTGAAGTAGATTTTCCCCTCAGTGAGGAAACCTGGTGGGAGATCTGTGCCGAAAGCGATGTTTGCCTTCGAGCCCGCTGTCCGTATATTAAAGACTGTTTCTATTTTAGAGAACGCAAGCAGGCCTTTGAAGCAGATATAATCATCGTCAACCATCATCTGCTGTTTGCCGATCTTGCAGTGCGGCAGGTGATGGGTTTTGATACCAAGCGCTCTGTGCTGCCGCCGTACCGCTACATTATTCTAGATGAAGCCCACCATGTGGAGGATGTGGCTACAGAACACTTTGGGGTAAGCCTCAGTAAAGCAGGGATAAGCCGCCTCCTGGGCCGGCTGCAGCGCATTAGGCAGGGAAGAACAGCAGGGCTTCTGCAGCATATCCAGGCGCTGTTGGAAAACGCCCCTGGCATGCCGGAGTCTAGGGCCCAGGCGGCCCTTGTTGAGCTTACCGGTGAAGTGATTCCGGAGCTTCAGCGTTCCCAAACAGCCTGCAGCATATTCTTTGACCGGGCGGCAGATCTCATCAAGGGCAAAAGGGATGAGCGGACTGCGCCCCTTTGGCCAACCCCCGGCGGTATCCAGCTTTGGCAGGTCTTATTCGAAGAAGCCCAGGCTTTCCTGGCTGGTCTTAAAGGTCTGGAGCGTGTGCTCAGAAGCTTTAGGGACCGTCTTAGTACAGCGGAAGGGGAGAAATGGGAAATACTTAAGGCCGAACTTGGAGCTTTGGAGAACCGGGTTAGCCAAACCCGGGGAGTCTTCGAATTCATGTCGGGGGAATCCCCTTCCGATTACGTCTATTGGGGTGAACTCAGCGGAAAAAGAAGCGAACCCAGTCTCCATGCAGCCCCCATTGAGGTGGCTGATGTGCTGAGACAAGGGGTCTATAGGCACCTGAACGCTGTGGTCTTAACTTCGGCAACCCTGGCCATTGACCGCCGCTTTGACCATATCCGCCGCCGCTTGGGTTTGGATGAGATTGATATCACTGACGATAAGTGCTTGGGGCAGCCGCCCTTGGAGGAGCTTATCACATCGCCCTTTGATTACCGCCGGCAGGTGCTTTTGTGCATCCCGACTGATATCGCAGAACCAAAATACGGTCATTACGGAAATGACCTGGCGGAGTATGTAAAGGATGTGCTTTTGGCTACCTCCGGCCGGGCCTTTGTCCTCTTTACTTCTTACCGCCTGCTGAGGGAAGTCTACCAGTACTGTCGGGAACCTTTGACGGAGGCGGGAATCGATGCCCTGTGTCAGGGAACAGCTGCCAGGAGTTTGCTCTTGGAGCAGTTCCGAAGGGACACAAGATCGGTCCTTTTCGGCACCAGCAGCTTCTGGGAAGGTGTTGATGTGCCGGGAGAAGCCTTGTCCTGTGTAATCTTGACCAAACTGCCCTTTCAGGTTCCGGATCATCCGGTGGTGGCATCCCGTATCCGCCGCCTGGAAGAGACGGGCCGCAACCCCTTTGTCGAGTACATGGTTCCCCAGGCAGTGATCCGTTTCAAGCAGGGGTTCGGACGCCTCATTAGGCGGACATCGGATCACGGCGTCATAGTTGTGTGTGACTCAAGGCTCCTGGGCAAGTCCTATGGAGAGATCTTCCTCCGATCTATTCCAGAATGCAGCACCATCATGAAGCCCCGGCGGGAGACCCTAGGGTCCATCGTCCAGTGGCTGGCCGGCTCATAACCGCCTTCACCCATGGAGAAACTAAGCTTGTGGTGAAACAGTCGTGGTTGGAGGAGGTGATAGGAGTGAGCCTAATGCCGTGGCGTCCTCTGCGGGAGCTGAGCAGGGACATGTGGGAATTGTTGGAGCGCAGTCCCTTTCCCTATTGGGGAGAAGGCAGGATTCCCAAGGTAGACATTTACCAGACCGAATCTGAAGTGATTGTTAATGCTGAAGTCCCCGGAGTGAGTAAAGACAATTTACAGCTGTATGTAGATGAAGACTCTGTTAGGATAAGCGGTCAGATGAATCAGAGCCAAGAGTTTAGAGATGAGCACATCTACCGCACTGAACGCCACTTCGGGAGTTTTGCCCGGACGGTTCCTCTGCCGGTGGAGGTCAAGCCCGATCAGGCCCGGGCGGAGTATAAAGATGGGATCCTATCAGTGAGGATCCCCAAGAAGGAGCCGGGGATGTCCAACGGCCGGCGTATCGATATCCAATAGCAGCGGGCAGCTTGAGTTAATTTTTAGGCAGCTCCCTACGGGGGCTGTCTTCTCTTTCTGTGAAACCCCACGCTTCTATCCCAGTATTTAAGTGAATAGAATGCCACAGTAGAGAGGCTGCGCTCTGCACCATCGGAGGAGGATAGTCATGCGGGTATTCTATATTAGGGGCACGTGGGGAAAGCTTGTGCTGCTAGTCGTGGCTTTTCTGGTTTTCACCGCTATGCACTGGCTTTCGGAAAAGGCCATCACCACCGTGTCTACCATGCTGGCGTCTCGGTTGGTGCCGATTTACAAAGTGGAGGTTCCAGACAACCGGATGTCCATCTCCTTTGACGCCATGTGGGGAGTGGACTACACAGATGAGCTCTTAAGGATTTTGGCGGAGAACGATGTCCGCACCACTTTTTTCCTGGGGGGCTATTGGGTAGAAAAATATCCTGAATACGTGAAAAAGATCGCCGATGCCGGCCATGAAATCGGGAACCACACGTATTCACATCCCCATCTCAACAGTCTCAGTCCAGCCGCCATCCGCCAAGAACTAGAGCGCAATCACAACAACATCAAGGCCATCACCGGTACAGATTCATTCCTATTCCGCCCGCCCTTTGGGGAATACAGCAATAAGGTCATCGAGGTCGCGGAAGAGCTCGGGTATTATACCATTCAGTGGAGCATCGATTCCCTGGATTGGAAAGACGTCTCCGCCCAGTTTATCGTCGATCGGATATTGAGTCAGGCTGGTCCCGGCGAAATTGTGCTGATGCACAATAACGGCAAGCATACAGCAGAGGCCCTGGCCCGTTTCCTGCCGGAGCTTAAGCGGCGGGGTTTTGAAATCGTGCCGATTTCGGAACTGATCTATCGGGATAACTACTATATTGAGCAGCATTCAGGCCTTCAGCGTCCCCTGAAGCCGCCGAAGCCTAAGCCCCAGTCAGAGATCTCCGCCAGGGGAGGGGAAGGCCGATGACCAGGGCTAGAGGGCGGTTTGTCTTTGTGTGTATCAGTGCCAGGGGCCTGCGGCAGAGGATTGGGGTTGTTGCCCTGCTTTCCATCTGGCTGGCCTGCCTTGTCTTTACTGCCATGCTCCCTTATTGGCGGGGCAGTATAGATGTCTTGGGTCTCAGCAGAGCTGACACTAACCCGGTGTACCGGGGGGATCCAAATAAGCCTCTGATGAGCTTAACTGTTAACGTAGACTGGGGGCAAGAGGTCCTTCCAGATATGCTGGATACCCTAAGAAAGTATGGAGTTAGAGTTACATTTTTTGTCACAGGTCATTGGGCTCAGCAGTACCCGGAGCTTGTGAGGAGAATGGCTGAAGAAGGTCATGAAGTTGCCAACCACGGCATGCGCCATGCCCATCCAACTCAGCTTTCTGACTGGGACTTGACTATGCTGATTTTAGAAAACCACAATCTGCTGAAAACCATTGTTGATGAGCCTGCTCCTTTGTTTGCACCCCCCTACGGGGAAGTTGACCGGCGGGTAGTTGCCGCTGCCGATGCCCTGGGGTACCGGACCATTATGTGGACCATTGATACCATCGATTGGCAGGAACCCAGTGTTGAGACAACCATCGCCCGGGTGATGAACAAAGCGCAAAACGGCGGCATTGTCTTGATGCACCCAAAGGTGAATACAGTAAAAGCCCTTCCAACGATTATAGAAGGGCTTAGGCAAAAAGGATTTAGGCTGCTTCCGGTAGGAGAGCTGCTTGAGGAAATGGATCGGGGGGAACCCGAGGTTCTCAGAACTTGCTGGCCACCAGCTGCCACATCTGAGGATCCTCCTGTCCCAGCCGCCAGAGGGCGATCCCTTGGATATCGTATTTCTGCACCAGCTCAAGCTTGTAACTGATGCTGGCAGCATTCTCAAACCACATTTCCCGCCCCTCATAGGTAGCATATGGAGCCTTGTGGTTGGCATCCCAGCGAACGCCGCTGCCCTTTGCTGCCAGCTCAACAGCTCTCTGATACGTTACCGAGTGGGCACTTCCCGGAGCCCGCCAGCTGTAGCCGTAGCCTGCTATACCCAGGATTACCTTTTCTTTGGGGATTTGGGATACCGCAAACTTAAGCACCCTGTCGACCCAGTCAGCGGAGGCGATGGGACCCGGCGGTCCGCCGGCATAGTGCTGATCATAGGCCATGAGCATTACCCTGTCAACGGCTTGACCAATGGCTTTATAGTCAAAGGCGCCCGACCAGCTTGATGACGGATCATCATAGGTCTTGGCCGGTATAGCTACAGTTACCATAATGCCCGCGGGTCTGAGTCTACTGCTCAGTTCTCGGAGAAACTGGGAGTAGTATTCTCGATCAGAAGGATAGACATATTCGAAATCCAGGTTAATGCCGCTGAGCCCCCAGTCAACAGCGGTCTTGTAGATATTCTCTACGGCCCGCTTTCGGTTGGCTGCACTGCGGAGCAGCTCATGGGCAATCTTGCCGCTGAAGCTCTCAGTGGCTTTGTCATAGTTGCTGATCAGGGCCAGTGTCTTAAGCTTGCGCTGGCCGGCAAAGGCCAAAGTATCCGCAAGAGCCTGCGGGTTCATCTGTTTGTGCACATTGCCCTCTGCATCGACACTGAAGGCCCACGGCGCGATGCCGGTCATCTTGTTGTAGTTGGCCGCCAGCGATGGCTGAGAAGGAAGATTGGCGTTTTGGACGAAGTAACCATAGACCTCCTTGGTCAAAAGTCCTGTACCGCCGGTGCTCCCTGATGTATTCACCATGATTTTGCGAACCCAGCCGGTGGTTCCATTGGGCAGCTGTACCTTGTACCAATCGCCGCTTTCCGCCAGGATGGATACAGATGTATTGGGCTGTCCAGTAGCGATACGCTTGCTGTCGGTGCTGGGACTTTCGTACAGGGTAGCTGGAGATTTGCGGATCTGGCCGGTGACGGTATATGTCTGCTCCTGATTGGGCAGCTGTCCCTTTGGTGCGGCTATATCTGAAGGGCCCCCAAATAGGTTGGAAATAAAGAGCATGAGGCTGAGCAAAATGACGATTACGCTTTGTGACATGGTGGCCTCCTTTCATCGAGAAAAAGCAATAAACCTACAAGGTCACCTGCCGCTACAACCGCCATTATATCGGACTTTCCCGGTATTCTCCAGGAAAGGTTATACCCACATTTGACAGGAATTGGCCGCAGCGGTATAGTGGCTGCGAGGGGGAATGGTGATTGCAGAAAACGATACTGGAGAATGGGATCAGGATTGTGACTGAATTCATCCCCTACGTTCGTTCAGCTACCGTCGGGTTTTGGCTGAAGGTGGGTTCCCAAGATGAAGCTGATGGACAGCTGGGGATTTCCCATATGATTGAACATATGATGTTCAAAGGCACAATGAGCCGTTCAGCCCGGGAAATAGCGGAAACCATCGATGCAACTGGGGGACAGCTGAATGCCTACACCGAAAAGGAGTATACCTCCTATTACGGTAAGGTCCCTGATGAACATTTTGACCTCTTGATCGAGGTTTTGGCCGATATGCTGCTGAACTCAGTATTTGCCCAGCAGGAACTGGAAAAGGAAAAGGGCGTAATTCTAGAAGAAATCCGCATGTATGAGGATTCACCTGAAGATCTAGTCCATGAGGGTTTGCTCGAGAGTTTGCTTAAGCCCCATCCCGTGAGCAGAGGGATCTTGGGCACCAAGGAAACAGTGGGTTTCTTCCAGAGGGAAGACCTGCTGGCCTATTATGCCCAGCATTATGTTCCGTCCAATCTGGTCGTTTCGGTAGTGGGCAACGTGGAGCACAGACAGGTGGTGGACTCTATTGCCCGGCATTTTTCCCGCTGGAAGGGGCAAGAGCCCCAAAAGCAAAGGAACTTCCGGCCCCAGGGAGGCGGTCAGTTTTTTAAGATAAAGGATACGGAGCAGGCCCATATCTGTTTGGGAGTTCCGGGATTTTCCCGCAAAGATGAAGACAAATATGCCCTCCAAGTTCTAGATACAGCCTTAGGGGGCGGGATGAGCTCCAGGCTGTTTCAAAGCCTGCGGGAGGACCGGGGTTTAGTATACTCCACCTTTTCCTATCACACGTGCTATGAAGACGTGGGGACAGTCGCGGTGTATGCCGGTACAAGCCCCAGCAATACGTCCCAAGTCATCAGGTTGATCCGGGAAGAATGCCGGCGGGTGGTCAGGGAAGGCCTGCGGCCGGAGGAATTAAAGAGGGCAAAGGAGCAGCTGAAGGGCAGTATACTGTTGGAACTAGAGAGTATGGGTGCCCGGATGGGCCGTCTAGCTAAAGCAGAGCTGTACAACGAAAGACTGCTGACACCCCAAGAGGTGATAGCAAAGATCGATGCTGTAGGTCTTGAGGATATTCGGCGGGTTGCGCACCGCCTCTTTGCTGAAAAGCCGTTTGCTTTGGCGGTTGTGGGGCCCGTATCCAGAGGAAGGCTCATTGAGGAAGCAGCCTTTGAAACCGCGTGATAGGGGGATAGGGATGGCAGAGAAAGTGGACAAGCTGGAGCATATCTTCGCACTCCAGGCGGCCTTTGACGAAGAACTTACCAGAAAGAGGCAGCTGGAAGATGTGGAACCTGAGGTGTGGATTCAGCGGGAGGTTCTGGCAATTGTAGCTGAGCTGGGAGAGCTCTTGGCAGAGGTTAACTTTAAGTGGTGGAAAAATCCCAAGCCGGTAAACCGCGATGCTGTCAAGGAAGAACTGGTGGATATCCTCCACTTTTTTGTTAGCATGTGCCTAAAGGCTGGGTTTGACGCTGAGGAGATTTATCAGGGGTACTTGGAGAAGAATCAGGAGAATTTCCGGCGCCAGGCCGGGCTTTCCCATAAGAAGGGATATGCAGTTAAGGAACTGGCGGCTGATTAGAGGTGCTTGTCAAAAAAAGCTGATAATGGGATAATATATCTGTAATACACCTACCCAGGATGCCCGATGGGGCTGGTCAGTTAGCTTTGCCAGCCCGCCGGGCATTTGTCTTTTCACCGGCCGGAAAGGAGTGACTGGTCGGTGAGGCCGGCGTTTCCGGTGCTGCTGGCAATTGCGGTGATCCTGTTGGCGGGATTCCTGCTTTTCCCTCTAGGTGCGAGGGCTGCATCGGCAAGGGGCCAGGTGGAGCTGGAAATTTCGTTTCCCAAGGAGACCCGGGATGATGGAACAGGTCTAAAGATTGTTCAAGATGTGAGCTGGCAGGGACAAATAGGATATCTGAGGCTCCCGGCGGCCTTTGAGCTTAAGCTGGAGAAGGCAGGTGGCGATAGTCCAACCCTCGAAAGAGGCCAGCTGAGCATAAAGCGCGGTGATGTGGAGCTGCGGGTGTTTCACAATGCCGGATTTCAAAGCACCTTGGACCCAATTAGGCTGCTTGCATCTTCCCGGCGGGCCGAAGGTGCCGGAGGAGTTGAGCTAACTGGGAGATTCGGCCTTTGGAGCGGTCGGGGACTTTGGGTTAGTGAAGTTGAAAACACCGGGGATAACGGTCCGCTGTTTCTGCTGGATATATCCCTGCCGCCCATTGGGAGTACTGGAAAGTACCGCTATATTTACCTTTCCCACGACAGCGGCTGGCACTGGCGGTATCCCAAGACCGGTCCCTATGCAACCCGGACTGCCCGTTACGTGCATTCATTGATGGGAACGTGGACTTTGGACTCCAATTTGAGGGTTTCCGGCCAGGCGGCGTTCTTGGGGGGCTTTGATGTGACGAGGATATATCGCAGGGAACTACAGGGGCTAGCGGTCATATCCAGGATGGAAGGGCTCTTGGGCAGCGTGAATTGGGGGATGGATGTTTACCGCACCAATCCCGGTTTTCTCTTGGCAACAGGGGATAGCGATTCCCTGGATCCAGGAGTGTCGGGGCTTGGCATCCGCTTGGGCAGAAGCCGGAGAGACCAATCTCTTCGCCTTTCCCTGCGGTATGAGCAGCCGGTACCGGAAATAGAAAACCTAGAGCCGGAAGCAGCGGCAGGTATCAAAGGGACAGAGCCCAGGTCAGAGGCAGAGCTGACCTACCGCCGCCGGCTGGATTTCCTTACCTACCGGTTGGGGATTGGTTGGCAAAGGGACTCCAGTCAAGAAAGCCTCCGAATTAGCTGGGATACCAGCTGGCCTTCCCGGGGGCTTCAGGTGGGCGGTAGCTTGGGCGGCACTAGTCCAGCCCAGATTCAAAGCCGGCTGCAGCTTCACCCAATGGTGACGGCAGATTTCCGCTGGCAGCCAGGAGAGGCCTGCTGGAGAAGCGGACTTAAGGTTGATGGTGCAAAATCCTCTTGGCAGCAGCTTACACCGTGGGAGGGAGAACTAATCTACAAGAAACGGCCGGGCGCGACTTATACATATGTGGCTGTGCGGCATAAGATGGAGCAGGGCTATTGGGAGGCTTCCTTGGGAAAGTCGGATCAAGGCCGAATAGACTGGTATTGGCAGGAAGAGCCTCGGATAAGCATTAAAGTGGGGCGGTATTTCTAGTCAGGAGGCAAATTATGCGATTCAGCGAATTGGCAGGTAAAGAGGTTATCTCCATAGATGAAGGGGCCCGCCTGGGGATTATCAGCGAAACCGATTTGGTAATCGATACAGAGTCAGGAACAATTCGCTCTCTAATAGTGCCCAATCGAGGGACATTTTTGCGAAGGCGCACCTTGGTTATTCCCTTCCACGGCATTAAGAAGATCGGACATGATTTGATCATTGTAGACTTGAGCACCGTGGAGGATGAGGCCAAGTACCTGCGGGAATTGGACCTTGATGGCTAGCCTATCGTGTATGCTTGTTCGCCCCGCAGGGTACCCTATCTTGCGAAGAATAACAATTGCAAAGCTGGTGTGGGCACTGTGCCCCTCTTTCTGCCAGCTTTGGCCCAAGAAAGGGGATTGTACGTGAGTACAGTTATCGGCACTTTTTCATCCCGAGAGCAAGCGGAGCAAGCAGTCCGGGCCCTGCGGGACAAAGGCTTTACCGAGGATGAGATCTCAGTCATCGCCAAACGGGGCGACAAGCAGGGCGATGTTGAAGTCGGCGGCGCCATGGGCGCCATGGGAGGTGCAGGTGAAGGTACTGCTTGGGGCAGCGTCCTGGGCGGAGCAGCCGGCCTATTGGCCGGAGTGGGGGCATTGGCGATTCCCGGCATCGGCCCCATCGTTGCAGCGGGACCCCTGGCTGCTACACTTTCTGGGGCGGTCACCGGCGGTGTGGCAGGAGGGCTCTTGGATCTGGGAATCCCAGAGGATCGGGGCCGGTATTACGAAGAGGAAGTCAAAAAGGGCCGCTTCCTGGCAGTGATCGATACCGAGTCGGATATGGCGGAGGATGCTGCCAGAATCATGCGGGATAACGGCGCCGCAGACGTGGAAACCCACTGAGAAGGCGCAGCTTAACTTCGAGCTTTTGGGGCTGCTTTGGGCAGCCCTTTTCCCGTTCAGCGGAAGCTCCTTTCCGTCCAAGGATGCAGCGCTGTAGAGCCCCTTCTTGCTTGACAAAATCAGGTTTCTACTGGAGAATAAGAACTAATGAAGGAAGATACGGGGGGCTAGGTAGTGACAACCATCAAGGTAGTGGTAAACGGAGCAGCTGGTAAGATGGGTAGGGAAGTGGTAAAGGCTGTGACCCAAGCTGCCGATTTGACCCTTGTAGGAGCCTGTGATCAGGCGGATGCCGGCGAAGATGCCGGTCTCGTAGCGGGAATCGGCCCCCTTGGAATAAAGATCGAAACTAACCTTGAAGAGCTTCTTCAGCACACCGGCGCTGAGGTTATGGTGGATTTTACCGAGCCGGGCAGTGTAGTACACAATGTACATACAGCCATCCGGGCCGGGGTACATGGAGTTGTGGGAACCACGGGACTCAGCCAGGCAGATTTGGAGGATATAGACCGGACAGCATCGGCTAAAGGAGTGGGGGTGCTGGTGGCTCCTAACTTTGCCATCGGCGCTTGTCTTATGATGCGCTTTGCCGAAGAGGCTGCCCGCTGGTTTCCCCATGTGGAGATCATTGAGCTTCATCACGACCAGAAGAAGGATGCTCCTTCCGGTACTGCCCTCAAGACCGGCCAGATGATTGCTAAAGTGCGGGAGAACCAAGGGCTTGCCCAAGGTCAGCAGCACCGCAGCCAGAGTGGAGAGGAATGGGAAAGCCTGCCGGGTGCCAGGGGAGGCAAGCTGGAGGGAATCCATATACATAGTGTCCGGCTGCCTGGATTTGTCGCCCATCAAGAGGTGATTTTCGGACTGCCGGGTCAAACTCTCACCCTGCGCCACGATTCTACCAGCCGGGAGTCATTCATGCCCGGGGTGCTTATGGGTATTCGCCGGGTGAAGGAGATTAAGGGACTCATGTACGGCTTGGACAAGCTGTTGTTCTAGATAAGAATTAAGCTAAAGGGCCTGTATCCTTAGGCTGACCTGCTAAAGGGGCGTTCGCACCACCTCCTTCAGGGGGTCATATACTGTTACTGTACTAGGAACGCTGGCGCTCTATAACGCTTAGGAAAGGGGAAGCTGAGTTGCAGGCGACTTTAGCGGGAATTCGAATCCTCGTGCTGGGCGGAGACCAGCGGGAGATCGAAATGGTCAAGTGCCTGGCAAGACAGGGTGGAGAGATTTACACCGTTGGTCATCGGCCTTATCCCGGGCATGACAATATCCTGCAGGTGGAAAGCTTAGGTCCGTTTCCGGAGGCAATACCCAAGGTCGATGTAATCATTGCCCCCATGAGTCATACCGATTCCACCGGAAAGGTGCGGGCAGTGCCGGAGGAAGGGGTGACCATCCGGCTGGATGATGTATTTCTGCAGAGGTTTCCGCCGGGTACGCCTCTTTTCATCGGCAAGGCGCTGCCTATAGTTAAGGAAGCAGCAAAACGGCGGGGTATCCGGCTTTTTGAAACTGCAGAAGATGATGAGATTGCCATTTTGAATTCAATACCCACGGCGGAGGGCGCAATTCAGATAGCCATGGAGGAGCTGCCGATAACCCTCCACGGTTCCCGAAGCCTTGTCCTCGGCCTAGGTAGATGCGGGCTCACCCTTGTTCGGGTGCTGCAGGGTCTGGGAGCCGAGGTAATCGCCGCTGCTAGAAATAGAGCGCAGCTGGCCCGGGCTGCGGAAATGGGGGCTGAGGCTGTTCCTTTAGAAGAACTAGGGGAGGCTGCTCTAGCCGTAGATGTTGTCTTCAATACAATACCTGCTTTGGTGCTGACCAGGGAGCTCCTCGAGAAGATGCCGAAAGAAGTCTTAATAATCGACATCGCTTCTTCGCCCGGCGGGGTGGATTTCGAAGCGGCTGCCGACCTTGGCCTCAAAGGGATCCTTGCTCCAGGACTGCCTGGGAAGGCTGCACCCGTTACAGCCGGGAGAATTTTAGGAAAATGCCTGCCTAGGATGATTCTCAGTGCCCTTTCTAAGCATTGAATAAAGAAACGCCAGCAAAGTCTTAGTACCAATCTCAATGGTGAGAGGTGCTAAGTAGTGGAATTGAAAGGGAAGAGAATAGGTTTCGGCATTACCGGCTCCTTTTGCACTTTTGCCGCGGTACTCCCGGAAATGCAGCGCCTTATGGAGGCCGGTGCAATTATAATTCCCATCATGTCTGAGGCAGCGGCTGGGTTTGATACAAGGTTTGGCAGGGCATTGGATTTTGTTGAGCAGATTGAGAAAATGACCGGCCAAAAGGTCATTCAGTCTATTGTTGAGGCCGAGCCTATCGGCCCCAAAGAGCTTTTGGATCTTATGATTATTGCACCTTGCACAGGGAATACTTTGGCGAAGTTTGCCAATGGGATTACCGATTCAGCTGTGCTGATGGCTGCCAAGGCCCAGCTTCGCAACGAGCGTCCGGTACTAGTCGCAATTTCAACTAATGACGGCCTCAGCAACAACGCGAAGAACCTCGGTATATTGCTGAACAGGAAGCATGTCTATATGGTTCCCTTCGGTCAGGACGATCCCTTTGGCAAGAGTCGTTCACTGGTGGCAGATATGACATTGATTCTGCCGGCAGCCGGCATGGCCCTTGAGGGCAGGCAGATCCAGCCTTTGCTTGTTCAGGTAAGTGCCACGGCTGATCAGAGAGAAATACTGAGAGTTAGATAAAACTAGAGAGTGGGGATGAGCCTTGAAAACCTATAATGTTGCAGTCTTAGGCGCGACTGGTGCTGTCGGCCAGGAGCTCATGGATATTTTGCTGGAGCGGAGGTTTCCCATTAAATCCCTGAAGCTGCTGGCTTCAGCCCGGAGTGCGGGGCGGGTCATGGAAATTGGGGGAGAGCGCTTAGTGGTGGAAGAGGTCTCCCCAGAGAGTTTTGCCGGAGTTGACCTGGCTTTTTTCATGGCTGGAGGTGCTGTAAGTGAGCGGTTTGCCCAGGCTGCTCGGGACCACGGGGCAGTGGTCATTGACAACTCCAGCGCCTTTCGTCTAGATGAAGACGTGCCGCTGGTGGTGCCGGAGGTCAACGGCGATGATTTGGAGAAGCACCAGGGACTGATCGCCAATCCCAACTGTTCTACAACCATCGCCGTGATAGCATTGGCCCCCCTGCATGCTGCGGCTGGGATTAAGCGGGTGGTGGTGTCCACCTACCAGGCTGTTTCCGGAATTGGCGCGGCCGCCATCGATGATCTGAACCGCCAGGTGGCTCAGTATCACGGGGGAGAGGAGATTACAGCTGAGACATTTCCCTCTCCCTCGGCGGCAAAGAAGTATCCCATGCTGTTCAATTTGATACCCCATATCGATGTTTTCGAGGAAGGGGGATACACTAAAGAAGAGTGGAAGATGGTGCGGGAGACCCAAAAGATCCTTAACGATGACAGTATTGAGATTACGGCTACAACTGTCAGGGTGCCGGTGATTAGAAGCCACTCTGAGTCCATCAATGTGGAATTTCACAAGCTTCTTACAGCTGACGCGGCCAGAGAGATTCTGGAAAAGGCCCCCGGTATAAAAGTTTACGATGATCCCGCAGAGCAGGAATACCCCATGCCAATCCTTACCACTGGTGATGACTTGGTTTGGGTAGGCAGGATCCGGGAGGATTTCACAGTTTCCTCCGGTCTCAATCTTTGGGTAGTAGGGGATCAGATCCGCAAGGGAGCGGCCCTCAACACCGTACAGATTGCTGAAGAACTGATTAAGCGGGATCTGGTGTGACACTTTCCGAGACTGAGTAGTACTATACTCTTGGAAAACTAAGAGCATGGCTAGTTCAGTATCGGAAAAGGGGGCCGGGATATGAACATCCTGGTGCAGAAGTTTGGCGGTTCATCCATGGCCACACCTGCCCGGCGGGAGCAAGTCGTAGGACACATCAAGGAAGCAAAGGCAGCCGGGTATAAAACTGTGGTTGTCGTTTCCGCCATGGGACGGTCAGGAGAGCCCTACGCCACCGATACTCTCCTTGGGCTTGTAGATCACGGCAAGGGGATGGACCCCCGGGATTTGGATCTTCTTATGTCCTGCGGAGAGATTATTTCAGCATCGGTGTTGGTTAGTGAGCTTATCAAGGCGGGGCAGGCGGCTGCAGTGCTTACCGGGGGTCAGGCAGGAATCCTAACCGATGATGCCCACGGCACTGCGAGAATCATCGAGGTGAAGCCCGACAGGGTCCTGCAGTGCTTGAGCAGGGGAGTTATTCCCGTTGTGGCAGGTTTTCAGGGAAAAACCCGAGATGGTGAGATCACTACACTGGGACGGGGCAGCGGGGACACCAGTGCTGTTGCCCTGGGAGTGGCTTTGCAGGCGGAAATGGTAGAAATCTACACCGATGTAGATGGTGTGATGACAGCTGATCCCCGGGTGGAGCCAAACGCCAGGCGATTGGAGACCGTCACATACCGGGAAATCGCGGAAATGGCCCATCTGGGGGCGAAGGTAATTCATCCCCGGGCAGTGGAGATCGCCATGGAAGGCCATATCCCTTTGAGGATACGGGCCACGGGATCCAGCAGCCCGGGTACGTTAGTTCACAGTGCGGCCAGTGAGGTGGAGATTAGGGGCGACCGGGTGGTTACCGGCATTGCCCACGTAGGCGGCATGGTCCAAATCCAGCTGGAAACTACGGCAGACTTTAACCGGTCGGAGCTGGGATTGGCTATCTTTCAAGGTTTGGCCGATGCAGGGATCAGTCTAGATATGATTTATGTATCACCCAATCGGATCTCCTTTATCATAGAACATCGCTGGGCGAAGCAGGCAGAGGATGTCCTGGGGGATTTTCCAGTAGAAATCCAGATCGAGCCGGGTATGGCCAAGGTCTCAGCGGTGGGAGCAGGGATGCGGGGAGTGCCGGGTGTGATGGCTAGGGTTGTATCTTCCCTCCAGCAAGCTGGAGTGACTATCTATCAGACAACCGACTCCCATGCCAACATCTCTTGCTTAGTGCGGGAAAAGGATGTGGAGGCTGCAGTACACGCCCTGCACAGTGAGTTTCAGCTGGGCAGGTCAGAAACTTGAGGGAGTGTGAGATAGCAATGGCGCAGTTTGGACGATTGCTTACAGCAATGGTGACTCCTTTTAACAGCGAGCTGGAAGTGGATTATGAACGGGCAGCAGAGTTGGCCAAGAAGCTGTGCGAAGGAGGCTCAGACGGTCTGGTTGTTTGCGGAACGACCGGCGAATCACCCACCCTTACGACGGAGGAAAAACTGAAGCTGATTCAGGTAGTTGTTGATGCCGTCGGCGGTGAAGCAATCGTACTGGCGGGTACCGGCTCCAACTGCACAGATGAGACAGTGGAGTTAACCCAGGCAGTGCAGCGGCTGGGCGTTGATGGAATCTTGCTGGTGGCACCTTATTACAATAAACCCAGCC
>JAAYHH010000202.1 GCA_012735435.1 Bacillota bacterium | reverse complement strand
CCCCAGGTGTAGTGCCAGCCTTGGCCTAGCCATGGAATCAATCCGATCCGCTCGAACCGGCGCTCACTGATCCGCTTGGTCAGCTTGGCCATTACGACTTCCAGTTCATCAATGGTGGCCGGCGGTGCCTCGGGATCGAGCCCGACCTCTATGAAATCAGCTTTGCGGTAATACAGACCCCGGGTATCTGTATCGAAAGGAAGTGAATAGATCCTCCCTGCCCAGGTTGATTCCTCAATCGCGAACTCCAGGAACTCATCTTGCGGTCTCCAGCCAGCCCGCTCAATAAAGGGCGTCAAGTCGGTCAATACACCTGCTACCGCCCTCTGGGCAGTAGTAAACCGGTCGAGGAGATATACATCGGGACCTGTACCTGCGGCAACGGCTGTCATTAATTTGGCTACCTCGGTTTCACTGCCGGGTACGATGGTCATTTCCACTTCATATTTGTCTTGGCTTTCGTTGAACTTCTGGACAATCAGCTCCAATGCCTGCCGATCCGGCGTGCCGGAATGGCTGGTCCAGAAAGTGACCTTTTCCCTGGCAGCGGCTGCTCCAGCCAAGGATACAACCATCAAAACTGCCAACAACAGTACTAATCTACCTGTCCAACGTCCTTTCATCGTTCTGGAAACCTCCTTTGAGCATATAGCCTAAGGTTCCACCACAGAAACCCAAAAGGTATGATCAGCCGCGCCCCAGCCCTCACCTCCATTCTTTAACCGATCATTCATACTCAAAACATACTCTATTTGCAGACTTGTTTATATTCTTTCTCCATTCCGTGTTACTTTCCTCTTTTCTATTTCTCTGTTCTTATATGGATAATTAAATATGATCTGTTAAAACTCGAAAGATCAGAAAAGCCGACGGTCCCGCCAAGGGTATCGCCGGTTCAGCACATACCGGTCTACTCCTCGGGCACTTACGGGTTAACCGTCAGCTCTTATCGTTTGTTTTATGCTTTTTTGCCTTCTACCTTTTTTTATTCATACCGACCCTGGATAGCCGCCAGCAGCGCCTTGGCTGCCAGCTCCGGTCCCGCTATTTCAAAACCTTTAATACCCAGCTGCGTCCGGAGCTGCCCAACTCTTACGCCCTGGTTCATCATGGTCTCCAGGTACTTGCGGGCTAGGCTGTGGTGCTGCTCCCGTTTCTGGGGCGCACCGAAGGGATTAGCAAAATACGTATAAACAAGTCCCTGTTCGCTGGTGGTACCTTTGGATATCCTGGCACCCTGGCTGCAGACCTCTAGCGCTTCATCTACATCATTGAAAAACTGCATGTAGGGATGCTGCCTAGTAACCCGTTCGTAGTTATTGGCATACAAGAACATATCCACCGGCCATCCCGCAACAACCTTCCCGTAGGGGGTGATGGGTATTACAATCCTGGCAATGGTCTTATGGGGATTCAAGATAATACTCCGCTCCACCTCAGCATAAGCATAGCCGGGCTGCAGGTCATCAAGGCGCACAAAGGCCCCGATCTCTGTCCCTACTCCAACTACCCGTCCATCCCTAAGCTGCAGCGACCCCATATCATCGAAAACTACAGTTAAGTCCCGCAGATGTTCATCGGCCAAAATCCGCAGGGCCTCCAACGATTCTGACTTACCGGCTCCGCTGTCGCCCATGAGAATTACGTTGGCACAGTGTCCGTTCCGCAAGACGATATTGGCCATGGCTCCGTGAATCGGCAAGTTGCCCCTATCGATTTGGAGTAAGTTGTGCAGGGTCAGTGCCATCTTCTTCAGATAACCGAAATAGTCTACCCGCTCCGTCCGGCCAATGACCCCCACTATTACCTCGTTGGCCTTGTCTTCATAATAGACAGTCTCATCGGGACCCAGAACCTCGGGTTCAACACCAAACACCAAAATAGCATCGGGTTTCTTACCCTCGATTTCTTCAGCCTCCGCCATTTCCAACAGGTTGGAAAGGCTGGTGCCGAGGCTGAGATAGCGCTTGTGAAAATAGATGAACATCAGAATCTCGCCCACTTTAGCGGGGTAGCAGACCCAATCCTCGGGATCGAAGGCCGCCCTCTCAAGGGGGTTGTATTCAACAGGCTTGAACATACCGGAACGGTAATTCCGCTTCGGATAATACACCAAAGGCGGCACTATAACCAGAAGTTGAATGAAGGGAATATCCCTCAGGCCAGCATAGGCTTCAGCCGGAGTCTGCCAATCGAGACGGCAGGTGAGAATCCCCACGCCGGCACCGGCCGGCAGCTGCCGGTATACCATGGGCACTCTGCCGGTAAGGTTGGTACAGATGTTTCGATAGGCCTCCAGGACCAAGTCCTTCATGGTTTCGTTTACCTGAATAAAGTGCTGATGTCTCGTGTAGGTGTCAGTCCTGGGGCCGTAGGCATCCTCGTAAATCAGGTACCGCTCATGGCCCCGCCAAAAGTCATAAAATTCTTCTACGAAATCATACAATTCCAGGTGCTGCTCAGCCACCGGCGCCAGCATAGGCAAAGCCTCAATAACCTCATCTAGGGACTGCATTGATAGGAACATAAAAAACTTAGTTAGAAGTTCAATATCATAGGGAAAACCATTGCTTTCTTCTTGGTCCTCCCGGCGAAAATGCTTGATGGCTCCCAAGTGAGGCGAATCACGGCGAATCAGCCGGGTGACGAATGATTTGAGCACCCTGTGGAATATATCACTCTTGAAAAGGTCGGCAGGAACCCGACAAGGCGTTCGACCGATTATAATCCGATTCTCATCAACTTCGGACAGCATAGTTGTTGTGACCTCCTCGTTCGACACACAGTATACAAGGGCCCTTAT
>JAAYHH010000201.1 GCA_012735435.1 Bacillota bacterium | reverse complement strand
TCACTCCCTGAAGATCGGCTAAGTTATATCGCTCTAAGTACTTGGCAGTAACGCCGCTGCCGCACTCCAACAGTATGTGGCCGCCTTCGTTCTCTACTACGTACCCTATCCCTGCTTCTCCCGGCCCGGCGTAGGGCGAGCTCCTTCCAATGATCCGCAGGTTCATCGAACTTTCACGCCTCCTCCCCTAACAGTTTCTTACAAGAAAGAGGTTGACTTGCTTTCTGGGACTCTGTATACTTTTCCCTGTGAATATGTCGACTCGTGTCTTAAAGGATGTGGCTAGAAGATGAAGTCTACCGGAATAGTACGCCAGATGGATAACTTGGGCCGAATTGTGAGCCCCATAGAACTGCGCCGCACACTGCAGATTGATAAACAAGACCCCATCGAAATTTTCGTCGAAGGCGACAAAATTATCCTGCGAAAATACCAAGCTGCCTGCGTCTTCTGCGGAAATACCGATGGGATAACTGCCTTCAAGGACAAATATGTATGCTCCAAGTGTGTTGCCCAGATGAGCAGCGCATCCTAAGGCTGGACATAGACTTAAGGTTCTTTTGCCGGCAGTGCGGGAAGGTTTATGGCGGCTCCGTAGACCTCCCGCTTTGGAATACCACGCTCCCGCGCCACAGTCTTGATGGCGGTTTTTTTGTCATACCCTTGTTCCAAGAGTTCTTGTAACCTTTCTTCAATGGTGAGTTCCTCCCCGGGTTCCCCGGCAGCCGATGGAATACTGCTTTCTTCAACCGCTGAGAACACCAGGACAAATTCACCCCTGGGGCTGTGTTTCTCGAAGTGCTCCAAGAGAAAAGCCGGTTTCCCCCTGACGATCTCTTCATGGATTTTGGTCATTTCCCGGCAGACTGCCATGGGCCGCTCGGGCATAAGCTCTGCACACAGCCGCAAAGTATCCAGCAGCCGATGGGGGGTTTCATAGAGCACTGTAGTTCGGGGCTCCCTCGCAACCTGTTCCAATACTTCCCTTTTCCCCCGGCGGCTACGGGGAATGAAGCCGCCAAAGACAAAGGCAGTCGTATCGTATCCAGCAGCGACTAAGGCGGTAATCACAGCACTAGGCCCAGGTACGGGAACAACAGCTAAATTCTCCTGGATAGCTGCCTGGATCAGCTCCTGACCAGGATCGGAAATTCCCGGCGTACCGGCATCCGACACCACCGCAATATTCTCCCCTGATTTCAGCCGTTGGATCAGTTCCGGGATCCTGGAGGCTGTATTATGCTGGTGATAACTAATCAGGGGAGTATGGATATCAAAGTGGGTGAGGAGCTGGCGGGTCCGCCGGGTGTCTTCTGCCGCGATCAGATCAACCTCCCGGAGGATTCTAAGTGCCCTCAAAGTGATATCTTCCAGATTGCCAATAGGAGTGGCGCAGATAAACAGTTTCCCGTAACCCTTTGTCACCGACATCTCTCCTGTAGTACCGCCATCTCCTCCGAACCTTTCCCTTGGATCAGCTGGAGCTTGGCCTCCCTAGATTGGGCTTTGATCTGGCGCTCCCGTCTCAGGGCGGCACTTCTGCTTTCACAACTTTCCCAGTACACCAAACGGACAGGCCGCCGTGATCTGGTGTATTTTGCTCCCTTTCCTTGGTTATGGGCTTTGAGCCGCTGCTCCAGATCCCGCGTGTACCCGGTATAGAGGGTTCCGTCACAGCACTCGACTATATATACATGATGCACTGAAGCGTCGCGGCTCATAAGCCCACCTCATTTTTTCTCATTACTGCGGCTTTGCTTTCTATCGTCCTTCTTCGTCCGCTTGCGGGGACGGCGGTAACGCCGTTTGCGGCGGCGATTGCCCTTCGGTTTAGTCGATGGACCGTCTTGGACAGCGTCCTCCTTGCCGGGTGCTGGAGCCTCGTCCCGTTCATCCTCCTGAACGGCAGTTTCTTCCAGTTCATCCTCAGCTCGAGTGTCACTTTCCTCTGCTTCAGCCTCGGAGTCACTTTCCTCCACTGCAGCCTCCGCCAATCCGCATCCTGGGCATCCTCCACACACACAGGCGCCTTCCGTCAGCGGCTCTTCCTGGCTCTCTTCCCCGGTCTCCGGCTTGCTGTCTTCCTTCTCAGTCTTGTACACCTCGGCTTCAAACTTTAGACAGCACATCAGTCTCCCGCAAATGCCGGAAATCTTGCTGGGATTGAGGGACAGATTCTGCTCTTTGGCCATCTTGATGGAAACCGGTTCGAAGTCCCCCAAAAAGGTAGCACAGCACAAGGGCCGGCCGCAGGGGCCCAGGCCTCCCAGCATTTTAGCCTGATCTCTAACCCCTATCTGTCTAAGCTCGATCCGGGTCCGGAAAACGCTGGCCAAATCCTTTACCAATTCACGGAAATCTACCCGGCCATCTGCGGTAAAGTAGAAAATCACCTTGCTGTTATCGAAAGTGTATTCTACATCCACCAGCTTCATTGGTAGTCCGTGTTTTTCAATTTTCTCTAAGCCTATCTGAAAGGCGGAGCGTTCTTTCTCAGCATTCTCCGCCAGAATTTCCATATCTGCTTCTGTCGCCCGGCGCAAGACCTGCTTCAGAGGCTGAACAACATCGCTTTCATCCACCTCTTTGGGTGCAACAACGACTTGTCCGTACTCCATTCCTCTGACAGTTTCCACAATGACAGGATCACCGGCTGTCAATTCAATGTCGCCGGGGTCAAAGTAATAGATCTTGCCCGCATGCTTAAACCTAACTCCCACTACTTTTACCATATTTATAAACCTCACTCGCTCGGGAAAAAGAATTCAAATCAGCCAGCTGGTAGAATAATGCATCGAGGGTTAACCGCCTGTTGGCATTGCCCTTAAGCGCCCGGACAGCATCCTCAACTTGCCAAATGGCCTGCATAATTGCTGATGGGGAGTACAGCCTGCTTTGCTCTAGCAGCTCATCATACCGATCTTGATGGACGATCATGTCCCGGGGACAGCCCGATGCCAGTAACAGCATATCCCTTAGCCAGGTAGTTAGAATCTGCAGGGTAAACTCAAGGGCTTCCGGCTCGGCATCCAACTGGGCTGCAAGCCTCAAAGCTTCCAAACCCCGGCCTTCCCTGCCGGCCAGCGCGGAAAGAAGCTGCTCTATCCGAACTAAGTTTTCCCCTTTGGCAAATTCCTTAGCTTGTCCCAGCCGACCGTCTGCCAAACCGGCAACAACCGCAGCCGTCTGCGGAGAAAGCCCGTATTCCCTTTCCAAAAAAGATGCTATCACTTGACGGGGGATGCGCTTCATTGCGATTCGCTGGCAGCGGGATACTATGGTTGGCAGCAGCATTGAAGGACTTGTACTGAGAAGCATAATTACAGCTTGACCGCTGGGTTCCTCCAACAATTTCAGCAAACTGTTGGCCGCCTCCACGGTCATAGTTTCGGCCCCAACAACTATGCCTACCTTCCAACTGCCTTCGTAGGCCTGTAGAGCAAACCGTTCCTTAAGTCTCCTGACCTGATCAATCTTGATCCTGCCTGCATCGGGCTCTATGATTATCATATCTGGATGATTGCCAGCCTCGACCCGGCGGCAATCCGAACAAGTCCCGCAGGCACTCCCCGGTTGGTCAGTACAGAAAAGGGCCTGGGCGAAGGCCATGGCCAAGGTTTTCTTGCCGGAGCCTGACGCACCGGTAATCAAGTAAGCGTGGGCCACCCGCCCGGAGATAATAGCTCGCTGCAGCCGCTGGACCACTGTCTCCTGCCCCATCAGACTATCAAATCCCTGCATACTGGTTTGTCCTCCTCCGGCGCAGCCCAACAGCCAGACTAACAAACTAACTATATATATCTAAAAGCAGACCTCTGATCTCATCAAGTCGGCTAACCCAATCCATTTGATCCGACTGTGCCTCCATAACCTCACGGGTTAAGGCTTCCAACTCAGCATCGATCTTGGCCACAATGGTATAAAGCCGTCGATGACCATATCGATCAAACCCAGCTTCCCGCTGGACAGCATAGGCTCTAGCGGTCAGCATGCGGATAAATTCCCGCACAAGTTCTTTATACCTTTTCAGATTTCGCAAAGTTACCGAACGGCGCAGAGCCTCGGCCGCTTCATCGATGGCAGCAAAAGAACGGGCCAGGGATTCCTCATCCCGCTCCTCCATTGTCTCTTGCAGAGCTGTCAGGAATGGCGAATGACGCAGCGACACGCGGGATGCAGCGGCGGACTTCCCAGACGGTATATCCCGCCCCAATGTTCCTTCTTTCCTAGCACGGATTTTCATGCGCGGGCACAAGCCGCCCCCCGGGCAGCTGCGCTTCCTCTCCCCTCAAAATGCTGTACACTAGATTTTCTCAAATCGCTCTACATCCAGAATGAAGACAGTTGCCCCGCCGACTTTAACCTCCACCGGCTGAGGCATAAAAGCACTAATAGATCTGCCTACAGCTGCTAACGGAGTGACCAGCTGTTTGCGGGCTTTACAGGTTTCCCGGAGATGATCGAGAACTTCTTCTACCTGGTTTTCTTCGACTCCGATTAGCAGTGTTGTACTGCCTACCTTCAAGAAGCCGCCGGTACTAGCCAGTTTAGTAGCACCTATTCCATTGTCTAATAATCTTTCCAGCAGTCTATTAGCATCTTGATCCTGTACGATGGCTATAATCAATTTCATGGGTCTTTCCCTCCCCTGCTGGCAAAGCTGCAATCATCCATGGGCAGCTTTTATCCGCTGCGCTACGGCCTCCCAAACCTTCTGGGCTACTGTCTCTATCTGAAGTCTTGTAGTATCGATGACAACAAACCGTTGGGCATACATTCTTGTCAATACATGATATCCATCTCGAACCCTTTGGTGAAACTGAAGATCCCGCTGCTCGATCCTGTCCAACCCGTTGGTTCGGCCTGAGCACTGGGACCTTCCCGCCTCCGATTCAGCCTGCCTATGCCTTCTGAGACCAGCTTCAGGCTCCACATCCAAGAGGATGGTCAAATCCGGCCATATGCCGTCAATAGCCGTCTCATTGATAGCCTTGACTTGGCTGATTTCCCCCAAGAGGCCGAATCCTTGGTATGCTAAACTGGAGTCAATATACCGATCGCAGACTACGACCATATTATTCTCCAGAGCAGGCTTGATCACCTCTTGAACATGCTGAGCGCGGTCAGCGGCCATGAGCAAGACCTCGGTCATCACCGACAGCTTAATATCCGGATTTAAGAGTATTTCTCGCAGCTTTTGCCCCACCGATGTGCCTCCAGGCTCCCGGGTTAAGACCACCGGCAGGCCTATCTGCCTTAACCTCTCGGCCAGCAGCGCTGCCTGTGTCGATTTTCCGGAACCATCCGGCCCCTCGAGAGTAATAAAAGTCGGTCCCATATACATTTCACCTTATTTCACTGGATAAATCAACTGGCAGAACCTTCACCCGCCGCTCCGGTTCATCTCCTACGCTCGTAGACTGCAGCTTGAATTTCTCGATTAACTGATGCTGAAGACGGCGGATATAGGCATTCTGAGGGGAAAGCTCAACGGGTTGAGAAAAGAGCTGCACTTGATGAACAGCCTGCTCCGCCTCCATCAGAGCCTGGGCCTCTTCGTCATGGGCCAGATTGGTGACAAACTCCTGCATCTGGGCTTTGGTATTGCTGCGGAGCACATACACCGGCTTGCCCCTCGCCTCCGCTTCCCGCAGTCTCTTGGGCATCTTTCGGTACTGGCCCTTGATGGTCAGAACAAAATCCGCCTGTGACAGATCATTGGTAAGCCTAAGGGGTACCCCTGCTTCGGCAATGGCCTTTTCCAACCGATTCCGGCTCACGGCATAGGGAAACACCCGCATTACCTTGGGAACTGGAGCTTTGGGAAAGGGTGCCGAATTGACATTTACTGCCCTGGTGTCTCCAAAATGGAGTTCCTCTAAGTCACTTTCTTGAACAACTTTTATCTCCCCTGCCGCTGAACGCTCCCGGATCTCCGGCCGAGGCTCTACACCCCGCAGGAGCAAGTCGACAGTTTTCGCCACATCGTGGTGAATGGCAAGCCGCTGGGTACTTTGAATTTCAATCACTACATCAAAGGTAGGAGGCGCCTTTCGCTCCAGCACCGTCTTCTGGGTCCCCCGGCGGCGGGCCTCTTCGTCTCCTAGGGTGACAGCCTGGATCCCTCCGATGAGGTCAGACAGTGTGGGATTGAGCACAAGATTATCTAAGGTAATGCCGTGGGCGGTACCGATGAGCTGTACACCTCGTTCAGCAATAGTTCGGGCAGCTTGGGCCTCTGCCTCTGTTCCGATTTCGTCAATAACAATCGCTTCAGGCATGTGGTTTTCCACGGCCTCGATCATCACCGCTGCCTGATCAGCTGGACGGGGAACCTGCATGCGGCGGGCACGGCCGATAGCTGGATGGGGGATATCTCCATCGCCGGCGATCTCATTGGAGGTATCTACGATTACTACCCGTTTCAGGAACTCATCGGCCAAGACCCGGGCAATTTCCCGCAGCATAGTGGTTTTCCCAACCCCCGGTTTCCCGAGAAGCAGGAGGCTTGCGCCGGTTTCAATAACATCTCGGATGATGTCAATGGTACCAAAGACTGCCCTGCCCACCCGGCAGGTCAACCCGATGATCTCGCCTTGGCGGTTGCGGATGGCCGAAATCCGATGCAGCGTTCTTTCTATACCGGCTCTATTATCCAGCCCGAATTCTCCCACCCGCTTCAGCACCGTATCAATATGCTCCCGGTTGACCTCATTATCAGCAAGATAAACGAACCCATTGGAATAGCGGGCTTCCGGCCTTCTGCCCAAATCCAGCACAATTTCGATCAGGTTATCGAAATTGCCCTGCTCCTCAAGTGTCTCCCGAACGAACTGGGGCAGAACCTCCAACAACCGATCTAGGTCATCAACAATCTCTGTCTGCTTATTCAATCTATATCCACCACCCAGATTGTCTCTTTGCTGGTATCGGCCCAACCTCTTATTTCAATACCCTTCCGGCGGCACTCCTGCAAGAAGTCTATACTTTCAGCGGTTATCTTCTCTCCCGGTACTAAAACGGGAATTCCCGGAGGATACGGCAGGACATCTGCAGCCGCAATTTCACCCTCGGCAGCGGCAAGGTCAATTTCCCTCCGTGAAGACAAGACAGCCCGCCGAGGAGATAAGATCATCTCTCCAGGCCGGGGCAGTTGAGACAACCTTGCCGGAGAGCCTCGTCTCAAGCCGCTCTGCTCCCTCGCCAGCTCCTTCAGAGCCTTCACCAGGGCGCCGACTTCCTCCGGGCCATCACCGATGGCAATCAACGCAAGGATATGGTTAAGGCCTGCTAACTCTACCTGAATTCCCTTTGCCCGGAGCCTTATTTCGGCATCAGAACCACTCAAGCCTAATCCATCAACCCTAATCAGGAGTTTAGTAGGATCCCAGAATTTAACTTGGGGTTTCTTCAGTATTTCCTCCCCTAAACATTGCAATCCCGGTATACGGTTAATCCTTTCCCGGGCAGTGCTGGATAATTCCAAGGCTCTCTGCCACAGGCGCTTCCCATCCTGAGCCATCTGCCGGCGTCCTGCATCGAGAGAAGCATAGAGCAAGAAGGATGGACTTGTACTTTGCAGTATACCGAGAATTTGAGGCATAAGCACAGCCAGCTCTTCATTATTGATGTGCAGCATTGATGCCTGGGTCAAAACCCCCAGCACTTTATGGGCGCTCTGGGCGGAAGCATCTGCTCCAAGGCTCAAGGCGGTGGGCGGCAGATTGGGATGAAACCGGAAATGTGCGCCGTGGGCTTCATCCACCAACAACAGCTTGTCCCCATCGGCGGCAAGGACTGCAATCTCGTCCAAATGTCCTGCGATTCCGTAATAATTGGGATATGTATCGAAATAGGCCGCCAAGGATTGGGAGTTGGCCGCGGCAGCCTGCCAAGCCTCCGGTGGGGGAGGTAAGGGAATACTCCATTCTGCATCCCATGTATCGGAGATAAATCGGGGCGCAAGGCCGGCCAAAATCAGTCCTCCCAGGACTGAGCGGTGTACGCTGCGGGGCACGAGAACTTCCCCCGCGTCCTCCATGAAACGCTTCTCAACAGATAGCCTACTACCAGCCCACTGACGGGCTGCCAGCAGCATCGCTTGAATACCTGCAGTTGTACCGTTGTGGAGAAAAAACGTTGTCTTTGCTCCGAAGGCATCGGCAGCCAGTGCTTCCGCTTCCCGCAAGACTTTCTCCGAATCATTGCCGTGGGCTTGACTGGCAATCTCATCGGATACATCCAGCAAAAAAGGGAGTTTCCCCAGGGCCGATTGGAGTCCGGGATCTAAAGACCGACCTTGTTTATGTCCAGGTGTATGAAAGGGGATGATTTTATCTATACTGTATTGTCTCAGACCTTCTAGAAAAGGGGCTCTAGATTGGTCTAGCCGGTACTCGGCTCTATACATTCAACTGCCTCCATGGATTTCACCGCTAATCCAGCCGAACCTCCCGCCTTGGCATCGGCATCGAATATGCGCCGCCAAAGGACCCGCAGCCGTTCTACATATATATCATAACCTGAGTGTGTCGCCTTACTCGCCACCAGTTCTTCTTCACATTGGGGACAAATCGACATCCCCAGGATGCAGATCCCTGCGGTTTTCTGATGTTGACAGATTATACAATCGGCTACTGAATTCTGCCTTTCCATTTCAACCACCGTCCTCTCTCCAGCCTATTCACTGGAGCCTTGACCGGTGCATTTCCTCTTCCCAGAACTTATACATACCTTAGTTCCAGTATTAAACATTTCCCCGTCAAATCCTTTACCTATAGGCACGGGATTTAAACTCCGGTTAACCGGCAGCTGGATATAGATACAGCCTAACCTAGCGGTTAGGCCTGCTTAAGTTGGATCAGTAGGTCTCACGCGACAGACTCCAATAAGAGCATCTGGCGCAGCTCCTAGTCACCGGGATCTGTCAGGGGTAAATTCAAGTCACGGGATCGCATTATCCATGGACTATTGGAAGGCTTTTTGCTGCTTGGTCCTTCGAAGAAGGTTATACCGCCTTCTCTGATCAGACAGCATATGTACTTTTCCCTATAACCAACACTCTTGTGTTCTTTCTTGATGCTGCTTATGTTGATTTCAGCCCTCTTGCCAGTTCTCCTGTAGAAATTATCACTCAATCTACTTACATGGCTCACTGGATCCCACCACTTTTCACCCCAATCGTTCCTCCTTAATTTAATTGCTGTTGACCCCAGTGTACAAAAGAATTTACTTTTTGTCAATTCGTAATGGATTGCTGTACATTGACTGTCCAGTGGCCCTATGATACACTAAATTACATAAAATATCCTAACCAGGGTGTTATTTCCCATCCTTGTCCATTGGGAGGGTCTCACATTGACACGAGCACCTCATGTTGGTGAGAAAATCCGTGCTCTGCGGCTGAAAATGGGGATGACCCAGCAGGATTTGGCAGGCAATGATTTCACCAAGAGCTTCATCAGCCAAATTGAGAAAAATCATGCCCGTCCATCACTGAAGAGTCTGCAGATCATTGCTGATCGGCTGGGAAAACCGGTCAGCTATTTTCTCGATGAGGACTATACTCCCCATTCGTCAGACCCAGACAAGATTGACCATCTGATCTTGCTGGCAAGTCATTTAGAGCAAGAAGAGAAGTTCACAGATGCCGTGAACTACTATAAAGAGGCCCTGTCTTTGACGGATAAGACAGATTATCGCCGCAGGGGCCAAGTCTATTTTTACTTAGCGAAGGCTTATCTAAAACTAGGACAGACCGCAAATGCCGGACAGATGCTGGAGTTAGCTGGAGTCGAGTTGAAACTGGCTGGGGATTGGGAGTTATTGACCTATGCATATAACACCCTGGGGGATTTGGAGTTGGACCAAGGGAATCTTGACCAAGCTGTCTCAGCCTTTGAAGAAGCTTTAGCTGCAACAGAGCACCACCTCGAGCGGCTGCCGGAGCTTCAGACAATGACATTGACCAATCTGGGCATTGCCTATGCCCGCTCTCGGGAGTATGAGAAAGCCCGACGCCATCTGCTGAAGGCTTTGACGCAATCGGAATCCACCCAGACCTACTATAAGTACGGCGATATCTGTATGGCCTTAGGATATATCGACTTCCACCAAGAACACCTAGACAGTGCTTGCAAATTCACTACCAGAGCATGGCATTTCTACGCAGCCATTGAAAATGAAGATATGCAGATACAGTGCCAAGTCAATCTCGGATCCATCCAGCGGGCCCGGGGGGAATTTGAGACGGCGGAGCGGCATCTCTTGGAAGCTGCGGAAAAAGCCCGAAATACCGGGCTGTCCCACAACGAAGTCCACGCATATGAGGAGTTAGCCCGGGTGTACTTGGCTTGGCAGCCCCCGGCCGCTGAGCGGGCTGAAAAGGCTGAAAAAATCCTGAACAAAGCACTGGAACTGTCCGTCAGCGACGAGACTGGACTAAAGCAATTACTGGCTGAAGCCTATGTTCAGCAGGGTAAAGTTGATGCAGGAATCAACTTGCTCTTAACTGTCGCCGCCTCACTGGAAGAGACGAAAACAAACCTGCCGCTGGCAGATGTCTACTCCCGTTTGGGAGAATTATACCAGCAGCAGGGTGACAGCGAGCGGGCTACAGCCTTCTTCCAGCAGTCTGTAAATCTCTTCAGGAAAATGCAGCTCAAAGACCCTGTAGTGCAGTAACGAGGGTAATGATTCCAAAAACGGCAAACACGCTGGCTGACAGCCATTTCAAAGTAGTCTCAGGGATCTTCGAGCCGACAAAGTGTCCTACACCAATGGCCAGTGAAATAGCTATGATCATACCGGCGCTGGACCCAAGCCATACCGGCAGGAATGACTGGTATCTAGCTGCTAAGGTTAGTGCACACAGCTGTGTCTTATCTCCTAATTCTGCCACAAAAAAAGCAGACGCGACTGCCAAGGGAGACTGCAACTGGCCCCGGCATTCATGCCCATCCTCTGCCTCACAGTCACTGGGGCCCCACAAAGTCCAACCGGCAAACACCAAAAAAAGTACCCCTGCTGCCGCCTTGATCGGTGCCAGGGGTAAAGTCATACCTATGCCTGTCCCTATGAACGCTGCCAACAAATTGGTAGTAAGTAGACCTCCAATAACTCCGCTGGTAACTACCGCCAATGGTGCTTGGGCGGCAAAGGCTAAGACGAGAAGCTGGGTCTTATCCCCCATCTCGGAGGCAGCGCTCACCAAGAGTGATGTAATAAATTCCTCCACTTTCGAACCCCCTTAAGCTCCATCTCTGAGAGGACAAAACAAATGGCTCCCCGGGTTGGACTCGAACCAACAACCACCAGGTTAACAGCCGGGTGCTCTACCATTGAGCTACCGGGGAGCGAAATTTCCTGGCAACGTGCTACTCTCCCACCGGGTCGCCCCGGCAGTACCATCGCCGCTGGAGGGCTTAACTACTGGGTTCGGGATGTAACCAGGTG
>JAAYHH010000200.1 GCA_012735435.1 Bacillota bacterium | reverse complement strand
GTTAAGGGGCTGGGGCTCTCCTGCCGCCCGGTAAAAGGCCTGCAGCACCATAATCTTGAGAAAACCCCACATAAACTGGGTAGTAATACCTGCTAGGGCCGCCATCCTGTATTGAAGGAGGAGCAAGGTCCGCATTCTCACCAGAGACCGATACACCTTCATACTCATATCTGGAGCTCCCCATATAACCGGGAGATAACTTCATCGATGGGCGGATCTTCAATGAGCACATCCCGGATTTCAAATATTGCCGCAAGCTTTGTGAGCAGCTCTACTGGAGTGATCTTATCTGGCTCGAAGCTAAAGTGGGCTTGTCTGCCCTCTAGTTTTACCAGCTGAGCTCCAGAGACCTGCCTAGCGAGAGCCTCTGCCGGATAGCTGCCATCGAGTTCAACTACTAAACGCCTCTCATGGGCAACCTGCCTGCGGATTTCCTGTAGGCTTCCATCTATCAAGATCTTGCCTTTGCCGATCACCATCACTCGGCTGCAGAGGGCTTCAACATCATCTAGATCATGGGTAGTGAGAATTACTGTCGTCCCCTTTTCCCTATTGAGGCGCCCAATAAAGTCTCTGACCATAAGCCTAGACACGGCGTCTAGGCCGATTGTCGGCTCATCGAGAAACAAAATGCGGGGCCTGTGGAGTAGTGCGGCCGCAAGCTCACATCTCATCCGCTGGCCGAGACTCAACTGACGGACCGGGGTATCAATAAGTCCATCAAGCTGGAGGATATCCGCCAGCTCTGTTAGCACAGTATGGTAATCCCCTGGAGATAGTTGATAAATATCCCGCAGGAGCTCAAAGGAATCGATTACCGGTAAATCCCACCATAGCTGGGACCGCTGTCCAAACACCACCCCCAGCTCCCTTACATGGGCAACTCGCTCCTGCCAGGGAACCCGCCCCATCACCCGGCACACTCCCCCATCGGGAACCAAAATCCCGCTCAGGATCTTAATGGTGGTAGACTTGCCGGCACCATTGGGGCCCAGATAACCCACCAGCTCCCCCTCCTGGATTTCAAAGGAGATCCCATCCAGGGCCCGGATCAAGGTGTAATCCCGCTTAAATAGTCCCCGTACCGCCTGCCGCAGCCCTGCATGTCGGCGGGCTACTTTGAAGGTCTTGTGCAAATTATGTACAACGATCTGCGCCATGATTGGGCCTCCTCTGGCTGCCCACATATTCACGCTGCGCCGTGATTGAGCCTTCGCTGGTTGCCGTGGACTCACCGAGAGCAGCTGCATCTTATTAGACGACGCCTCAGCACACTTGAATATTATACCAATTCTAATAATAGAGGGCAATGGTGGAGCCAGCGGCGGATCAGAAAAGGCGTTCGCAGTAGAACTATCCGCGAACGTTTTTCCCTTTCCAGCGGAATGTCGCAGAACAGACAACAAAATTGAAATTTTATTGACTGATTTTTCCGACTTCTCTGAATACCATCGTTCATAATTGCTTTATCCGATACGAGATGGCCCATAAGCTACAGGTACTCCCAAGCACCGAGGAGGTGATGTCCCACCAAAAAGGCTTTGGATCATTGTACTGGAATGTAGAAGCCATTTATCTCCTTACAACGACATGTAAGCTACCGCCTCCATGGGAGGCAAGAAGGAGGATGCGAACATAATGAGAAGACTGAGCTGCTTATTGCTTGTAGGAGTGTTGGTGCTCGTTCTGTCAAGTGTGGCGCTGGCTGCGCTGACGAAGGAGGACCTGGATATCAAGTTGACCGTGGGTCCCCACGCAAGCATTGAGTTTAAGAAAAACGAAGATGTAATCCAGCTGAATTTAGACGATGATGACCCGGTATCTAAACCCGGATATGCACGCTTCACGGTTCGCAATAACACCCCTATACGAATTCACGTAAGAGCCTACCCGTTTTCGGGGGCAGATGACGACGACGTCGGTTACGATCTGGCTATAGAGAGGAATCTTCGGCGATGGGGTGGAAATTGGGATTGGTTCGAACAGTGCAAAACCAGCAGCAAATCAGTGGGTAAGTCTTTCTCCAAAGAGTGGGATTGGAACCACCGGGATCGTTCCGACTCATACCGAGCAAAGGCAACGGCATGGAGAACCAAGGACTGGTGGAAGGTAGAAGCCAAAGATGGCTATTCAGCGATGGTCATGTTCACCGTCTCGGCTCAGGATTAGCCGTCAGCAGCCGTCCCTAAAGGCTAGACGCTAGACTGAGTGATCAATTAGAGCAAATAGGACAGCACTAGGTGTTCTAGCCTAGTGCTGTCCTTCTAGTATACCTTAATGGTACCGCTGCCTGAATCCCTCATGCAACCCACTCAACCCCGTTATGCGTTCGTTATTGGGTCCTGGCTAGTCTCTTTTCTTCGCTCTGTGGGCGATCACCAAACCTCTTTTTCAAGATCCATCCCCAATCCAAGGTAACGCCCCGAACACCCCTAAAACCCCACCTTAAAAGCCACCACAGCAACCCCCAGTTCAAACCACAGCGCCCAAACAGGTTCAGTGCGGGGCTGTTTAATCGTTCCGTTATGACTGGGATATAAACTTCTGTCGATAAAACCATTTCTCTTTAGAAAGTGTTCACCATCGGGAAGTATGCCTCCCAATCCTCCGGTGAGAAAAAGTTCCCAATCAACATCCTCCCGCTGCATCACCTGGTGCGTCAGCAGAGCAGCACCTATCGCTGTGGTCAGAGCGATTTCCAACGCCTCGTCGTTATGGGGAATCGCGTCCAATAAGGCGTGACTAGCAAAGCCAATGGCCAATGCTTCTAGTTTGGTATCTGCAAATCGATTGGCCAAGCTTCCTCCCACGACAAAATGGGAACCAAGGGGTCATAGCGCTGACCTGTGAAACCGTCCCAAGGATCAGCAAAGCTATTACTACTATGTACAAACTTGCTTTCATGACAGCCTCTTCCATCCCTCCCCGATATTTCCTCTACTGAATTCTACAGCCGTGACAGTTCCCATCTTGTCAAATACTGCTATTAGTGTATATACCAACAGTCCTGCGCCCGTACTCCAGCCCTTCTGCTTACATACATAAGCATGAGGTCCTTGAAATTCTGCAAATTTTTACGTATTTTACCGCTTTTGGATATTTATTGCTCTAATACGACTACAATCACCCCTCCTGCCGATTGCGCAATATTTCGATAGTGTTTATCATATATTTGGTCCGGTAATTACCGGTTACTCTACTAAAGGATCTTTCAGCTAAAATACTTTTCTGGTAATTACCAGCATATCATCACAGTACCTCTATGTAGGAAACCTCCCGTACCAATTAATCCATACACTAATCGGCGCCAGCATTACATATTGCTCCTTGCAGCCAGAGAACTGCTCTATTCTGGAAGATGGACACGGAGACGATTGTCTCCTATGCATATAACCAGTAGGGGGTGATAAATGAAAATATAAGCGGTTAACGATGCGTCCATACCTGTTGTTAATCTATCCCGAGAACAAGGAGGAGGATGGAATGGCTAAGCGACGTTTATGGCGGAAGCTCGGTATACTGCTAGGCGTTCTGCTAGTCTTGGTGCTAGTCGCCTCATCGCTAGGCTTTGCTCAAAGCAAACCAAAATTAAGAGCTGTGGTAGTTACCCATGCTCTCACCAAAGACGTAGACGAAATGCCTCACCTTAACGCGTTTGCCGAGGCAGCGGGAGTAGAAATTGAATGGGAACAGTATAGAGCTGATTTTTTAGAGAAAAAGGCAGTTGTGCTGGCCAGCGGCGATGTGCCGGATATCTTCATCAGCGGCTGGTTTGAAACAATCACCGATGAGGATTTTGTTACCTTTAGGGGGATATATCAGCCCCTGGAGGACTTGATTCCCGAGCATGCACCCAATG
>JAAYHH010000199.1 GCA_012735435.1 Bacillota bacterium | reverse complement strand
TTCCCTGGCATTCTGGGTAGCCTCACCTACCATATCCTTTTTCAGCTCATCCAAGTTAGAGTAGAAGTACTCCAGCTGACTGCGGTAAACATTAAGTTCTGTATCCAGCTGTGGAATCACATCAAGGGCTAAGCTTTCGACAGTATCCACATCTTGGGAAATAATGTAGACCTGCTGCTCGAAACGATACCCTTCTATCCCGCTGCTTCCGTAAAACTCGTACACACTGGGCGGGATCACGGTTATTTCTCTGGAATTAATGCCCCTTTCCTCCAGAAAGCTAAGGAGCTGCTGGAGAGATTGGTACAACCGCCGTCTACCGCCGGCCAAGTCTTCCAGTCCAGTTCTTTCTGTTACAGATAAAGACCATTTCACTGTGTCAGCTTCATACAGCTTCGAGGCTGTCCCTACCACCGTAATAGTTTGCTGCGGCCTTCTAGACTCCAAGAAGAAGAGCCCAAAAACCAAGGACGCCAATACCATGCCTATCCCCAACAGGGCCGCTGCTCTAGCATAGTCTCTCCCACTCCCCGTTCCTTTCAACAAGTGGACCAACTTCCTTTCCAAATGAGTGTGCCGACCTAATGGGTATACCTGCAGTCTCAGCATATCACAAGTCATTAACCCGATAAATAGACAACAAATGCAAAAACCCCTAGAAACAAACTCCTAGGGGTGCGGCTCATTCTTATGTGGTGGGCCCTGTAGGATTCGAACCTACGGCCAAGGGATTATGAGTCCCCTGCTCTACCGCTGAGCTAAGGGCCCAAAAAATGGCTCCCCGGGTTGGATTCGAACCAACAACCACCCGGTTAACAGCCGGGTGCTCTACCATTGAGCTACCGAGGAACAACGGATGTCATTATAATAATCCATATCACTCAATCAGTCAACCGGTGTTTCCCCACAATCATTTCGGTTCCAGCCAGCGACATCGGCTGAAGCCTGCCTGCACAGGGTCAGCCCAAGGAATCACCCTGGGCCGCCCTGATTTACTCCAGAAAATCCTTTAACTTCTTGCTGCGGCTGGGATGCCTCAGCTTGCGCAAAGCCTTTGCCTCGATTTGGCGGATTCGCTCCCGGGTCACGCCAAAAACCTGCCCAACCTCTTCAAGAGTGCGGGAACGACCATCATCTAGTCCAAAACGCAGGCGCAGGACTTGCTCCTCTCGGTCCGTCAGCGTACCTAACACATCCTCAAGCTGTTCCCGCAGCATCATAAAGGAGGCTGCCTCTGCAGGAGCCGGTGCATCCTGATCTTCGATAAAATCTCCGAGGTGGCTGTCTTCTTCCTCACCAATAGGCGTCTCCAACGACACCGGTTCCTGGGCAATCTTAAGGATCTCCCTTACCCGCTCTTCCGACAAGTCCATTTCCTTGGCGATCTCTTCCGGCGTCGGGTCCCGGCCGAGTTCCTGTACCAATTGCCTGCTGACTCTGATCAGCTTATTAATGGTTTCCACCATGTGTACCGGAATGCGAATGGTTCTGGCCTGATCTGCAATCGCTCGGGTAATCGCCTGCCTAATCCACCAAGTGGCATAGGTACTGAATTTAAAACCCTTCCGGTAATCGAACTTCTCTACAGCCTTGATCAACCCCAAGTTGCCTTCCTGAATGAGATCGAGAAAGAGCATGCCTCGCCCCACATACCGCTTTGCAATGCTTACCACCAGGCGGAGGTTAGCCTCAGCCAGCTTCCTCTTGGCCATTTCATCGCCCTGCTCAATCCGCTTCGCCAGCTCAATCTCTTCTTCAGCGGTCAATAACGGCACCCGTCCGATCTCTTTCAAATACATCCGAACCGGATCGTCTAGACCAACTCCATCCAACAGACCCCAGTCTGAATCATCATGTTCATCGGTCTTTTCAAGATCATCATCGGCAGCATGGTCATCATCATCTACATCGGCAACAATATCTATACCAAGGGTTGAAAACTGCTCATAGATATCATCTATCTGCTCCGGAGTCAGTTCAACCTCCTGCAGGGCATCCATTATCTCTTTATATGTCAGGACACCGCTTTTCTTCCCTTTGTTGATCAAGGATTGTATATTCTCGATGTTAGCCTTTCCGTTATCCTTGTTCACCGCGCTCCCCCCTTCCCATTACCTGAATTCCAACACTCACCTTTTAACCCCTTTATGATTGAAATCCCCTACTAATCTCTTCCCGAGCCTGTCGATATTTAATCAGCAAATTGCAGAGCTGGCTCACTAACCCGCCATCGATGGGCTTTTGCTCCACCCGCCCTATCTGATCCTCCAGAACCTTAAGATCATCTTTAAGGTGCATGACCTGCAGTCTGCGGACGTACTGCATGCAGGCCTGCTGCGGCGGCAAACTGCTCCGGGAGGTTAACAATCCAGCGAAAAGCTGCTGGACACTGGCATCCTTGACATAATCAAACACCGCAGCCCCGCTCTCCAAGTGCCCAGCCTCATGACAAGCAAGCAAGCATTCCATGGCCTGCTGCGCCACAGGATGGCGAAAATCCCCAGGTGATAAGACCTGCTTAACCCGTTCTAACAGCTGGCTGTTATGCAGCAGGAGACGCAGCAAATTGGCCTCGATATCCGATAACCCCTGGAGCCCCTCGGGTCTACGCCTGGGCACTTCAAGGGCCTTCCGGGAGTCATCTCTACCCCTACCATCTCCCCTATTATTGCTCTTCGTAGAGATTCTATGCCTGGAGCTGCTTTCGATACCTGCTTTTGCCTCATAGGCCTCCAGTTCAGCGGCCAGCACATCTTCGCTGATCTTGAGCCTGGCAGCCGACCAACGGAGGTATTCGTTTTTCTCTACAGGACTATCTAATTCGGCCAATACCTCTATAATCCTTCCCGTGGCAGCAACTTTTCCATCCACGGTGGCCAGATCCGCACGCCGGATAATCGTCCCCAGTTTAAACTCAGTTAACCCTGGAGCTTCCTTCAGTAATTCCTCAAAAGCCTGGCCTCCGTACGTGCGGACAAAGGTATCAGGGTCTTCTCCTCCCGGAAGCTCAGCTACCCGCACTCTGAGGCCCTGCTTGCGCAGTATCTCCAATCCCCGCCAGGCAGCCGCTTCTCCAGCAGCATCTCCGTCGAAGGCAATAACCACTTCTTTAGTGAATCGATGTAAGGTTCTAGTCTGATTCTCCGTCAGTGCCGTTCCCAGGGCAGCTACGGCATTGTCGAATCCGTTCTGATACAGGCTGATGACATCCATGTACCCTTCAACTAGGATGGCAAACCCTTTCTCCCGGAACCCTCTCCGAGCTAGATCAAGTCTATACAGATTATTCCCCTTGGTAAATATCAGTGTCTCCGGAGAGTTCAGGTACTTGGGCTGGGAGGCATCAAGCACCCTCCCACCAAAGGCAATGGGCCGTCCCCTGGAATCACAGACGGGAAAGATGAGCCTGCCCCGGAATCGGTCATAACAGCGGGAGCTGCGGCCTTCCGATGCAAGCCCCGCGGCCAGGCATTCAGCCTCACTAAAACCCCTTCTTTCAAGGTAAGTTAACAGGCTCCTCCATTCCGCCGGAGCATAACCGAGGCCAAAGCGCCGGGCTGTCTCCCCTTGGATTCCCCTGGCAGCCAAATACTGTCTGGCCAAACCGCCAGCTTTGCCAAAGAGATTACTATGGAAAAACTCCTGCGCCGCCCTGTGCAGCTCCAAAAACCGTTCCTTTTCAGACTGCTGCCTTCTTTCTTCTGGGCTAACCCTTCTTGATACTACCGGTATACCTGCCCTTTCAGCCAGCCGTTCTACGGCTTCACGGAATGAAAGATTCTCAATAGCCATTACAAAGTTAATTACATTGCCCCCGGCACCGCAGCCGAAACAATAGTAAAACTGTTCCTCTGGATTCACATTGAAAGAGGGAGTTTTCTCCTTATGGAAAGGACAAAGACCTTTCCAGCTTTTTCCGGCCCGACGGAGCTCAACGTATTCCGATACGATGGAAACAATATCGTTGCGCTCTCTTACCTCGGCGATGACCCGTTCCGGAATGAGACCAGACATAGTATTCACCCCGCCCGATACCTGTTCGCTTTACAGACTGATTATCCCTGCTTTACAATGACCAAGCCTTCGGCAGGAAAAGCTTTTCAAATTCAGCCAGGGCATATCGGTCGGTCATCCCCGCAATGTAGTCCGCAACCAAAAGCTCTAAGTCCTCCCTACTGCCATTTCGAAACTGCTCCGGCACTTGTTCGGGATGAGTTAAGTAGTACTGAAATAGGCCGGCAATCAGCCGGTGGATCTTTTCTTTTTGTTCTGCAGCACTCTGGGCGAGATAAATCCGTTCAAAGAGAAAATCCCGCAAAGTGTCAGTGGCGCGGGCTACCGCCGGAGACATGCTGATCTCGGGCTTGTCCCAACTATTGGTAATCAGATCCTTTACCATGGTATCAATCCGAGCCTTCCTGCCCCGACCCAACACTTCCCTGCATTCCTCCGGTAGGTCTTCCTCCCGCAAGAGACCAGCTCTGATGGCATCATCGATATCATGGTTAATGTATGCCACCCGATCACAGATCCGGACCACGGCTCCCTCCAGCGTTGCCGGCTGCTGGTCACCTGTATGGCACAGAATGCCGTTTCTCACCTCATGGGTAAGATTCAGGCCTGGCCGACCCTCCCGGGAGGTCTCGATAGCATCTACCACCCGCAGACTCTGCTCATTATGGCGGAAGCCCTTGGCCAGCAATTGATCCAGGGCAAATTCACCGGCATGACCGAAGGGCGTGTGTCCTAGATCGTGTCCTAAGGCAATGGCCTCGGTCAACGCCTCATTGAGCCTCAAAGCTCTTGCCACCGTTCGAGATATCTGGGCTACCTCCAGTGTATGAGTCAAACGGGTACGGTAGTGATCGCCGAGTGGAGAAATGAATACCTGGGTCTTTCCCATCAGACGGCGGAAAGCCTTGGAATGAAGCAATCGATCCCGGTCTCGTTGGAACACTGTCCTTACTTCACATTCCGGCTCGGGATGGACCCGGCCTTTACTCTCCTCGCTCAAAGCAGCATAGGGCGACAGATACTGCCTTTCCCAGGCTTCCTCTCTAATCCGGATATTCATCTCATGCCTCCTCCCCCAAAGGCTAGGAGTGCATTCGACGTCTTATTTCAGGTTCCCTCTTTGAACATAAAGAGAAGCCCATGTGAGCATGGGCCTCTCCCTAATTCACTCACCCATTATTCCCTCGGTCTTACCGGGGGAACTTAATCTGTGCCTGTGCAGCCGCAATGCGGGCAATGGGCACACGGAACGGCGAGCAGCTGACATAGTCTAGACCAACACGATGGAAGAACTCGATGGATGCAGGATCTCCACCGTGCTCACCGCAAACACCGAGCTTCAGGTCAGGTTTAACGCTGCGGCCCTTCTTCACTGCGATATCTACCAGCTGGCCGACACCATCCTGATCCAGCGACTGGAACGGATCCCTCTCCAGAATGCCTTGCTCGATGTAAACGGGGAGGAATTTGGCCACGTCATCACGGCTGTAGCCAAAGCCCATCTGGGTAAGGTCGTTGGTACCGAAGGAGAAGAAGTCTGCATGGGCTGCAACTTCATCTGCCGTGAGACATGCTCTCGGAATCTCGATCATAGTACCGATGTGGTACTCGAGCTTCACGCCGGCCTTCTCCATTACATCCTCAGCAACCTTAACAGCATTCGCCTTCAGGATCTCAAGCTCTCGGGCAGTACCGATCAAGGGGATCATGACTTCAGGCACTACCTCGATGCCCTCTTTGGCTAGTTCACAGGCAGCCTCAAAGATAGCCTGAACCTGCATATCGTAGATCTCAGGATAGGTGATGCCTAGGCGGCAGCCGCGATGACCGAGCATCGGGTTGGCTTCCCGTAGAGCCTCGGTCTTCTCCCGAATCTCTGCCTCATCTAGACCAGTAGCCTTAGCCAATGCCGCAATATCCTTGTCGGTATGGGGCAGGAACTCATGCAGCGGCGGATCGAGGAGCCGAATGGTTACCGGCAGTCCCTTCATGACCCGGAAGATCCCGACGAAATCGCCTTTCTGCATGGGCAGCAGCTTGGCCAGAGCCTCTTTACGGGCCTCGGCGTTATCAGCCAGGATCATCTGCTGGACTACGGTAATCCGCTCAGGAGCAAAGAACATGTGCTCAGTCCGGCAAAGTCCGATTCCCTCAGCACCGAAGTTGCGGGCAACCTCTGCATCGTGGGGGGTATCGGCATTGGTACGAATCTTCAAGCTGCGGATGCTGTCGGCCCACTCTTCAATTGTTGCGAAGTGACCAGTAAGCTCAGGCTCGATCAAGTCAGCCTTGCCTTCGAGAACCTCACCGGTGGTACCGTTCAGGGTGACCCAGTCTCCCTCTTTCAGCACAGTTCCGTCGGCAAAGGTGATGGTCTTAGCATCATAGCGGATCTGGGCAGACTCAAGACCGGCGACACATGGTTTACCCATACCCCGGGCCACCACTGCAGCGTGGGAAGTCATGCCGCCTCGGGTAGTCAAGATACCCTCTGCCGCATCCATGCCGCCGATATCATCGGGGGAAGTCTCGGTCCGGGTCAGAATTACTTTCTCACCACGGTCTCTCCACTCCTCAGCATCCCTGGCGCTAAATACGATTCTGCCAACGGCCGCTCCAGGAGAAGCGGGAAGTCCAGTGCCCAGCACTTTCGCTTCGGTGTTGGGATCAATGGTTGGATGCAGCAGTTGATCCAACTGAGCTGGATCAATTCTGGTGATGGCGGTCTCTTTATCGATGAGGCCTTCTTCTACCATTTCAACTGCAATGCGTACAGCCGCTGCGGCGGTGCGCTTTCCGGCACGGGTCTGCAGCATGTAGAGCTTACCCCGCTGGATGGTGAACTCCACGTCCTGCATCTCTTTGTAATGCTTCTCTAGTATCTCCCGGATCTGCAGGAGCTCTTCATAGATCTCCGGCATTTCTTTCTCAAGTTCGCTGATGGGGCTGGGCGTCCGGATACCAGCAACAACGTCTTCACCCTGAGCATTCCACAGGTACTCGCCGTAGAAGACGTTCTCACCGGTAGCTGGGTCACGGGTAAAGGCAACACCTGTTCCAGAGCCTTTGCCGGTGACGGGGTCATCGCCCATGTTGCCGAACACCATGGCCTGGACGTTTACAGCTGTGCCCCAATCGTGGGGAATCTCATTAAGCTCACGGTAGGTGATAGCTCTCGGATTGTTCCAGGACTCGAACACTGCGTTGATGGCGCCCCGCAGCTGCTCAAAAGGATCCTCTGGGAAGACTTCCCCGGTGTGCTTCTCGTACAGAGCCTTGAACTTGCCGACAACGTCTTTCCAATCGTCAGCTCCTAGCTCAGTATCCAGGGTTACACCCTTCTCCTGCTTCTTGGCCTCAATGATTTCTTCGAAGAGGTCATGATCGACGCCCTTAACTACATCGCCGTACATCTGGATAAAGCGGCGGTAGCAGTCGTAAGCAAACCGCTCATCACCGGAAGCCTCGATAAGACCCTTGACGGTGGTATCGTTGAGTCCCAGGTTGAGGACAGTGTCCATCATACCAGGCATCGATACCCGGGCACCGGAGCGAACGCCAAAAAGAAGCGGGTTATGTGGGTCGCCAAACTTCTTGCCCATCTCCGCTTCTACTTTGCCGATGGCCTCCCGAATCTGGTCCTCAAGACCTTCCGGCCACTGCTGATTATTCTCATAGTAAATGGTACATACCTCGGTGGTAATGGTGAACCCTGCTGGTACCGGAATGCCGATGTTAACCATTTCAGCTAGGTTAGCA
>JAAYHH010000198.1 GCA_012735435.1 Bacillota bacterium | reverse complement strand
GTTGGTACCGGAGCCGCAAATAACCCCTACACCAACGCCGTCTCCTGTCCCCGCCCAAATTCCTATGGCCGCGTCATTCTCAAAACTCCACTGCGGGACGGAAAGTATGGACTCCAAGACGCTCCTTACAATTCGAAAATCCCGCTCCCGGTCTGCTCCAGCGACCCCGCAGTAGGCCGCGGTAATATCCTCCAGCTCCACCCCGGCATTTCCCAGAGCCTCGGCAATGCTGGCCCGGATCTCCTCCCGAGCCCCTTCTATTCCATTCACCTGGAAATTACCTGTACCGCCGAGACCAACTCCAAGGCAGGTCCCTTCTTGATCCGCAACAATTGACAGCGTCTTAGAGCCGCCGGCATCCACCCCTAGAAATAACATAGGATTCACCCTTCCCCTACAATCCACCCGACGGATCTTCCCAAATCGCATCTTGAGTAACCATGCTGTTGTCAAGTTGTACAACAACCATTAATTCACAGCACATCTAGCGAATCAGAGGGCGACCAGCACCTCTCTCCAGGCCCTAGCCAGAGCTTCATCGACAGTTTCCTCCGGCGTAAGTCTGATTAGTCAAGCCGCGGCCCACTCTTAGGCGTCTCCTTACGCAAGCTGTTATCCAGGGCTTCGACCGTCCAAGCGCCGTAGTCCTTTTCCGGCCGCTCTGCCTCTCTTTTCGCCGCTACATCGGGTCGGAGACACAGCACTATAACGTATAAGGGCCGGCTCTCCGTGTTACTGTGCATTTGCCGATGCTGAGCTAGGAAAATAGACTCTGAATACTGTCCCAGCAGGTGACGATGTTACCTTCGTATGTGCATGGTAATTATCGAGGATTTTGAAGACAATATAAAGCCCTAGACCAGTACCATTTTCCTTGGTTGTGAGAAAAGGGGTTCCCAGCTTTTGGATTATCTCCTGGGGTATACCGCGCCCTGAGTCTTTGACTTCCATTACTACATAGCCCTTTTGCATATACGTACTAATTTCAACTACACCTGGTTCCGGCATAGCCTCTAGTCCATTCCGCACCAGGTTCAAAATGACTTGGCGAATATCACTAGAATCTACATAAATGTCGCTGATGGTGCTGGGGTGGAAAACGATGTCATGACGGTTCGGTATTGCTTCCGCTCGCAGCAAAGGTAATAGATCACTCACAATATCATTTAGGTTGTATTCTTTAACTTCTCGCTGCTTAGTGGTGGCCAAGGAAAGGTATTCTGTTATGATTCCGTTTGCTCTATCCAGCTCATCAATAATTGAGGAAAAGAATTTGCGGTAAGACTTTAGGTCATCCTTGGTTTGGAGCAGTTGAAGCGTTGCTCTGGCTACACTCAAGGGATTCCTAACTTCGTGCACGATACCAGCAGCGATCCTGGTCATCGCGTTTATCCGTTCAAATTTGGCAATGTTCCTAGCATATTTCCAATCGTGCTCACTCTTAACAAAGGCAAACTGATGGTGACTGACAACGTCCAATATCTGGTATAATTCACATTGACTTAGCTGATACGGGCAGATGGCGATTATATTAAAGGACTCAAATGCTTCCTCGACATCCCTTTCGTAATCCATGAAGTCTTTCCAGTACCTTTTGGTTAACCAGCTAGAGCCGCCGCATACACGCATGCCTTCGTAGCCGTTTGACTCAGCAAAATTACACCTGCTCACCCAGTTCTTGAGTACCTGTTTTCCTTGAAAAGAACCGTATTGGCGGTACCACTCGGCATCAGACAGTATTTCAATCTGGGTCCAGTAGGTGTCTAACTCCGGCACGGCACCTTTCAGAGCCTTAACAGCTTCCATGGGCTTTACCGGATCGGAGACTATCCACATACAGTACTCGTTGTTCTCGAGACCCGCGGCAAAATACGGAACCATAATGTCGAAGTAATCCTTCTTAGTTTCGTAAAACGCCGCAATGTGTGTGCCCCACGGTACATCAGAAATGAAAGGTATTCCGGTTTTCCTTAGATTTTCGATGACTTTGACTCGCATCATTATCCTCCTCGAATAACTAAGGGGCAAATCCTCATACATTAGTTCATTGGCGGGACACCTTCCACTTGGTCCCAAGTTCGTACCGCAACCATGTTACCAGGACAGTTTTTGATCCCCCGGTACTGATCCCACGCATTAGCAAACGGTTCTTCCAAGACTGTTACGCATCCTCCAGCTGCAAGAACGCTCCGCGCCCGACAAACACAAGGAGCTTCGCCAGTTCATCATTAAGGGCATTTCCCGCTCTCTGATACATGAGTCCTAAACCCACAAGACCGACCATCAACAAGAAAGGCCCGGACAACAAAAAGGCAAGCGCAGATGTGGCTGCGGTATATACACCGAAGCTAAACGTGACTCCCAGCAGCAAGCTGAAGGCCTTAATGAGCGTTGTCAGGAACAGATAGGCCCCAAATCCGAACCCAGAGATGATCATCTGGGCCAGCGCCACACTGGACGTTTGCTTGAGAAAACCAATTACATGCTTGGCAGAAAGCTCTTCCAGCCCCATCGTTTCTCGGATGGCTTCCTGTTCAGCTTTGCTCAGACTCTCAATCTGTTCCCTCACAATTGTCTCAAATTCTTCCAGTTCCGCATCTGTCATCTGAGTCAGCTGTTCTTTTAGCTGTTTGATCTTTTCTTCAACGCAGTGGTCAAACACACGGGCTTCCAGCACTTCTACCGGTTGGTTTACCGGAATCTTGCATGCCTCAGCAGCTCTTCTGATTACTGCTTCACCGACAGCGCTTACACTTAAATTGGATTCAACACCGGCTATCTCCGCGATCCTAGAAAACAGGTGTCTGTTCAAATCAGCTTCATCCAAGCGGTTCAACTGCCTGTACTCCCGCTCGATGGCTGTCTGAATGGTATTGACGTCCCAATTTAACTGCTCGTTCAGGCGCTCCACGCCCTCGGACCACTCCGATAAGAATTGGCCAACTAGAAACCCGGATACCTTGAATATAAGGTCCTTTCCCTTCTTAAGTCCCTGCTGGACGCCTTCGTATAATACGTTGCTGCTGCTAATGGCATTT
>JAAYHH010000040.1 GCA_012735435.1 Bacillota bacterium | reverse complement strand
GTATATGGAGACTACCCACCATAAGAATGCAGCAGTCAAAACAAAAATCATCGACAGTGCATCCGCCCTAAGGCTGGGTGTAAATGGCCCGGAAAGGGACAGTTTAAAAGTTAGGTCCCCGCTCCCCAAGACACCCCTCAGTCCCCAAGCTCCTAAGACGAGGACAATGGAACTGGCGATAAAGGGGATACTTGCACTTCTATTCCGCAGCCTTAAGAGTGCAGCTGCACCCAATAGCGGAATACCTAGAATGGATACCAGCAGCATACGGCCAACCTCCGATCTTCAGAAAAACGACCTTACGACAGATTCAACACTGGGCCAAAGCATACCCGGCCACAAACCTATTAGTACCGACAATGCGGCCAGCAGGGCAGTGGGAGCCAGCATAAGACCCACCCCGCCGCCCTTTTCCAGTACCTGCTGACCCCTCTCCCCGGTAAATGCAGCTATCACAGTGGGGAGAAAGCAAAAGGCGTTAATCAGGCCGCTGACGATCAGAACCAAGGCGAAGGGCCATATGCCCCCGGCTGCACTGCCCCTCATCAGGTGGTACTTGCTCCAGAAGGTACTGAGAGGAAGCATCCCGATCATCCCTAAGCTGGCAGCACCAAAGGCAGCCATGGTCAAGGGGAGGCTCCAGCCCACCCCGCCCATCTCGCTGACCTTCAATTTGCCGGTCTGTCTGGCAATGATTCCCGCGGCAAAGAACAGGCTGACCTTCAGGATGGAGTAACTGAACATATGGAGCACCGCGCCGGCCAGTCCCAAGGGATGAAGGGTGAAGGCACCCAGAAGAATATACGAAAGCTGACTGATGGTATGGTAAGCCAACCGCCGCTTCAAGACATCCTGCCTTGTCGCAACGATCACCCCTACCAGAATGGTGAAGGCAGCTACCCAGGGGAGAAAACGGCCGAGACTCAGCTGTCTCACCAATTCATGGCCGAAGACTGAGTACACAACCCGCAAAATCCCGAAGACTCCAGAATAAACTACTGCCACAGCATGGAGCAGGGCGCTGACGGGAGTTGGAGCCACCATTGCCGCCGGCAGCCAGCGGTGAAGGGGCATAATGGCAGCCTTAACCCCAAACCCGGCGATAAACAAAGCTAACAGCCAGCCCGCTCCCCTTCTGAGACCGACGCTTGCCAGCAGCGGACCACCGGCAAAGTCCAGCCTTCCAGCCCAGGCATAGGTAACGACTGTGGCTATCAAGATGGCTCCGGCACCAGATAGGCTGTACAGTATATACTTACGGCCGGCCTTGACAGCTTCTTCATCCCGCCGGTGAATGACCAAGGGATACGTAGCTAACGTAAGTAATTCATAGAACAGATACAAAGCTGCTAGATTGCCGGAAAAGGCTACTCCCAATGTCACACTGAAAGCCAACAGCAGAAAGGTGTAGTAGGTTCCCTGCTTATGCTCTTTTGCCATATACCCAAAGGAATAAACGGTGGCAAAGAGCCACAAGGTGGAGGCGATTAGTCCAAAGACTGCCCCCAAGGGATCTGGCTGCAGGCTCCAGGGCAATCCGCCGATCTCCCAGGATATTCCAACAACCTGCCCATTGAGAGCCATTCCAGCTACACGCCAAGCGAAGACGGCGCCAAGAACAACAAAAGTTAGTGCGATTATATTCCGCAGGCGTCTGCTGGCCCGGGGCATCAAGGCGATGATTATCCCGCCCGCGGCCCCGCTCAGCAGCGCCAAGACCAGCTCAATCATTAAATCAGACCTCCCTCGGCCACCTCTAACGAATTGCTAGGAAATCGACAGCCGCTCTCCTGGCCAGCTCTAGGAACGGCCCCGGCACCACACCCAGGATAATCACTGCAGCTGCCAGTAGGAGCATACCCACCTTCTGCGGCATGCCGGGATCCTGCAGGTCCCTTGACGGTGCAGGCTCGAAATAAGCAATCCGGATAATAGGAAACAGGTAAGCACCGCAAAGTACGCTTCCAGCGATAACAACCGCTGCCGCCAGCCAATTACCTGCATCGAGACTCCCTAGGAGAAGATTCCATTTACCGACAAAACCTGCGAAGAGGGGAATACCCACCAGGCTGAGACTGGCGATGGTGAATACCGCCATGGTAACCGGCATTTTTCTGCCGATACCGGCCAGCTCGCTGATCCG
>JAAYHH010000039.1 GCA_012735435.1 Bacillota bacterium | reverse complement strand
TGCTTAGGGCAACATCCATTAAGACAGTTGGTCTGTGCCACAGTGTACAGGTGTGTGCCCGTCAATTGCTGGAAGGTGTAGGCATGGCCGCAGACAATGTGCAGTGGAAGATCGCCGGGATCAATCACATGGCCTGGCTCCTGGAGATCACCCGTGATGGCGAAGATTTGTATCCCGAGATCAAGCGGCGGTCTAAAGAACAGGGGCCGCCGGATTGGGACAGGGTGAGGCATGAGATTATGCACCGCTTCGGATACTATGTAACCGAATCCAGCGAACACAATGCTGAGTACATGCCGTATTTTATCAAAAGCCAGTATCCGGAACTCATTGAGAAGTTCAATATTCCCCTGGATGAGTATCCCCGCCGTTGCGTCGCCCAAATCAAAGGATGGGAGAAGATGCGGGACGATTTAGTCAACAACAAGGATATTACCCACCAGCGCACCGAGGAATACGCCTCATATATCATCGAAGCCATGGAGACAAACCAGCCCTTCAAGATCGGCGGCAATGTCCTCAATAACGGCCTGATTCCAAATCTGCCCAAGGAAGCCTGTGTAGAGGTGCCGTGCTTAGTTGATGCCAGCGGTGTGGCTCCTTGCTACGTAGGCGAGCTTCCCCCTCAGCTGGCAGCCTTAAACATGACCAATATAAATGTACATCTCTTGACCATTGAAGCGGCACTAACCCGCAAGAAGGAGCATATTTACCATGCTGCTCTGCTGGATCCCCATACATCCAGCGAGCTCACCATTGACCAAATTGTGGCCCTTTGTGATGACTTGATTGAAGCCCACGGCGACTGGCTGCCGAAGTTCAAGTAACCGGCTCCGGCAGAAGTAGCAGGCAGTGCCGAGAAGTAGGCGCAAAAAAGACCCGGGAAACCGGGTCTTTACATTTCAGCACCTATGCAGATGGGCGGAATTGAGAAGGCGGGTTTTGTTTGCTTGTTAGAATAAGCCGGTTTCCCTTAGAGCATTTCTTACTGCCTCTCTTAGCAGGGAGCGTTCCCGGGTTAATTGGATACCAACTTTTGTGCCCTCGGTTCCTACTTTCAAATCGGCAATATCGCTGGACTTACCCGCTGCCTGGCCGGTAAAGACCTTCTCGCCGGTGCTGGTATCGACGACCATGTACTCTAGGTTAACTGCCAGATGCTGGCTCAACCGAACCTCAGTCTTGTCAGTACCTACAGTGATTGATGTAGAATGGCGGGGACTTGCTCCCTGCTTGATGGATATAACTGCCAAATATTGGATTCCTAGATCTTCCTTTAATCTGCTTAAGTTTTCCCGGCTTTCCAGTCCGGCAAGGCTGGAATCTGCTGAGTCTAGGCGGCTCCATACAGCCTGGGAGCCGATGATCTTCACCTTTGGCAGCTTGTTCTGGATATAACCTTCGACTACGGGCTCCAGGTCTGGAGCATCTGTTTCAACCACTAGGCCTAGAGTTTCCATGCCCAATCTGGCCATCTGGCTGGGCTGTGGTTCACATCCAACGGCACTGCCCAGCAATGCCAGCAGCAAGAGTAGGACTATCGGTTTCATGAGAATATCCCCCCAGTCTTGTTGGGATTTTCGGCGGTATGGGGCCATAACCTCTTTTTTCGGCCCCTACCAAGTTATGGAATAAGGATGGCCCAAGGTGAAC
>JAAYHH010000197.1 GCA_012735435.1 Bacillota bacterium | reverse complement strand
GGGGTGATATTTTTTACGCGAATCTGAATCCGGTGATAGGTTCAGAGCAGGGGGGCACAAGGCCAGTTCTGATCTTGCAGAACGATATCGGCAACAAATACAGCCCAACAACTATTGTTGCCGCGATCACCTCACGGATTAAGAAGGCCAAGCTGCCTACTCATGTTGAGATTACTGCTGCCGAGCACAACATGGAAAAGGATTCGGTTATTTTACTGGAGCAGATTAGAACCATCGATAAGCGGCGGCTGAAAGAGAAGATCACCAATCTCGATCCCGATACGATGATGAAAATCGATGAGGCTTTGGCGATTAGCCTGGGCCTGGTAAAGATTTAGTGAGGTGGTTCAAACCAAAGTTTGAGTTTTATCCGCTTCAAGACGCCGGTGGCGTCTTTTGTGTTGTTGGGGTGATTGCCTTGTCGCGGCGATACGTCAGTGCCCCTGGATAACCGAGGTGGTGATTCTGTGAAGGCGGTCATAGCACTTACCTGCGGGTGTTCATCGGAGGAAGGCAGGTATTACGTCAGAGAAGCTTATGTCCGCTGCATTGAAGCAGCTGGAGGAATTCCGCTCCTTGTGCCGCCGCTAGAGGACCAAGGTGATATCCAACACCTCTTGCGGTCGGTTGACGGGGTGCTCTTGCCCGGGGGCGTGGATATTGATCCGATTCATTTTGGCGAGGAACCTATGGAGGGATTGGGTACAATTGAACCCCATTGGGATCGCTTAGAGCTTGCGGCAGCCAGGTTTGCCTTGGCTTCCGATTTGCCGATCTTAGGTATCTGCCGGGGAGTGCAGGTCCTTAACGTAGCAGCCGGCGGTTCCCTTTACCAAGACATTGCATCCCAGACCAAGGGAAAGTGCCTGCAGCACAGCCAGAAGGCTCCCCGCTGGTATGCAACCCACAGCATTAAGATCGAGCCCAACAGCCTTCTGGGGGAGATGCTGGGCACCAAGACAGCCAGGGTAAACAGCCATCACCATCAAGCGGTGAAAATACCGGCACCGGGATTTAAGGTTACTGCTGCCAGTGCCGATGGGATTATTGAGTGTATAGAAAGTGAAAAACACAGATTCGCCTGTGGAGTGCAGTGGCATCCGGAACTAATGGTGGAGCATTATCCTGAGCAGATGGAGATCTTTCGGCGTTTTGTTAGATGTGCTGAAGGGGTAAAGTAATAGTATTTCGAGGAGGTGCTTAAGGGCTGAGCTTCGACTCGCCTAGTTTGTGAAATGCTGGCTATTACCAATGTAAAGATCATAACTGTAACTCAAGGGATCATTGATGAAGGTACCGTTCTGGTAGAGGATGGTAAGATCAAAGCAGTCGGGCAGCAGGTTGCTGTGCCGGCAGATGCTGAGATTATCGATGGGTCGGGGAAGGTTCTGAGTCCCGGCTTAATTGATGCCCACTCCCACGCCGGGCTTGATGAAGAAGGGTACGGCAGCGAAGGCTGGGATTACAATGAGGCTACAGATCCTGCTACACCGTGGCTTCGAGCCATAGACGGCATCAATCCCACGGAAATGGGTCTCCGGGATGCTGCGGCAAACGGCGTGACTACGGTGTGTGTAGTTCCCGGCAGTGCCAATGTCATAGGCGGAGAGGGAGTCATTATCCATACTTACGGCGATGTGGTCGATGAAATGGTGATCTCCCGGGATGCCGGCCTCAAGGTAGCTTTCGGCGAGAATCCAAAACGGGTATACAAAGAGCAGAAGAAGATGCCTACTACCCGGATGGGAACCGCGGCAATCCTGAGGGAACACCTGGTAAGGGCCATGAACTATATGGCTAGACTAGAGCAGGGAGAAAAGGATCCGGATAAGATGCCGGAGCGGGATCTGCGGCTGGAGAATCTGGTGCGGGTTCTGCGAAGGGAGATTCCGCTTCGGGCCCATGCCCATCGTGCCGATGATATTATGACGGCTTTGCGGATTGCCGATGAGTTCAATGTCCGCATTGTTATTGAACATGCCACCGAAGGTCACAAAATCGCTGAACATCTTGCCAGGCGGCAAGTGCCGGCTGTTGTCGGGCCGTCCATGACTTCCCGCTCCAAGGTGGAGCTTCAGGAACAGGACTTCAGCACAGCTGCCGTCTTGAATGAGGCAGGGGTGAAGGTGGCCTTGACCTTGGATCATCCTGTGGTCCCATTGAAATACCTGCCGGTTGTAGCTGCCCTAGCGGTGCGGGCAGGACTCCCAGAGGAGGAGGCCTGGAAAGCCATCACCATTAACCCGGCTGAGATCCTGGGGATCGATCATTTGGTGGGCAGCATCGAGGTGGGCAAGGCAGCAGACCTAGTACTTTGGTCGGGAGATCCCCTGGATGTCCGCTCCCGGGCGGAGAAGGTGCTGATCAACGGCCGCCTTGTAGGATGATAGTGAATCTTATAGGCTGAGGAAGAACGGGATGGGTTGGCTGACGAGATACAGAAAGTTTACTATATTTTACAATACTTTCGCAGGAGAAGCCGGAAGAACAGCGAAAATCTAAGCTATACCAAGTGTGGGACTAGCGGAGGCGATTTTGTTGTGATCAGGATTCTAATAGCTGACGATTACTTACCTTTCCGGCAGGTGCTGAAGGACTTTCTCGAAACAGCCAACCCGCGGCTGAAAGTAGTAGTGCAAGCCTCTAACGGTCGGGATGCCTTGAACCTATTAGAGAAAAATCCGGTGGATGTTGCCCTCATCGACATACGGATGCCGATTATGGACGGAATGGAGCTTTGCCGCCTCATCCGGAAGGGTTGGGGACAGCATATAGGCATTATTACCTATACGGGGCTTAACTCTCCCCGTTTGACTGCTCAGGCTTTGCAGACTGGGGCTGATTTGCATTTTGTCAAGCCCTTTGAGTTGTTTTCCTTGGCGAGTGCCGTCATTAAGCTGGGCGACTCCCGCAAGGTGGCGGCAGTATCGGTAGGATAAGGACCGTTCAGGGCAAAAAAGAGAGAGCAGAAGCACCATGAGGACCAAATGGTCCTTTTTCTTTTGCGCCCAACTTGCCGTCAGAGGAAGGGCAGGGAATCCCCGGGGCCTTGCCGAATAGAAGGCAGGCGAAGGGGCATCCTGGAAAATGAACCCAGAAGCATGGAGGCTGAAGTCATGAAGGCACTGATTGTTTCCACCAACAGCCCAGAGGAGACTTTGGTCCTAGGGCGGATGCTGGCACGGTGGCTAGAGCCTGGAGATACAATTAATCTTGTAGGAGATTTGGGAGCTGGAAAGACTGTTTTGGTGAAGGGGATTGCCTCTGGACTTGGGATTGATCCAGCTCAAGTTACGAGCCCGACATTCGCCCTGATTCATGAATATACTGGGGATGTGCCCCTGTTTCATTTTGATGCATACCGGCTTAAGCAGCCGGAGGAATGGGAAAATCTAGGCTATGAAGAGTACCTGCGGGGGAACGGTATATCGGTGGTGGAGTGGGGAGATCTGGTTGAGCCCTATTTGCCTTCAGAATACCTGCAGGTGAAGATTGAACGGGAGGCAGCTCAAGGGGATGGGCGGACTATAGAATTGCGGCCGATTGGCCGGCGGTTCCACCAGGCCATCCAGGAGCTGGGGAAGGAGCTTCAGCATGCGGATCTTGGCTATAGATACTGCGACAACCACAGGTAGTGTGGCACTAATCGATGGAGAAAAGGTGGCAGGAGAATACCTGCTGAATATCCGGGCTACCCACTCGGAGCGGCTGCTTCCAGCCTTGATTCGGATTCTAGAGGATGGAGGATGGTCAGGAAGCGACATAGAGGGAATAGCTGTTGCAACTGGTCCAGGTTCCTTTACGGGCTTAAGGATCGGTGTGGCTACAGCCAAGGCTTTAGCCTATGCCTGGGAGAAGCCCCTGATTGGTATTACCGTGCTTGAGGGTTTGGCTTTCCAGGTGGGCTTTGCTGCTGAGTGGGTATGCTCCATGGTTGATGCAAGACACCGGGAAGTTTACGGCCGCTTGTATAGAATCAATGACCTGCCGGAAGCTGTCGGTGATTATTGGGCAGGACCTGTTGATGAGTTTCTCCAGCAGGTGCTGGATGCGGCGTCTGGTCCTATATGCTTTTGTGGAGATGGAGCTATTGCCTATTGGGATACCATCCTAGAGGCCGCAGGAGAGAGGGCCGTAAGACCCGCCAGCAACAGTATGGAGCTCCGGGCCTCTAGTATTGCACTACTAGGAAGGCAGAGGCTCTTGGCCGGGGAAAGTGACGATCCCTTAACCCTTGCCCCGATGTACCTGCGCTTATCCGAGGCGGAACGCAAGCTAAGGGCCAGGTGCTCTGCCGGCTGCCGATGAAGGATTGGCAGTCTATTCGTCGATGAAGGGAGAGGCCGAAGGCTTTGAGTACGGAAGTCTCTAGCAAGGGATATCTACCTGTGGAGATCGAACCTATGAGGGTGCGGGATTTAGACGCAGTGCTGGCCATTGAGCGGGTGTCATTTCCGACGCCTTGGTCCCGCTATGCCTATCTATCTGAGCTGTTGGAAAACGACCAGGCCCACTACGTGGTGGCCAGAACCAGCGACGGCAAGGTTGCCGGTTATCTCGGCATGTGGATGATTGTCGATGAGGGGCACATTACCACCATTGCCGTGCACCCTGCTTACCGGGGCCGGGGAGTTGGCCGCCAGTTGCTGGCAGCGGCGGAAATAATTGCCCGGGCCCATGGAGGGGCCAGGCTCACTTTGGAAGTGAGGGTCTCCAACTATATAGCCCATGGTCTGTACCAAAAGTTCGGCTATGTTGATGTCGGCATTCGGCCGGGTTACTATCGGGATAACAACGAAGATGCCATTATCATGTGGAAGGAACTCTACTAGGACAGCTGGCTAGATTGGATTTAAGCTTAGAAATGGGGATTGAACATGGAAGTGAAACAGGGAGCCTCGGCAGCTAAGGGGCCGGGTGCCCTGGTCCTTGGCATAGAGACAAGCTGTGATGAAACTGCTGCCGCGGTTGTGCGGGATGGGAAGGAGATCCTTTCTAATGTCATCTCCTCCCAGGTAGATCTGCACCGCATATATGGAGGAGTAGTACCGGAGATCGCCTCCCGAAAGCATATTGAGCTGATTATGCCGGTGATTGATCTGGCTCTGAAGGAAGCAGGTGTTTCTCCCGGTGAGCTGGATGCCATTGCTGTAACCTACGGACCGGGTCTGGTGGGTGCCCTGCTGGTAGGCTTAAGTGCTGCCAAGGCCATGGCCCTGGCTTTGGGCTGCCCGTTGGTTGGGATTAACCACATCGAGGGACATATTTACGCCAATTTCTTGGAATATCCAGAGGTAGACCCGCCTCTGGTCTGTTTGACGGTTTCCGGGGGCCATACGGATCTCCTCTACATTGATGAATACGGCCGTTACGACATCCTGGGCAGAACCCGGGATGATGCTGCAGGTGAGGCCTTTGACAAGATCGCCCGGGTGATGGGGCTGGATTACCCCGGCGGTCCGGAGATCGCCCGGGCCGCAGAGGATGGGGATCCTGAGGCCATTGATTTTCCCCGGGGCTTGCTGCAGGCAGATACCTATGACTTCAGCTTCTCCGGCCTGAAAACAGCAGCCATTAACTATATCCACAACCTTAGGCAGCGGGGTGAAGAGCTGCCCGTGGCAGACATAGCAGCAAGCCTCCAGGAAGCCGTCGTCGATGTGCTGGTGACCAAGACCTTGGCTGCTGCAGAGGCTTATGGAGTTAAGACTATTTTCCTCTCCGGCGGGGTTGCCGCCAATGAGCGGCTGCGAAGCCGCCTGCGGGAACTGGCCGGGGTCCAAGGCATTAGAGTATACTATCCCAGCAAGGTTCTCTGCACCGACAATGCTGCTATGATTGCCTGTGCCGGATACTATAGATACCGGCGGGGAGAGCGCTCCTCCTGGGATCTTAATGCTGTGCCCAATTTGCGGCTGGGAGATAACTAGCTTCTTTAGCCCCGGCAGTGGGAAAGGCCCGGCAGTACAGGCCTTGGGCCGGTTTGGGAGATATAGGAAGCTCCTTGGGCTCGCCCTTTTAAGAGGATTTGAGGTACCCCTGGACTAATATAATACAGGCATTGGGCGGAATAGATGCAGACCAGCCCAAGGGTTTTGGGACAGGGGGACTGAATATGGGTACAGCTCAAAAGCCAGAGCAGCCAAGGACGGCTGGAGGGCAGACCCGCAGGAGGCTTGCAATCATAGTGATAGCGGCAGTGCTGCTGGCTGCGGCTTGGTTCGGCTATCGTTATTGGGTTGAGTTGGGGATACTAGGGGATGAAAGCATTAATATTGTCTTTATAGGTGTTGATGCTCCCGTTGAGGAAGTAGTTCGAGAAGAGGACAAAGGCGGGGACTATTCCTTAGCTTTGACCCAGTATGGGCAGAAAGCTGATGCTGTCTTTGTCGGGACTATTCATCCCGACACCAGAAAGTTTCATTTATTGGGCCTGCCGCCGGAGCTGATTGTCACACTGCCTGACGGCAGTGAAGGTGAGTTAAGGGCTGTTTTTGCCGCTGGAGGTGTGCCGGCTGTTGAGAAGGTGACCGAGGACCTTCTCCAGATTCCCATCCACTATTACGTGTTGGTGGATTACAGCGGCTTTACTGAGCTGGTTGATGCCATCGGCGGGGTGGAGGTAGATGTCCAGACTCCTATTCGCTACTACGATGATGGTGAACTTGTCTTTGAGCTGAAGGAAGGCTTCCAGAGGCTGCTGGGACCAGAGGCCCTTCGTTATGTACGATACCGCAGGGGCTCAGAACCAGATTTAAAGCGGCTTGAGCGCCAGCGTGACTTTATTATTGGCTTGGTCGATGAAATGCTGGAGGCAGTTACCATTACCCAACTTCCCACCTTGGCAAGGTATGTGGGAGAACTAGTGGAGACCGATCTCCCCTGGGAGGACGGCTTGAAGATGGCTTCGGCGGTTCTGCGCCGGAATGTGGAGGGTATAGATGTAACTATGCTGCCGGTGCAGACGGAGGACGGCAGGTGCTTACCGGACACCCAGGGCATTGCCGCGGTGGTTGCTGAGCTTTTTTATAATCCCTCGTGGGACAAGGCCCATTAGGCCTGGGAGAGCATTGCATGAAAGTCCGGTTCGTGATATGTTATTAATAACATTGCTGCATATTTCTGCCATATGCAGCAATTGGTGAAGTTTTTCCCTTGGACAAGCACATGGTAGTTGGGGAATTAGAAACTCTTAAGAAGCGAGGTGAGGAGCTGTCCAGCTCCTCTAGCGCAGGGGACGCTGGCGGCGAACATATGAAGCTGTTTCTAGACACTGCCAACATTGATGAAATCCGGGAAGTCAACAGTTGGGGTGTTATCTGCGGAGTCACCACCAATCCTTCTCTCATTGCCAAGGAAGGCCGGGATTTTAGAGAGGTCATCAATACCATCTGCGAAATCGTTGACGGCCCCATCAGTGCAGAGGTTGTCAGTGAAGATGCCGAAGGCATGGTTAAAGAGGCAAGGGAGTACGCAGCCTGGCATCCCAATGTGGTCATCAAAGTGCCGATGACAACTGAAGGCCTTAAGGCTACCAAGATTCTTTCCAGTGAAGGGATCAAGACCAACTTGACGTTGATCTTCTCCCCGACACAGGCACTCTTGTGCGCCCGGGCCGGAGCCACTTATGTAAGCCCCTTCTTGGGAAGGCTGGATGATATCGGCCATGACGGTATGCAGCTCATCCGGGATATAGCTGAGATCTTTGCCATCCATGATATTTCCACTGAGATCATCGCAGCCAGTATCCGGCATCCGCTTCATGTCATCGAAGCTGCCAAGGCCGGTGCAGATATCGCCACTATCCCGTACAAAGTCATGGTCCAGATGACCAAGCATCCCCTTACCGACAGCGGCATTGAGCGCTTCTTGGCTGACTGGGCCAGTGTGTCCAAGAAATAATCTCATGGAAAACATGGCTGGAACCTTTAGGTTTGAATCCCTGGTTTTAGCCTACTTCTTTTAATAAACTTATTGGTTCTTAAAAAAGACACCCGCCGATACAGGCGGGTGTTTCAAATGGCGGGTGTATTCGATGTCCAGGTTAAGTCACCTGCTAAAGCACTTTGCTACAGCATCTTTTTTCTCAGCTCTGCCGGAGATTCAGGGGAAAGATACCCAATGGGGATATCCAGTACGGTGCAGGCACCGGTCTTCCCCTCCCGGTGGAGGCGGTAGACTGCCCGGGCGCAGGCGGCCAGCACACTGCCGGTGAATTCCGGGTTGTTTTCCAGCTTCAGCCTAAATTCAGCCTGCTGCCTGTAGCCTCCGCCGGTGGTGCCGGTGGTGATGACAAAGCCGCCGTGGGGCATGCCGGTGTGGTTAGCGGCAAACTCTTCTTCTGTGATGAAGTGGACCGTTGTGTCATAATCCGCGAAGTAGCCGGGCATGGTCTTGATGGCTTTTTCTATGGCATCCCGGTCAGCCCCTGGCTCCGGGACTACGTAGCAGATCCGGAAGTGCTCCTCCCTAGGTGTAAGTACAGGTGTTTCGCCCTGCCGGATTTTTTCCACTGTCTCCGGTACAGGGACGGTATATTGGACTGCCTGCTTTACCCCAGGCAGTCTCCGGACAGCCACCGAGTGACCTTGACTTACGCCTTCGCCCCAAAAGGTATAGGTCTTTCCCGTGGGCAGAATGGAACTAAAGAGAACCCTGGCTAAGGAGAAAAGGCCTGGATCCCAGCCGGTGGAAATGAGGCTGAGATTGCCGCCATCCCTGGCTGCGGCATCTATCTCTTCAAAATACTCGGGGATCCGGGCATGAAGGTCAAAGCTGTCCACAGTATTGAACTGGGCTGCAAAGAAAGGCCCTTGTTCCGGCAGATCATTGGAGGAGCTGCCGCACAGGATCATGACATCGATTTTGTCCCGGTAATCCTTGCTTTTTTCCACCGGTACAACTTGGGCCCGGCTTTGAATCTGGTCCGGAGGTCTGCGGGTAAAGACAGCTGTAAGCTCAAGATCAGGGCATTGGGCAACGGCCTTCTCCACTCCCCGGCCCAGGTTGCCGTAGCCGGCAATTCCGATTCTAATCGGCTCCCTCACATGATCACTTCCTTCGGTGTCGATAGATTATGCATTTAATTGTACTAGATCTAGTCCGCAGTGGCTATAGATGGCGCTATTTCCAGTTTAACAAAGTTCTCAAAGGAGTATAAGTGAGTATACTTAAAGAGCCCTGCTTTGGGCAGGATTATCTCCGGTGATGTTTCCTGCTGCTGCAGGAGATTTTTGGATCATCGGGAAGATCCCCTATGGTCTTGTCTTTATTTGCTGATTGGAATGGCCTTTAGCAGTAGCAAGTAATTAGGAGAAATGGTGAGGTAAATGGAAACAAGACTGGTAGATGTAGCATTGTTACCCTGTGAGATGGAGAAAATACGGGCGGAAGGTTTTGCAGCAGTTGTCATTGATGTACTGCGGGCAAGTACCACCATAATAACCGCTCTGGCCAACGGCGCGGCCAGGGTGATCCCGCTGACGACGGTGGAAGAAGCCCGGGCTAGGCGGGAGAAGGAGCCGGGGGCGCTCCTGGGGGGAGAGAGAAATGCCGTTCCTCCGCCGGGATTTGATCTTGGCAATTCTCCCCGGGAATATACGCCGGAAAGGGTTAAGGACAAGACTATCATCCTCACAACCACCAACGGCACCAGGGCCTGTGAGGCGGCGGAAAAGGCGGGAGCTAAGGCTGTGGTCATCGGGAGCTTTATCAACCAGCAGGCAGTTGTAGATTTTTGCCGCAGCTTCCCGGGGCCGCTGCTCTTTGTTTGCGCCGGCTGTCAGGGGCGGTTTTCCCTGGAAGATTCTCTCTACGCGGGTGCCGTCATCAGTAAGCTGGGCGAAGGTTTTCACCTAAGTGATGGAGCTAGGACCTGCCTTACTCTCTATGAACGCTGGCAAGACGTTGATCTCACAGCCGTCATCGCCGGCAGCATCCACGGCCAGCGGCTTGAGGGCTTGGGCTTCGGTGAAGATATCCGGCTGGCTGCGGCCCTTGACTCCCACCCGGTGCTGCCCATTTACTGGGATAGTGAGATTCGTCTGGAGCCCTGGGAATCTCGCAAGTAAAAAGCCTTTGGGCTGTACTGGAAGGCAGGATACGGCCGCCTATGGAATGAGCAGTGAAATCTGGCGAAAGGTGGAGGAAAAGCAAGCTTGTTCAAGTATAAGTGGGTTTTTCCCGGTATTTCAAGATTACGTCCGTTTGCAATTAAAATGGTGCTTCTATAAGATAAGTACTGGTGTTAGCACTCGCAGGTGGCGAGTGCTAACAGGGAAAACGCCGGAAAAGGAGGTCTATAGTCTACATGAAGGTCAAACCATTAGCTGATCGAGTGATCGTAAAGCCTATCGAAGTGGAAGAGAAGACAAAGAGTGGTATTGTGCTGCCAGACACAGCTAAAGAAAAGCCCCAGGAGGGAGAGGTAGTAGCTGTCGGTCCCGGCCGCTATGAAGATGGCAAGCTGATTCCCATGAATGTCAAGCAGGGTGATCGGGTACTTTTTGCAAAGTACGCAGGCACCGAAATCAAGATGGACGGCGAAGAGTATCTGATTATGCGGGAGTCCGACATTCTGGGTATCATTGAGTAACAGCAGGGTACTTAACAGAAATGCAGACTGAAGAGGAAGGTGAATGCTGGGATGGCAAAAGAACTGTTATATAGCGAACAAGCCCGTCGGAAGCTGGAGAAGGGTGTTAATACATTAGCCGATGCAGTCAAGGTCACCCTTGGGCCTAAAGGCCGCAATGTCGTGCTGGAGAGAAAGTACGGTTCTCCCACCATCACCAATGATGGTGTGACCATTGCCCGTGAGATTGAGCTGGAAGACCCCTTTGAGAACATGGGTGCACAGCTGGTCAAGGAAGTAGCCACTAAGACCAATGACGTAGCTGGAGACGGGACCACAACTGCTACAGTTTTGGCCCAGGCTATGATCCGGGAAGGCCTTAAGAATGTTGCAGCCGGCGCGAATCCCATGGAGTTGAAAAAGGGAATCGACAAGGCCGTAGAGGTTGCTGTTGATTACATCAAGGGAGTGGCGAAGCCGGTAGAGACCAGAAACGCCATTGCCCAGGTTGCTGCCATTTCCGCCGATGACGAAGAGATCGGTGAACTCATCGCCGAAGCCATGGAGAAAGTCGGTAAGGACGGCGTCATCACTGTTGAAGAGTCCCCTACCTTCGGCACTGAGCTGGAAGTAGTGGAGGGCCTGCAGTTTGACCGGGGTTATATCTCCCATTACTTTGTCACCGATACTGAGCGGATGGAAGCAGTGCTGGAGGAGCCCTATATCCTGATTACTGACCGCAAGATCAGCTCCATCCAGGATCTGCTGCCTGTCTTGGAGAGAATGATTCAGACCGGTAAGCCGCTCTTGGTCATCGCCGAGGATGTAGAAGGAGAGGCCTTGGCCACCCTGGTGCTCAACAAGCTGCGTGGTACATTGAATGTGGCAGCAGTCAAGGCTCCTGGATTTGGCGAGCGGCGCAAAGCCATGCTGGAGGACATTGCTGTTGTCACCGGCGGTCAGGTCATCAGCGAGGAAGTTGGCCTGAAGTTGGAGAACACCACCCTCGATCAGCTGGGTTCTGCCCGTCAGGTAATCATTCGCAAGGACGACACCACCATCGTCGACGGCAAGGGCAGCCAGGAAGCCATCAAGGGCCGCATCAATCAGATCCGGGTGCAGATCGAGGAGACCGACTCCGATTACGATCGAGAGAAGCTGCAGGAGCGCCTTGCTAAGCTGGCCGGCGGCGTAGCGGTCATCAAGGTCGGTGCAGCTACCGAAACCGAGCTTAAGGAAGTCAAGCACCGCATCGAGGATGCCCTCTCAGCTACCCGTGCAGCCGTTGAGGAAGGTATCGTTCCCGGCGGCGGCGTGACCCTGCTTAATGCTGTCAGCGCCCTGGATAATCTGGACCTTGCTGGCGATGTCAGGACCGGAGCAGATATCGTCCGCCGTGCTCTAACTGAGCCGGTACGTCTGATTGCCTCCAATGCCGGTCTGGAAGGCGCTGTAGTAGTTGAGAAGACCAAGGCTCTCAAAGCCGGCGTCGGATTTAACGCCGTTACCGGTGAGTATGTGGATATGATGGAAGTCGGTATTGTAGACCCGGCCAAGGTCACCCGCAGCGCACTGCAGAATGCAGCCAGCATTGCTGGAATGCTGCTGACCACCGAGACCCTGATTGCTGACGCTCCCGAGCCCGAGGAGCCGATGCCAGCTGCTCCAGGCGGAATGGGCGGCATGATGTAATAGATGTCAAGGGGCAGGACCCTGAACAGGGGTCCTGCTTTCCCTTAATGGAGGCGCTATCTTGACCAAAGAAGAGCTGGAGCACCAGCTCTTTTTTGTTTTCGGAAAGAAGAGGGCTGTGCCGGCACCGGGTTTGCCCTTGGGGCTTGGTGGGGGAGAATATGATGCAGGAGAAGGCTTCTACCTTGACGGCTGGGCAGGAATTAGCTTCCATGTGGAGTACTTAAAGTAGAATAAGCTCCGGCATGGGCTGACCCGGGCTCATGGCAAGGTGGAAACAGTTTTTGCTTTGGGGCTAAAGAAAATGGAACGCTGTCAACACAGTTAACGAGGAGGCAGAAGTGATGCTAGAGGATATAGATCGGGTCTTGCTGACAGAAGAGGAGATCAAGGAGAGGGTGGCAGAATTAGGAGCCGAGATTTCCCGGGATTATGCCGGCAAGGACTTGGTACTTATTTGTATTCTCAAAGGCGCCCTTCATTTCATGGCTGATCTCAGCAGACACATCTCTATTCCTGTGGACATGGATTTCATGGCCATTTCCAGCTATGGCGCCAGCACCAAGAGTTCAGGAGAGGTGCGGATCCTGCAGGACTTGGATGCACCAATTGCCAACCGCCACGTTTTGATTGTGGAGGATATAGTGGATTCCGGTCTGACTTTAAAGTACCTGGTGGACAACCTGTCATCCCGCCGCCCGGCTAGTCTCAAGATCGCAACACTATTGGATAAGCCGGCCCGCCGGGTAGTGCCTATCACGACTGACTACAACGGCTTCCAGATTCCCGATGAATTCGTGGTGGGCTACGGCTTGGACTATGCGGAGAAATACAGGAACCTTCCCTTTATCGGTATTTTGAAACCAGAGGTCTATAAATAACCGCTGTCGGAAGACCGGCTGTAAGAATAGGAGTGATGTCGGGTGGAACGTGACAGCCTGACGAGGAGCAAGATCATTGTCCTGGACCTAGGGGGTTACGGCAGTCACGTCGTAGCCCGCCAGGTGCGAAGGGTTAAGGTTTACAGTGAGATCTTTCCCATTACCACCCCCTTGGAAGATGTGCTGGCAAAGGGAGCCCAGGGTGTGATCCTGACTGGAAGGAGCGGTGATGCGGGTTCGGCAAGCCGGGAGGCAGTATCCCGCCGTGCCGGGGAGCTTTCGGCTGCCGGCATGCCCATTTTGGTAGTTG
>JAAYHH010000196.1 GCA_012735435.1 Bacillota bacterium | reverse complement strand
GTTTTACTTGTGGCGCGCCTGGCAGGAATCGAACCTGCGGCACTCGGATTAGAAGTCCGATGCTCTATCCCCTGAGCTACAGGCGCTTGTTGCATAGTGGAGCGGGTGAAGGGAATCGAACCCTCGCAACTGGCTTGGAAGGCCAGGGCTCTACCACTGAGCTACACCCGCCCGCTTCAACATTGTCAGTGTAACATCACCGATGCCCTGTGTCAAGATAGCTGACCACCTGGGCTAATGGTCGGGGCGAGAGGATTTGAACCTCCGACCTCCTGCTCCCAAGGCAGGCGCGCTAGCCAAACTGCGCTACGCCCCGTATCTAGTGTTCGGCTGACGGAATTGATTATAACACACTCCGCCGCGGCCTGTCAACGCCGTTTTCCCGGCTATTTGGCAGGCTCCTTTGCAGTTACCGGCCAAACAGCATCTTTCCTGCTAAATCCGCTCCCGCCCTATATCAAACCATGCTCCAGCCATTCCCGGACAATCGGCAATACCTGCTGCAGTGCCTTTCCCCGATGACTGATCCTGTTCTTCTCCTCTGTCGACAGCTCAGCAAAGGTCTTACCAAGGTGGGGCACCAGAAAAAGGGGATCATAGCCGAAGCCGCCGCTCCCCCGCTCTTCTTCAACAATTACACCTGAACAGATGCCCTCAACCAGCCTCTCTGCACCCTTAGGGCTCACCAAGGCAATCACACACCTAAACTGAGCCTTTCTCTCCCCTGGGGGCACATCGGCCATGCAGCGAAGCAGCTTCCTGTTGTTCTCTGCATCGCTGGCGGATTCTCCGGCAAATCTAGCTGACCAGACCCCCGGCTTACCGTCAAGGCTGTCAACTTCTAATCCTGAATCGTCGGCCAAAGCCACAAGACCGGTAAACTGAGAAATAACCCGGGCCTTTTTCAAAGCATTGGCCTGGAAAGTGGCACCGTCTTCATCAATCTCGGGAGCATCTGGATAGTCCCCTAGGGAAAGCACATCAACGGCAAGCCCAGCCAGCAGCTTCCGGATCTCCTCTACCTTATGCTCATTCCTGGAAGCGATGACTATTGCTGCCACGGACCTGCCCTCCCAGCTTAGCCGCCAAATCCTCGGTCAGAACCTGTCTCTGCAAGTTGATTAGCTCCTGAATCCCCCGCTCTGCCAGGTCAAGCATCTGCTCCAGCTCGGAGCGGGGAAAGGGCGCTCCTTCTGCTGTTCCCTGGATCTCGATTATCTTCCCATCTCCGCTCATAACCACGTTCATATCCACTTGCGCCTGGGCATCCTCAACATAACAAAGATCCAGCAACGGCACGCCATCCACCAGGCCGACACTGACCGCGGCCACAAAGTTGGAAATTGGCAGCCTATCCCAATTGACTGTCTCCCCTAAGCGCTGGATGGCATCCATCATTGCCACAAAACCACCGGTTATGGCAGCGGTACGAGTGCCTCCATCGGCCTGAATCACATCACAATCCAGCCAAATGGTGCGTTCCCCTAGAGCTTCCAAATCCACTATTGATCTCAAGGCCCTGCCGACCAGCCGCTGGATTTCAGAAGTCCGGCCGCTAACCCGGCCCCGAGTTGACTCCCGTACATTTCGGGTCTCGGTAGCCCGTGGCAGCATCGAATACTCAGCTGTCAGCCATCCCTGACCGTTCCCTCTCAGGAAAGGAGGAACCTTGTCCTCAATACTGGCAGTACAAATGACCTTGGTATCTCCTGCCTCGATCAATACTGAACCCTCAGCATACTTGGTGAAATTCCGGGTAATCTTGACCTTCCTCAGCTCATCGGGTTTGCGACCATCAACTCGTACCATCTTCAGTGCCTCCCTGCCTAGATTGCCGCTTCTACACTCCTGCTCCTTGTATG
>JAAYHH010000195.1 GCA_012735435.1 Bacillota bacterium | reverse complement strand
TAGTGCCTACAATTTGCATAATGGGCGTCCTCGTATTCCACTTCTATGGACTTTATGATACCACACGCAAACCTTGGTCGGAAATTGTAGCATCCCTAATAGCATCCATCGTAGTACTAACACCGCTGACTGTCACTGTGTCCTTTATGTTTCGCAGCTTTGCATTTCCTCGGAGCGTGTTTTTCCTTAGTGCCTTTGTTCAGTTCGCAATGCTCTACATATGGCGAAGAGTGCTATTTTGCTTGGAGAGAAAACGATTCTCTCCGATTAAAGCCATGGTAGTAGCTCCAGCTATCGCGGCTCTTGAGTTAGTGGAAAAAGTAACGGCGGCCGGCTACAACGTCGTTGCCTTGGCATCAGACATTAGTATAGATAACTTTCAAGTGAACGTTATGCTCGGAACATACAGTAAGATCGAGCATTTGAAAGATGTATGCAAACCCACTTTGATCTTCATGTCGGGAGAAGTTCCGGACGCTATTAAACAATCACTCGCAAAGAATGCCTTCGAAACAGGAGTTCAACTCTATGTTTTTCCGTCTTTATACGAAATCATGTTAGCCAATTCCCGCCTAGACCAGATTGATGATACACCGGTCCTAGAAATCGGATTGAGGTCAGAACCAGGGAAGGAGCAAATTAAGCGGTTGATGGACATACTTTTTGCTCTTGTTGGTCTAGTTATGATGGCCCCGATCATGCTAATGACTGCTATAGCCATTAGATTAGACAGCCCTGGGCCGGTTATCTACCGCCAAGAGAGGGTTAGCCAGGGAGGCAAGCGCTTCATGGTCTGGAAATTCCGAACCATGACTGATGGAGCGGAGAAAAATACGGGTCCTGTAATCTCCGGAGAAAACGATCCTCGGGTAACGAGAGTAGGCAAAATACTTAGGGCGATGAGAATAGATGAACTTCCGCAGCTGTGGAATGTACTAAAGGGTGATATGAGCATTGTTGGGCCGCGGCCTGAGAGACCATTCTTTGTGGAGCAATTCGAGAAGGAAATCCCGGAGTATTCTACCCGGCACACAGTAAAGGCTGGTATAACGGGCTTGGCGCAGGTTGCAGGGAAGTATAGTACTTCTCCTGAGGACAAGCTAAAATACGACCTTCTCTACGCAAAATCAGCCTCACCATTGACGGATCTGCGCATTATTCTGCAGACTCTCAAGGTAATCTTGATGCGGGACAAAGCATCATAGGAGCAGATAGACGTGGATCTATTGAAAAAGCTGATTAAGAAAACGATACATCTCTTAAGTAGCAGCTTACGATCACTCATATCCAGAGGCGCGAAGAAGACGGTCATTATAGTCGGAGCCGGTGATACTGGTGCTATGATCCTCAAAGAAATCCAAAAACACACAGAGCTAGGCATCAGAGTCCTTGGCCTTGTGGATGATGACAAGACGAAACTTGGTAAAGAAGTATACGACGCTAAGGTTCTTGGTACTACACAAGACCTTGGAGACATTCTGAGGGGATATCCGGTAGATGAAGTGATTATCGCTATGCCCAAAGCTCCCGATACAACAATCCGCCGGATCATCAATGCTTCCAATTCGAAGTCCGTAAAGACAACCATTTTCCCAGCCACATTTGAACTGGAATCGGGGGATGTTAGTATTAGCCATCTTCGTGAGGTCCAGGTAGAAGATCTGCTTCGCAGAGAACCCCTCAGGATTGCCACTGATGAGATCGCTGAATACCTCGAACACAAACGGATACTCATTACCGGCGGGGCGGGGACTATTGGTTCTGAGCTCTCTAGGCAAGTGGCTGGATTCCAGCCGGACTTGATAGCGGCTTTCGACAACTCTGAAAACAATCTCTACCGTCTAGAGCTGGAGATGAGACAGAAGTACCCCAAGATCACCTTCATACCGGTAATCGGCAGCATTCAGGACAGGGCTCGGGTTGACCAAGTCTTTGGGCGCCTCAGGCCCCATGTGGTTTTCCACGCCGCTGCGCATAAGCACGTGCCCATGATGGAGTATAACCCCTGTGAAGCAGTAAAGAACAACATCTTCGGCACCAAGATCGTGGCTGAGGCTGCAGACAGATACCGGGTTAAGCGGTTTGTCCTCATTTCCACAGACAAAGCTGTCAATCCCACTAACGTCATGGGTGCAACTAAGCGGGTTGCTGAAATGGTAGTTCAGTATATGAACGAGCACAGCTCCACGCGGTTCATGGCTGTCCGGTTCGGCAATGTGTTGGGCAGCGATGGATCGGTAGTACCCCTGTTTAAGAAACAGATTGCTGAAGGCGGCCCAGTGACCGTCACCCATCCCGAGGTTACCCGCTACTTCATGACCATCCCCGAAGCCTGTCAGTTAGTGCTCCAGGCCGGGGCCATCGGTGAGGGTGGAGAAGTCTTGCTTCTGGATATGGGAGAGCCGACTAAAGTCAAAGATATCGCTGAGGACCTAATCAGGTTCTCAGGCTATGAACCGGGAAGAGATATAGAGATCAAATACATCGGCCTTAGGCCCGGAGAAAAGCTCTATGAGGAGCTCTTGCTGGATGAAGAAAACACTACCGCTACCCGGCACGAGAAGATCCATATCGCAAACCTAGCCAAGTATGATGTAGACAAGTTCACCCGAATCTTGGCTGAGTTAGAGACAGCTAGCCAGGAGGGCAGTGACGAAGCTGTGAGGTTCATGCTGGAAGAGCTAGTTGAGACATACCATCCAGCCGAAACCCCGGCAGGATTGGTGGCGGTAGCATCAGATAGTTGAAATACTTGGTACGCGGTCTGACGTCTACCGTTTTCCAGGATGGCTCAATGAGGCGCAGAGCTTCTTGCCGCAGAGTCTGGAATTAACTACTATGCTAGCGCATAAAGCGAGACAAATCCAAATCCAAGATAGGCGCTAATGCTTCATTACATTAAACCTCTACCACCCTGGTAGAGGTTTTTTCTTGCCACAACACCCTATTCTCACCACACCACCTAACCCCAGTCATTGATTGACTCAAGCCTTGTCAAGGTGGGGTCATTTTGAAGCTTATTAATCACTTTAGTCACCGACGTAGGAATATATCTTTCTCAATGCCATAAACCAAGAAGGATTCTTTCATTCTGTGCAGAAGAAATGAACAAAGAAATAGCATAGTGATTTTCACCACATATCGACCTTAGATTTGGGGGAGAAATGGTGCTTG
>JAAYHH010000194.1 GCA_012735435.1 Bacillota bacterium | reverse complement strand
AGGCAGCGGCTATTTTAGCGAAGCGCTCGCCGAAATTACCGGTGATCAGGGCCAAGACACGATCGCCGGGACTGACGGTGTTGGCAATGGCGGTTTCCAGTCCGCCTGTTCCCGAAGAAGTAAGTACGAACAAGTCATTGGTGGTTTGAAAGACCTGTTTGGCCTTCTCTACGATTTGACCGTGGAGATCTGCAAAGTCCCGGCTCCGGTGACCAATCATCGGCTGACTCATGGCTGCGGCCACCTGGGGCGGTACAGGAGTCGGTCCCGGAGTATAAAGGTAATTTTTGTCCAACATGGCAGATGTAACCTCCTCATAATAAAGTGACAGGTCAAGCGTTATGCTTGACCTGGCTCAATGACAATAGAGAAGATGCTTCCCATATCCCCTGTCCTTTTGCCTGAGAGATTGACCATCAATAACGGATGGTTTGCTCCTTCGGCGCCTGATAACCAGGTCTCTCCAGAGGTCTGTCCCGTTACAGTTTACGTGCCGATGCACACCTGAGAGTTTAAGGCTTTCCAGCCCTTGCCCCTTCGGTAGGATAGAATCCTTTTTCTGCAACGTTCATCCAGCCGTAATAGCTTTTCATTTTATGTACCTAATTATAGGAATCGGCTGTAACCAATGTCAAGATTATTCGTGTTGCTTATATGTTAAATCATCGGAAAACCATCATCTGCACAGGGCAGGATATCCCAGGTTTTGCCACGAAATCGTTTTAGTAGTGTTATTGATACATACCATTTACCATAGATGAGGGTGTGAATATGAGCGGTTTATCAGCAGAATACATACTGGGAATCGACTCCAGCACCAGCGGCACCAAGGCATGCCTTTGGACTTTGGAAGGTGAGCTGGCCGCCAGCGGCTCTTCATCCCACTCAGTAGAGCGGCCCCATCCGGGCTGGGCGGAACAAGAGGCCAGCTGGGATAAGGCCCTGGTCAAGGCGTTGGATCAGCTGTTTAGTCAGACCAGTATCCAGCCGGCAGAGATAGCCGCTGTGGGCATTACCCATCAGCGCCACAGCTTTGTACCGGTGGACTCTAGCTGCCGCCCCTTGGCACCTGCTATCCTGTGGAACGATGTCCGCTGCCAAGCTGAAATCGACTTCTTAGCGGAGTCCATCGGCAAAGAGAGACTGTATCAGACTACCGGCATCCCCCCTGGTCCTTGGTCCCTGGCCAAAATTCTTTGGCTCAAGGGCAATCAGCCTGAACTATTTGACCAGACCGACAAGTTCCTCCTGGTCCATGATTACCTAGTGTATCATCTCACTGGAGAGCTTTGCACTACCGAAAGCTCTGCCTCAGCCATGGGCTGTCTCGATATCTTGAACCGCCGGCGGTGGGCGGATTCTCTACTTGCGGCTCTGGAGATTCCCGTGGACAAGTTTGTGCCGTCCATCTATCCAGCAGGGACCATGCTGGGGAGGATAAGTCCGGCGGCGGCACAAGCAACAGGACTAAAGGAAGGAACACCGGTGATCGCTACAGCGGGAGATCAGGTATGCGGGTGTCTAGCTGCCGGCCTGATAAAGTCCGACCAAGTTGGTGTCAACAGCGGCACTTCCCTTACTTTCCAGACCCTAACACCTGAACCCACCTTTGACCCAGACTGCCATTATATTTTGGAGATCAGCCCTTTGGGGTGCTATGCTGCGGAAACAGTGGTTTTCAGTGGAGTATCGGATCTTTGCGAATGGTACCGGCGGGTCTTTGCCGGCCTTGAAGAACAGCAAGCCCAGCTGGCAGGGGTACCTGTTTGGGAGATTATTTTCAGCGAAACCGCTGCCGTACCGCCGGGCTGTGACGGGTTAATGGTCTTCCCATTTTTCCAAGGGGTACAGGCCCCTTACTGGTCCAACGATGCAAGAGGCATGGTGATCGGCCTGAGCACTGCCCATACCCGTCACCATGTAGCAAGAGCCATCCTAGAGGGATTGGCCTATGAGGCCCGACGGCAGATTCAGCTTCTGGAATCGGGAACCGGCAACCGCATTGAGGAAATTCTGCTGTACGGAGGCGGTGCCCGCAACCAGTTGTGGTGTCAGATCCTGGCCAGTGTCACCGGCCGCAAGGTAAAGGCCTCTGCCCAGACAGAGGCCACAGCCCTGGGAGCAGCCATGTGTGCGGCCTGGGGAATAAAGCGTTTTCCCACTCTGGAGGAAGCGGTGACATCCATGGGCGCTCCCTATGAGGTTTTCTTGCCGGATCCGGCCCTATTGGAGTTTTATGACCGGCTGTATAACCAAGTGTATAAAGTCTTTTATGACCGGGTTCAGGACCTTGATGCCCTGCGCACTAGGCTGGCATCAAGCCTGTGATCCAGAGTGCCACCACCCCCAGCGCCGTCCGCCCCAGCGAAACAAGAAGTACATCAACACCAGCAGCAGACCGCTCCGGGGCCAGGGCCAGGCAATGGGGGTGATTGCTTGGGCCTGAACCAATACGTCAAAGAGGGCACCAATCCCCCAAAAGAAGGGATAGATGATGAGGACGCTTTTTGTAAACCGGCAGGCCGTCCCATACATGATACCTACTAGAAACAGCTTGGCGAACTCTGTCTGAAAGCCCATGTGGTGCAGGGAGTAAAAGGCAGCTGCCAGCACAATGCCCATGACGGTCCCGAAGGCCTTTTCAAAGAGATGAAGCTGAAAGCCGTAGAAGAACACTACTTCGAAGATGCCTGCCAGCATGACATACAACCCGCAGCCCAGGGTATGGGCATCGAGGGTGATCTTCCACGGCCCCCGGCTTACCCACAGGATACCCCAAAGCAGACCTCCAAGGAGGAGGTTTAGGACCAGGTAGAGCTTCCAGTTCCTGAGGTGAAAGCCAAAGTCTGCCCACTGCCAGCGGCGATGGTGGATATACCAAAGGGGAAAGAAGATACCTGCGAAGATCAGCATCCCTATATCCCTGACTAGTATGCCGGCCAAGGGCATGGTGCTGGTGAGGCTGCCCATCAATGCAGAAAGGGCTAAGATGAATATGCCAGATCCGGCGGCCGCCAGGGTATCCAAGGTGGGCCGCCAAATAAATAGAGCTGCAGCTGGCTGCTGGGAAGTTTTCATTCATATCACTCCTGGGTTTTCGCCCCGTCAGTCCCCGCCTTTTTCCAACCCTGTGGGTCCGCCGGGGAAATCCTTTAGATTCACCCGCTCAGGCTCCCTCCGCCGGTGCTTCGGCAGTCTTCCCTACCGCCTTCCAGCTTCATCACCCGCCCAAGCCGCTATCCAAGATCCGGCGAATCTGTCTGGTAAGCTCCGTTGGATCCTCTGCCTGGAAAATGTTGCGGCCGATAGCCACACCCTTAGCTCCTGCTGCGACTGCCCCTTCAACCATAACCAGCAGTTCGTCAACGGTATCATGTTGGGCCCGCCGGCAATAATCACCGGAATCCTCACAGCCTCCACCACCTGCCGGAAGGTATCTGGACTGCCGGTATAATTGACCTTTACAATATCTGCCCCCAGTTCTTCTGCCACCCGGGCGGCGTGGGCAATCTTGACTGGGTCATACTCGTTTTCCTTAATTCCGTCCCGCACATACATCATAGCCACTAGGGGCATTCCCCAATTGTCACAGGCCTCCGCTACTTGACCTAGACCTTTAAGCATATTTGCCTCCTGGGGACTGCCTAAATTGACGTGAACGGAAACAGCTGTTGCTCCCAACTTGACTGCATGTTCGGCTGTACTCACCAGCTCCTTGCTGTTGGGGTCGGGAGCCAGGTCCGTTGATGCAGAAAGGTGCACGATCAGCTCCCAATCCCCTTCCCCGGCCTCAATTAGGTGCCTTGCTTGCCCTTTGTGCACCAAAACTGCATCGGCTCCACCAGCGGCAACCTGTTTTGCTACAGTTAAAATATTCTCCAATCCCGGTACCGGTCCCACAGACACCCCATGATCCATAGGGACAATCATGGTCCTCTGCGAATGCCGGAACAGCCTTTGCATGCGGAGCTGTTTTCCTCTCACAATCCTCTCCCCTATCTTTCTAAAATTGTCTCTCTTACTTTAAGACCTACGTGGCGCCCCGGCTGGTCCAAATAGCCCATGAGCTCATCGCCAGGGGACACCAGCGTAGCATTCCTGGGCTTGCCATCGGCCCCCATCACCCGGATATGCCAGTCATCCTGAAGGATGACATTTATGGGCTGCCCTTCAATCTGACCCTTGATCAAAAGCAATGGGCGTACTTCTATCTTGACCCGGCCGACTACTACTTCCCGCACTTCCCCCGTGGTACTCACAGCCATTGCCCGGCTGCCTGCCTCTAGATCCGTGATATACTCCACCTTGTCATCGAACATCCATACATAAGAATGAACTGCACCGGCATTGACCCGGAAAGGCCGGAGATTCATATAGGGCAGGAAGTGGGTTTCGGAGCACACTAGAATTCCACCGGTGGAAGTTGAACCCACCAGCATCCCCTCATCTTGACCAAGCAGGTTGGTAGTGTCTATACAGCCCCGAAAACCCATCCCGATATGCCGAACTTCCTCTACCACCAAGGGCATTAGCTGGATTTTGCGCCGATCTGTCTCCAACAGATAGCTGTTGACCTTCATAATCTCCGCTATATCCGTTGTTGAAAGCAGGACTCCGTCGCTGCCCCGTTCCATGACCCCAAAGGCCACCAGCATATCCTCTAGAGTTGCCTCCCGTTTTAGCAGGACGGTATCGCTGTCCTGCAGCCGGGCAATGATCAGTTCCAGCGGTATATTGGTGGGAAGATCGAACTCCACCACTGCATAATCGGCTCTTTTTGCCGTAACCCAAGCAGCCTCCAAGGCTTCACGATCATCAATACTCAGGAAAATACAGGTGGGGTGTCCCAGGTCTTTTGCCTTGGCCAAGAGCTCCGGCTGGGTTGACATGACAATATCTCCGGGAGCTAAACCCTCCAATTCTGCCGCTCCGTCTACTTCTACCACCCAGCGGGTTCCCAAGGGCAAATTGAGTTCATGCCTCTGCTGGCGGCGGACCACCACTGTCCGCAAAGCTGAACTAGCCAGCACGCTCCAGAAATCATGGTTCTCCGAACTGACACCCCTGCCGTCTAACCAGACTACTTGCTTCTTTCCCTGCTCAAGCATTTCCAAGTTTTCTCCCCCCTGCTGCCTGCCAGTTGCTCTTCACCCTACAAACGCAGGCTTTTCTCGTACGCTTTCATCTTCAATTCTTCCGCCGAAAAGATATAGCGGGGTTTACCCACTTCACCGATGCCAAGCAGCTCCTCAGAATCATAGAAGGTACCCGGGGGAACAAGGGTAAACTGCAGGGGAATTTGAAGCTGCTTCTCCAGTACCCCGATCCTCTCCCCCAAGCTGTTATGGTCTAACTGGTCGCTTTCCACAACAAACTGCAGTCCCCACGGCTCCAGGGGACCGGCTGCCCATAGGCCCCTGGCTGAAATCCCCTCCAAGATCTCCTCTAGGTCCCAGAGATCGAAGATTCTGTCTCCCACCTGCAGACAGCTCTCTTGCCTTCCCCGCACCTCTAACCGATAGCCGGCGCCGCAGGGGCAGCTTTCTTGAAACAGCCGTACCCGATCCCCAGTCCAGTAGCGGATAATAGGCGTTGCCCGGCGCTTTAGGGTGTAATTACCAAGTAACCCAACTTTCCCAGCTCTACTGGGGTTTTTCGGTCTTCATCTATGACCTCAAAGACAAAATGGTCAACCAGAGGGTGGAGCTTGCCGAAGGAGCACTCCATGGCCGCTGCCCCCACCTCCGTCATTCCGTAGTTATCGAAGACGGGTACCTGCCAAAGCTCTTGGATCACTTCCCTGCGGCGGGGAGTTAGGGTTTCACCTGCGGTGCAGATGGCCCGCAGGTGGGGAAAGTCCTCTCCAGGAGATAAACCCATAAGCTCAGCAGTCCTGGCCAAGAGCAGGGCCTGGAGGGGCAGAGCCGCCAGCACTGTTACCTCTAGGCTGCGCATCATGTTCACCACCCTTGGGAAGGGGCTGATGGTAGAGCGGGAACTAGCCGCTATGACACAGGCACCCTTCCGCCGGGCAGCGAAATGGAAAGTGTGGGCGATTTGGGATATCGCATAGGGATACCGAATCAGCACCGTATCCCTCTCAGTTAGATTCACACCACCGGAGTTGATTTCATCGGCATTGTCCACCAGGTCTTCTTCAGTGAGCCAGATGGAAACCGGTTTCCCCGTTGTCCCAAAGGACTCAAAATAGACAGCTGCTTCTCTCTTAGGCACTGCCAGTAAGCCAAAAGGCGAGTGGTTTCTAAGATCCGCCTTTGTCGTCAAAGGGAGCGAGGTCAGCTCCAAAACGGAAGTCAACGGCCTATCCGGCAGCCTGCCCTGATAAAAAGGGGCTTTCCTAGCGTATTCTAATATCCCGTTGATTGATTGAACATCACCGCCAATGACCATTTCTCCCACGCCCCTTTGACGCTCAAGATTTGACCAGTTCCAAGATGTTCCGACCTAAAATCAGCTCCAATGCATCATCTGAAAGATCTAGTGCCAGAATTTTGGCCAGCTCCGCCTTAGGGTGGGATAGGGGAAACTCGCCGCCGAAGATCACCTTGCTTGCCCCCGCCCGCTCCACCGCCTGCTTGATGGTAAGATAGCTGCCGGTGGAGGTTTCCAAGAAGAAGTT
>JAAYHH010000193.1 GCA_012735435.1 Bacillota bacterium | reverse complement strand
GCCGCCATGTCGATATTGTCAAACCCGATAATCGATATATCCTCCGGGATCCTGAGCCCGGCTTTTTCAACTGCATCGTAGGCCCCCAGGGCCAATAAGTCCGAGGCGGCGAAGACCGCGGTAGGCCTGGGATCGCACTTTAAGATCTCCTCCATGGCGGCACAGCCGTCGGTTCTTTTCCAGCCGTTAGATGAAAGGTATTCACTCCGAACCGGCAGCCCATTATCCCTAAGAGCCTGGATGTAACCCGCTTCCCGCACCTTTGAAGGCCGGCTGTTGGGTGATCCGCCGATAAAGGCAATCCGCCGGTGGCCGTGTTCAATCAGGTGATTGACTGCCGTGACGGCTCCTTCCCGGTTGCTGATCTCCACCATATCGACGGAACTAGGTGTAAGAGATGGGCTTACCAGGACTCTGGGAAACCGGGATGCCCTCAGGGTATCTAGAAATCTTTGACTTCTAAGCTCGCAGCAGATGAGACCGTCTACCTTCTGGGTCAGCTGAGCAACTGTCTGCTCAGTGAAGTCAGTTTCATCAACTGACTGCACCAGGCAGTGGTAGCCGTTCTTGGAGATAACAGATTCAACTCCGGCAAGAATCCTTGGATAGAAGATGTCGTCATTGATGGAGGAGAGGGGACTGCGGCGGAAGCAGCGGATGAAGCCGATGTTGCCTGTGTTTTGGGTATTGGTCAAACTGGATTCAGCTACATATGTCCCCTTGGCAGGGATTCGAACCAGCACGCCCTCGGCAGTAAGTTCGTCAATGGCCCTCCTAATTGTTGTTCTGCTTACCGAGAACATCTCACACAGCTTCCGTTCCGATGGTATCTTCTCACCGGGGACGAACTCCCCGGTTACGATTTTTTCCAAGAGGATTTCCCTTACCCGCTGGTGCTGTACCATTGGCCCTGTGGCATATTTAGGCATCGACAAAGCTCCTTTGAATATTATGATGAGTGGTCATGACCAGGCTGAACTACCCCAGGATAAACACCTAAGAGAGCCCAACTGGTCATGACCGGTTTAGTTATATGATAAAAGGGAAAAATAAGAATTTCAAGTTGACGGAATCCCGAAAAGGGGTGATTTAGTCGACATAGGTCCTGTCAGCCTTCAAATACGAACTAGATCGCAAAATTTGGAAAATAAGCTTGGTGTAGTGGTTTGCCTTGGGGGGATTGGGGAATAAGGAGGGGCTGGGTATCACCCAATCAGAACCAGCGGGACTATGTTAGCTGAACGAGGTTACCAGGTTTTAGCAAGGGTCTTTGAAAAGCTCGGAGGGTCAATTGCCCTGGGCCCTGCGGTTCATCATCTGGTAGTGGAGGGGGCTGATTCCTTCCTTCTGCTTGAAGCGCCGGCTGAAGTAGGCGGGATCGGCATAGCCGACATTAACCGCGGTGCTGGATACCGAGTGGCCGTCATTGAGAAGTTCCTTGGCCTTGTTGATCCGGAGGTTGGCGAGATAATCAAAGGGGGTGGTGCCCGTTACCTCTTTAAAGATCTTATTGGTATAAGG
>JAAYHH010000192.1 GCA_012735435.1 Bacillota bacterium | reverse complement strand
TAGTAATCACCGGGTTTGCGCAAATACCATTCGGCACCGGAGGCAGACAGCTTTACAGCGAAAGACGGCTGTGAGCAGGGGACCCAGACCTTGAACACCTTGCCTTCGTAGGACTTCCAACCCTTTCCCTGCTGGCCTTCTGTGCGGTACTTCAGCACTGCCGTTGACGTCAGAGTATAGGTCTTGCCGCACTCCCCATAATGCTGTTTACCGGCCGGGTTTTTCCCCAAGTTCAGATCGATAGTCAAAGAGGCCGATTCCCCGGGTTCCAGCTCGAAGCCGTCCCAGAAGAAGTCGAATTTCTTGGCGCTGCCTTTATAAGAGATCTTCACCTGACCCTTAGTAGGGACGGCACACCAAATGCCGTCCACCGACTTTACATCCAGTTCTGCACTGAAATTTTGAGAGACTTGGATGTCGGTCATTTTCGTATCACCTAGATTGGTCACCGTATAGATAAACCGCCACTCGGCATAATTGCCAGCTCCAGGTAGAATGAACCGGTCATTTTCTTTATCTACCTGCACGTTTGAAGTCAACGGGAAAACCTCGATGGTCAAGGGTCCGTTGACGTAGATGAGAGAAATATGCTCCTCAAGCAGGCCCAAGCCTTTGGCTGCTGCCGGGTATACAAACTGCGGCACGAGGTTGACCGCACTTTCCACCAAGACAGAGCCTTGTGAATCGAAACTGGTACTTAGAATATCCACTACCAAATAAGCCGCCTCGTTACTCTCGTCCGCTGGTTCCAGAAGAACCCACTCTTCTCGCTCTTCATCAAAGCGGTAGACTTCTTTGTAGCCAAATTCTGCACAAGCAGGACTACACCAGAGACTAGTGATGGAAAAGCTCAATAGGCAAGTAAGGATAGCAAGCACCAAGACTTTTCCGTACATCTCCATCCCCCTAGGGCACGGCAGTTCCTACCGTATAAGGGTTGGTAGTGCCGTGGTCAAATCAATAGTAACACCGAGGGGTCACAGACAAGTCCCGGTGAGGTCACAGGAAGGTCCAATCAGTGTCTCACGAAAGTCTCAGTACGGGAGAGACAGGGATGAAAAAAGCCCCTGGCAAGCAGAGGCAATCAGAGGTTGAAGGAATAACATTGATGCAGGGGCTCATAGCGGATATTCAATGCTTCTTTCGCTATCCGGCAGCGGCTTGCATACTGTTCTGCAATCCGCTGCGTGATCTTTTGCACAACCTTTTCATCGGGAACAGTGACAAGCAGTAAGAAGGACGAGGACTTCCAGCGGCAGAATGGATATGAACTGCCTCTTCCAGGGGCTCAACCAGCAGCGCCTGCTCACAGGCTGCACCAATGGCCGGAAGATCATTAAGCACATTCAAAATCTTGATATAATCTGCAAAGGTTTCAAGATAGATCCGCCGGTAGTAGTTCCGAACCGGCACCACCCAGTCGGCATGGAGCTCTTCCGGCAAATACTCTCCCTGGTATAGATTGAGGCATTCTTGATATTTTTTCACCTGACCAACGGCCTGGGACAGAGTCATCCCCTTTAGCTCGGCAAACCGCTGTTCAAATTCCTCTGTATCCAGCCAATACTGAGCCTTTGTGTTGAATTTATACATTCCCTGGGATAGTGTTATGTAGTTATAGGGGGGATCATCCAGGTGGCCCAGGGATTGCCTCAGACGGTAGACCAGATTACGCAAAGCCCGCTCGGCATTCTTCGGCCATCCTTCAGGCCATAGGCTGGCAATAATGGTGTCGGTGGGAATATCCCGCTCCCGGTTGGTGACCAGGTACTTAAACAGCTGCCAAACCCGGGATGCTCTGCTGGTATCTTCTGAAAGGACTTGATCTCCTAGTGTGACCCGAAACCGGCCCAGGGTTGTGATTTTCAAGACTCTTTCTTGGCTTTGATCTCGGAGCACAGCCAAGTTCCTCCCCCATAATCCGGCCCATTTAGGCCAATGAAGAGACTATACTTTGTGTAGTTAATCACTAATCACATCATATAGTCTTGTTGTTAAAACATTTCGTATTTTTTCTCAAATAGGGGGCAAGTTTTTTAGACGTGTCGATGGGAAGCCGATAGAGGTTTTATTTGGAGAAATGATTTATTACCTTGAGGATGGATACTCTACCTCCACCAGATAAAGTCCGCAAGGTGGAGCGGTTGGACCTGCCAGGCGCCGATCCCGGGCCGCTAGGATGGCAGCTACATCTTCAACGGAGAACTTGCCTAGACCAACTTCCAGCAAGGTGCCGACCATGTTACGCATCATGTTATACAAGAAACCGTCAGCCCGCACTTTAAACTTAATAATGCCATTGCAAGCTTCACTTTCCTGAATGTCAAATTCATAGATAGTCCGCACCGAAGTCTTAACAGAGCTTCCACTGGAACGGAAGGAAGCATAATCCTGGGTTCCTACCAACAACTCAGCGGCCCGGCGCATGGCTCCAACATCTAGGGGCAGGGACACATGATAGGCGTAGTTGCGCAGGAAAACACTGGTAAGGGGCCGATTATCCACTAAGTAGACATAGGTCTTGGAAACGGCATCAAAACGAGCATGAAAATCTAAAGGTACTGCCTCTGCTTCTTTTACCCGAATGTCTCTAGGCAGTACACTGTTGAGGGCCGCCGGGAAGCGCTCGGTTGGAACAGTAGACCGTGTATGGAAATTGACCACCTGGCCCAGGGCATGTACTCCAGCATCGGTCCGGCCGGAACCCGTGATCCGGAGCTTCTCACGGCAGATAGTCTCAATGGCTCCCTCCAGCTCCCCCTGGATTGTGGGGAGTGCTGTATTATCCTGGGCCTGAAACCCGTGATAGCCTGTACCGTCATATTCCAAGACCAGCCGGATGTTCCGCACCTCACCACCCATCTGCTCTCTGTCACCTCGCCCCGAAATTCTACCTGGTTGCCAACCCTAGGCCGATTGCTGGCTTTAGCTGGGCCAGAAACTGCCTACATGGTTAAGGCCAGCCACAGAACAAAGCAGCCGCTGCCGGCCAAGACTAGAAAATCCGCCGTGTGGAAGGCGAGCTGTTTCAGCTTGGTTCGGCCCTCCCCGCCCCGATAACACCTTGCCTCCATGGCAACTGCCAGTTCATCAGCACGGCGAAATGCGCTGACAAATAAAGGCACCAACAAAGGCAGCAGGCTCCTTGCCCGCTGCAGCAGGTTTCCGGATTCAAAGTCAGCACCCCTGGCCATCTGGGCCTTCATGATCTTCTCCGTCTCCTCCAGCAGCGTCGGTATAAAGCGGAGAGCGATGGTCATCATCATGGCCAGCTCATGGGCAGGGATTCCTATCCGCTTTCCAGGCCTTAGGAGGCTTTCTAATCCGTCGGTCAAAGCCAACGGCGATGTGGTCAAGGTCAAAATGGACGTGCCTACAATGAGCAGGATCAGGCGAATTGCCAGCATTCCGCCTTTAGACAGGCCTTCCTTGGTAAGAGTCAAGAAACCCCACTGCCAGAGGATTTCCCCCTCTGTCATGAAGGAGTTCAGCATAAAGGTCAAGAGAATAATGATGATAACCGGCCTTAGGCCTCGAAATAGAAACCGAGGCGGTATCCCTGAACGGAAAATAGCCAAGGCGATATACAAAGCAGCCAGGCCATAGCCCAAATAAGTATCGATGAAAAACAGACCTACCACCAAGAGCAGGGTAACCAAGATCTTGGTGCGGGGATCTAGTCTGTGCAGTAGAGATTCGCCAGGGATATACTGGCCAATAGTGATATGCCTAAAGGTCGCCACCGGTACCAACCCTCGCTTCCCGCCTGAGAACTGCCATGATAGCTTCCTCTGCCTCTTCCACGGTCAAGACGCTGTCCGGTACATCCCAGCCCTTCTCCCGGAGCTTCGCCATAAGAGCCGTCATCTCAGGGACTCCCAGACCAATGGCCCCAAGCTTATCTCCTTGGGCAAAGATAGTCTTGGGCGGTCCCTCCATCACAATTTCTCCCCGCTCCATGACCACTAAGCGGTCGGCCAAGGTTGCAACCTCCGCCATATTGTGGGAAACAAACACTACTGTGAGGTGACGTTCTGCCTGCAGACGTTGAATCTGGCCCAGCATATCCTGACGACCCCGTGGGTCAAGACCAGCTGTAGGTTCATCTAGAACCAGTACCGAAGGTTCCATAGCCAAGACCCCGGCTATAGCCACCCGCCGCTTCTCACCGCCGCTGAGCTCAAAGGGAGAGCGCTCCGCCAGGGCCATGTCAATATCCACCGCAGCCAGGGCCCGTTCTACCCGAGAGCGGACTTCCTCATCGGACAGCCCCATATTGCGGGGACCAAAGGCCACATCATCCCAGACGGTTTCTTCAAACAATTGATGCTCTGGATATTGAAAAACCAGCCCCACTTTCCAGCGGATACTGCGCAGGTCCACGCCTTTCTGGTTGATGTCGACACCATCAACTTTTATGGTGCCGGAGGTAGGCTTTAGCAGGCCGTTAAGGTGCTGAACCAAGGTGGACTTGCCGGAACCTGTATGTCCAATAATGGCTAAAGTTTCTCCGTCCTCGATTGTAAGGTTGATGTCCTTAATGGCCGTCCTGGCTAAGGGAGTGCCGGGATTATATGTATGGGTCAGACCCCTGATCTCAATTGACATAGCGCTGTCACCATCTCATCTACTGTTAGGATCGCTTCCGGCAGGGCAAGGGACTTTGCCCGCAGACGGGAAGCCAGCTCAATCACTGGAGGGACATCTAACCGCAGCTCCCTCAATAAGTCAATTTCCTGAAACACTGCAGCCGGCTGCCCTTCCCGAACAATCCTACCCTCATCCATCACTAATACCCGGTGGGCCTTGACGGCTTCATCCATGAAATGGGTGATCAGAACAACGGTGATCCCCTCTTCTTCATTCAGCCGGGAGATGGTCTCCATGACTTCCCGCCGACCCACTGGATCCAGCATGGCGGTGGGTTCATCCAAGACTAGACAGCGGGGGCGCATAGCAATGACGCCGGCAATGGCCACCCGCTGTTTCTGTCCCCCAGACAGGCTGTGGGGCGGCGCCTCAGCATACTCCGACATCCCGACAACAGCCAAGGCTTCATCGACCCGGCTGCGGATTAGCTCTGTGGGCAAACCGAGGTTTTCGGGACCAAAGGCTACATCCTCTTCCACAGTAGCGGCGACAATTTGGTTATCGGGGTTCTGAAATACCATGCCGACTATCTGTCTGATGTCCCAGCGATGGTGTTCATCCTTGGTATTCATCCCTGCTACCCAAACGTCGCCGCCGGTGGGTAACAATAAGCCGTTGAGATGTTTAGCCAGGGTTGACTTGCCGGATCCGTTGTGGCCTACAATAGCTACAAACTCCCCGGCCTCAATAGTGAGACTCACTTGATCCAGAGCCGTCTCCTCTTTTGCCCCCGGCTCCCCGGTGTAGGAGAAGCTGACTTTGTCAACTACAATAAAGCTTTCTTTGTTCCCCATCATCTATCTCCCCCAGCCCGCCACCGTTAATCTCCTCGGCCTTCAAAAAGACTCTGCAAAAAGCGACGCAGAGGAACAACCCTCTGCGACTCTGCTGCGCCCACTTACTAAACTATATACCCAAACAGCGTAACCCTCAACCCCGTTTGCAAGTTCTAAGCTTCCAAAGGTGATCAGCCGACCCTGAAGCCCAAGTTTCACAGGTATCAAATACCGCTATTAGACCAGCTCTACGATGCTCATCGGGGCTGCATCTCCCCGGCGAGGTCCAATCTTAACAACCCGGGTGTAACCACCGTTGCGCTCAGTGTAGCGCGGTGCAATATCGTTAAAGAGCTTGGCCACAGCTTCAGGCCGCCCCAAGAAGGCCGCAGCCTGGCGTCGGGCGTGTAAATCTCCCCGTTTCCCTAGGGTGATCATTTTATCTGCTAAGGCCTTTACCGCCTTTGCCTTAGTGTCGGTGGTCTTGATCCGCTCTTCCAGCAGCAAAGAGCTGACCAGATTGCGCAGTAGGGCTTTCCTGTGGCCGGCATCCCGCCCAAATCTAGCTTGTCTCATGCTGAAACCCTCCTTCCCATCACAACCTACCAGCCTTATTCATCCGGCTGCCGCAGAGATAGTCCCAGTTCTGCCAGCTTGTCTTTCACCTCTTGGAGGGACTTCTTACCGAGATTCCTCACCTTCAACATGTCTTCCTCGGTCTTGCGAGTAAGTTCCTCCACTGTGTTAACTCCTGCCCGCTTCAGGCAGTTGTAGGACCGGACCGACAGGTCGAGTTCTTCGATGGGCATCTCCAATATGCGGTCCTTTTCTTCCTCTTCTTTTTCCACCATGATCTCTAGCTCATCCCCTGTGTCGCTC
>JAAYHH010000038.1 GCA_012735435.1 Bacillota bacterium | reverse complement strand
TGTGCGTGGTCAATCTGACTATGTTATGAGCCAACACCATAACATAGGGAGCCTGGACTCTGGTTGTGGCGTGTAAGCCTCTGCGGGAGGACACACAAAGCAATCAGGAGGGCACCCACCTGCCAAGAGCAGGTTCATTAACGGTCAGGAAAATAGCGGCATGGTGGGGTTTTCAAGGCTAGGGTTTGCATCGGTCAGGTATTCTGGCGGGTGGAAAGCCTAGCCTTATCTATATTTACGAAAGATCTAGCAAAGGATGCTGGATAAAGATGCCGCATAAATTTGCTCGGACAGAGCTCTTGATTGGAAAACAGGGTCTCATGGCCTTGGCAGCTGCTAAGGTCGCGGTTTTCGGTATCGGAGGAGTGGGGTCTTTTGCAGCAGAGGCCTTGGCCAGGTCGGGGATCGGTTCCCTGACTTTGGTGGATTTTGACCGCATCGATGTGACCAATATTAACCGGCAGCTCCATGCCCTCTCCAGCACCGTAGGGATGTATAAGGTTGATGTAATGGAGGCAAGGATCAGTGACATCAATCCCGACTGCCGGGTTGTAGTGAGGCGTGAGTTTTTTGAGCCTGAGCGGGAAGATGAGTTCTTAGGTGAAGGTTTTGACTATGTCATCGATGCCATTGACTCGGTTCGCTCCAAGATCGGACTGATCAGCGGGTGTCTATCCCGGGGCATTCCCATAATTTCTGTCATGGGTGCCGGCAGGAAACTGAACCCTGCAGCCTTTCAGGTTGTAGATATCTCTGAAACCTACAACGATCCCCTGGCCAGGGTGGTAAGGAAGGGTCTGCGGGATTTGGGCATAACCAAGGGAGTAAAGGTGGTCTTTTCCCCTGAGCTTCCCCATGAACCCCCGCAGGATGCCGGTAATGATGAAGGAGACTTGCCAGCGGGCAGAAAGCCTCCAGGCAGCATCGCCTTTGTCCCGCCGGTAGCCGGGCTGATTGCAGCGGGTGTAGTTGTTAAAGACCTTTTGGAACGGGGTTCAGTCCATTCAGATCGGCCATAGCGGCAGAGGGGAGGAAGAAGATTGGATCTTTTTGAACATGCAAGCAGGGAAGTGCAAAGGCAGCGGGCTCCCCTGGCTGTGCGGATGCGGCCCCGTACTTTAGAGGAATTTGAAGGGCAGGAGAAGATCCTGGGGCCCGGGAGCTTCCTTCGCCGGGCCATTATCCGGGATCAGCTCCAGTCCTTGATTTTATATGGGCCTCCCGGGACCGGGAAAACTGCCCTGGCCTCGGTGATTGCCAATATGACCAAGTCCTACTTTGTCCGGCTGAATGCCGTAATGGCAACTGTCAAGGACATCAGGACGGTTGTTGAGGAGGCAGAAGAGCGGCTCCGGCTCTACGGCCAGGGTACAAAGCTGTTTTTAGATGAAATCCATCGTTTCAACAAAGCACAGCAGGATGCCCTTCTGCCCTTTGTGGAAGAAGGGCTTTTGGTACTTATTGGGGCAACAACCGAAAACCCCTTTTTTACAATCAACAGAGCCCTTTTGTCCCGTTCCCGGGTGGTGCAGCTGGAACCTCTGTCGACGGAAAGCATCATGCGGATTTTGCGGCGGGCATTGGCCGATGAAGTCCGGGGTTTGGGAAAATACCGAATTCGGCTAGATGAAAATGAGCTGGCATACCTGGCGGAAGCTGCCGATGGTGATGCCAGGGTTGCCCTAAACAGCCTGGAGCTGGCGGTCCAGATGGCTGAGCCAGATAATGAGGGGATGCGGACCATCGACCGCAGCCTTCTCGAGGAGGTTCTGCAGACCAGGATCATCGGCTATGATCGAGCCGGTGATGCCCATTATGACATGGCCTCCTGCCTGATCAAAAGCATCAGGGGTTCCGATCCCCAGGCAGCTTTGTACTGGATGGCTAGGATGCTGATGGGAGGAGAAGATTTTCGCTTTATCGCCAGGCGGCTGGTGATATCAGCAGCTGAGGATATAGGGATGGCGGATCCCCAGGCATTGGTGGTGGCCAATGCTGCAGCCCAGGCCTCGGAACGGGTGGGGATGCCGGAGGCCAAGATTATCCTCTCCCAGGCTGCAGTGTATTTAGCTACTGCGCCTAAGAGCAACTCTGCCTATATGGGGATCGCCAGGGCTTATGAGATGGTGGAAAAGACCGGCAACCTGCCGCCTCCAAAGCACATCCGGGATGCCCATTATGCCGGGGCAGAGGTGCTAGGCCACGGCATTGGCTATCTCTATCCCCACGATTTTCCCCATCACTGGGTGGAGCAGCAGTACTTGCCCGATGAAATCAAAGGTGCAAGGTTCTACGAGCCCTCCAACGAGGGGTTTGAGGGAAAGCTAAAGGAAAGGTGGCCCGCCTGCCGGGGGAATGAAGGAGCCAGCGGGTTTAAGGAAAAAGAACAGCATGACAGATAAATCACCCAAAAAACATATTGACACTCCCTAAACCGAGTGCTATTATGTGTTTGGAATTCCTAGTGAAGTGGTCGGAATTAGCTTAGGGGGTAGCAGCGCATTGCGAATTTCTACCAAAGGCGGTTATGGAATTAGGGCTATGTACGAACTGGCCATGGCCCACGGCCAAGGCCCGGTGCCGCTTAAGGTGGTGGCGGAGAAGCAGGCCCTTTCGGAGAATTACCTGGAGCAGTTGATGGGCACATTACGAAAAGCAGGGCTGGTCAGGGGCATCCGGGGAGCCAGGGGCGGATATGAACTGGCTCTGCCTCCGGAGAAAATCAGCGTTGGAGATGTGATCCGGGCCCTTGAAGGACCGATAGCGCCGGTGAGCTGTGTTGATCTAGATGCTGAGGCCGGTTGTGAGCGCCATGCCCACTGCCCTACCCGGGGCCTTTGGGAAAGGCTCCGGGACAGCATGATCGAAGTCTTGGATTCCACCAGCTTAGCCGATTTGTGCAAAGAAGCGCCGCAAGATGCCGCCCCAGAGGATTCCGGCAAGGGCCATTGTTGATACCAGGGGGTGTAGAAGTGAAGCGGATATACTTAGACCATGCATCGACGACACCACTGCGCCCGGAGGTTCTGGAGGCGATGCTGCCCTTTCTCAAGGAGCAGCACGGAAACCCATCCAGCATCTATGGAGAGGGCAGGGAAGCCCGGAAGGCTCTAGACAGGGCTCGGGATAGAATCGCGACGATTCTGGGAGCATCACCCAGGGAGATCATTTTCACATCAGGGGGCTCCGAGGCAGACAATTTGGCCATCAAGGGTGCAGCCTTTGCCCTGAAGGATCGGGGCAACCATATAATTACATCGGCCATCGAACACCACGCGGTATACAACACGTGCCGGTATCTGGAGAAACACGGCTTTAGAATTACCGTGCTGCCTGTGGACTCATATGGCTTGGTGGATCCAGCGGCAGTAGCCGCGGCTTTGACCCCGGAGACGATTTTGGTAAGTATCATGCACGCCAATAATGAGATCGGGACTATCCAGCCCATTGCCGAGATCAGCAAGATCCTCAAGGAGCGGAAGATCCTGTTCCACACCGATGCGGTACAGACAGTGGGCCATATCCCGGTTAATGTCCAAGAGCTGGGGGTGGACCTTTTGAGCCTGTCTGCCCACAAATTTTACGGTCCCAAGGGTGTCGGTGCCTTGTATGTGCGCCGGGGGGTCAGGCTGGATCCCTTGATCCACGGCGGTGCCCAGGAGCACAACCGCCGGGCAGGGACAGAGAATGTGGCGGGAATTGTGGGGATGGCCGAGGCCTTGGTGTTGGCTGCTTTGGAAATGGACAAGGAGATTGAGCGGCAGCGGGAGCTGAGGGATAGGTTGATCAGCGGCATAATGGAAAGAATACCCCACACCCGGCTCAATGGGCATCCAGAGGAGCGCCTCCCCGGCAATGTGAATGTGTGCTTTGAGTTTATTGAGGGAGAGTCGCTCTTGCTTAATTTAGATATGCAGGGGATCGCTGCCTCCAGCGGCTCAGCCTGTACGTCAGGTTCCTTAGAACCATCCCATGTGCTGCTGGCTCTGGGCTTGCCCCATGAGATTGCCCACGGGTCCCTGCGGATGACCTTGGGCAGGGGTACGTCGGCCGCGGACATAGATACTGTGCTGGAGGTTCTGCCCGGGATTGTAGACAGGCTGCGGCAGATGTCGCCCCTGTACGATGCCGATGCATTCTGCAAGACACATTGAGAAGACAGACTTTGGGAGGGGGAGCTCAGAGCCATGTACAGTGAAAAGGTGATGGATCATTTTACAAATCCCCGCAATGTAGGGGAGATACCCGATGCCGACGGGGTCGGTGTTGAAGGAAACGCGGTCTGCGGGGACATAATGAAACTGTGGATCAAAGTTGAAGACGGCCGCATCGTCGATGCCCGGTTCAAGACCTTCGGCTGCGGTGCCGCCATTGCCACCAGCAGCATGATTACTGAACTGGTGAAGGGCAAGACAATAGAAGAAGCAATGCAGATCAGCAACACCGCCGTAGCTGAAGCCTTGGACGGCCTGCCGCCGGTAAAGATGCACTGCTCCAATTTAGCGGCAGATGCTCTCCGGAAGGCAATCGACGATTACCTGGCTAAGCAAAAGGGTGCCGAAGAGAATAATGGCTAATTCCAAGCAGAAACGGGTTATTGTCGCCATGAGCGGCGGTGTTGACAGCTCAGTGGCTGCCGCTTTGCTGAAAGAACAGGGCTATGATGTTATTGGAATCACCATGCAGATCTGGCAGCCCGGTCAGGAGACCATGGAAGGCGGCTGCTGCTCCTTGTACGCTGTCGAGGATGCCCGGAGGGTAGCCGCCCAGCTGGATATTCCGTATTATGTAATCAATCTGCAGGAAGCCTTTGCCGAAGCGGTGATTGAGCCCTTTACCCGGGAATACTTGGAGGGCAGGACCCCCAATCCCTGCATTTTGTGCAATCAAGAGATTAAGTTTGGCTCCCTTTGGCGGAAGGCTCAGCAGCTGGATGCAGATTATGTGGCCACCGGCCATTATGCCAGGATAGAGCTGGACCAAGGTTCAGGCAGATACCTTCTCCGGCGGGGGAGAGATGAGAGCAAGGACCAGACCTATGCCCTTTACGGTATGACCCAAGCACAGTTGGCCCATACACTCTTTCCCCTGGGAGAGTACCGCAAGAGCGAGGTCCGGGAGATGGCTGCCAGGTTTGGGCTGGATGTTGCAAGTAAGCCTGACAGCCAGGAGATCTGCTTCGTTCCCAACAATGATTACCGCCAGTTTCTGCGGCAGAATGCTCCTGAAAGCCGCCGGCCCGGGGACATCGTAGATTTGGATGGCAATGTGCTTGGCCGCCACGAGGGTCTAGCCTTTTATACCATCGGTCAGCGGAAAGGACTGGGCATCTCCAGCCCCGAGCCTTTGTATGTAGTGGAACTTGATGCGGACAACAACCGTGTGGTGGTAGGCAGGAACCGAGACGTTTTCGCCGAGGGGCTGGAGGCGGGAATGGTCAACTGGATTGCCATCCATGATCTAGAGGATGAGCTGGAGGTTGAAGCTAAGATCCGGTACAATTATCGTCCAGCTAAAGCGGTGATTCGACCTGGAGAAGGAGGCAGGGTAATCACCGTTTTCCATGAACCCCAGCGGGCGGTCACACCGGGTCAGGCGGTTGTTTGGTATCAGGGAGATGTGGTGATCGGTGGGGGAGTTATCCAGCGGAAAGTGGTTTTTTCTCCCTAGGTGTGCAGTTGTTCCTTTTATGGGCCGCCGTTAAATCGGACATACTACTTTTGGGTGATAGAGAAATATCCAACTAGCCTGCGGTGGTTCCACTGCAGCGTCACCTTGAGGGCAGCCTGCACACAAGGAGGAGAATGTGATGAATTCTCGCTTTATGAAGGGTCTGATTTACGGTGGGCTGATCGGTGCTGCTGTGGGCGCCTACTGGATGCTGAGAACAGACAGCGCCACAGAAAGGATGCTTTTAGAAAGGGACCGCCAGGTCCGGCAGTCAGCCCGGCGCACCATCACCGCTCTTCGGGATAGGGCCCACAGAATGGGTTCCGCCTGGCAGTCGGGCAGGGAAATGGCCAGGGCCGGCTGGCGCTCTTTGAAGGACTAACAAGACGGTATGCTGCATTTCAGGTACGTCTTGTACGGGGTGGGCCTTGCTGCAGCCTTGCTTTTCCTCTACGCCGTGAGGGGAATCTTAGCTCCCTTTATCCTGGGGGCGGCAATAGCCTACCTGGCCAACCCCCTGGTAAGAAAGCTGGAGGAACGTCAAGTACCCCGGTCGGCCGCGATTCTCGTGGTCTACCTGGGGTTTGCTGTAGTAGTCAGTATTTTGTTCTATGCCTTCATCCCCAGTTTGATCGCTGAGCTCAATCAAGTGCTGGCCCGCCTGCCGAGGCAAACCAACAAGATCGAGGATCTTACCCGGGGTGCTGTTGGTGACCTGAAGCGGCTGCCTCTACCGGTTAACCTGCAGGAAGCAATCAATAACATGATCCAGCGCTCGGAGCAGCTGATTCAGCAGTTTGCCCGCCAGCTGGTGGATTTTCTAGTGGGGATCTTTTCTAAGCTCCTCTGGTTTACACTGGCACCGGTTTTGGCCTATTACATTCTGCTGGATTGGGATACAATCAGCGAGCGCTGGGTGGAGGCAATTCCCGATTCCTTTCGGCCGGCCTTTGTCCTGCTCATCCAGGAGATCGACGGCGTGCTGGCCGGCTTCGTCCTGGGAAGGCTGATAATTTCTCTTATAGTAGGAGTATTGATCACCCTGGGCTTGGTCCTGTTGGATGTCCAGTTTGCCGTCTTGCTGGGCCTTATCGCCGGCATCTTTGATCTGATTCCTTACCTGGGGCCGATCCTTGGGGGTATTCCCGCGGTGATGTTCGCCTTTCTAGATTCGCCGTGGAAAGCCCTCTGGGTTGTTTTGCTCTTTACTGCTGTCAATCAATTGGAAGCTGTGATCCTATCACCCCGGATTCTCGGGGTTAGGGTGGGACTGCACCCTGTTGTAACCATCTTTGCCCTGATGGCGGGGGGCAATCTGTTCGGAGTTGGCGGCATCTTGCTGGCTGTGCCGGCAGCTGCCACCCTCAGGGTGGTCGTTTCCTTTATAGGTCGTGTGTTAAGGGTCTGCGGTTGACAAAAGGATGCTGCTTAGTTATGATAATCCTGTAAATAATGGGCACTATCGCCAATATAGAGGCGGTAGGCCCTGATTTTAATGCGAGTCTGCTCACTGTGCAAAGCACAGGGCATAAGGGAGGGAGCGGGCGGCTTTTTTTGTTCGGATAAACCAGCTGAGGACACCGCCCATAATGAATGAAATACATGAGTGTACATCAACTGCGGGAGACGTTTTTGCAATTTTTCGAGGGTAAAGGCCATAAGCGGCTGCCCAGTGCTTCGCTGATCCCCCACGGGGATCCGACATTGCTCTTGACAGGAGCCGGCATGGTGCCCTTCAAGCCGTATTTTTTAGGCAAAGAGAAGCCGCCGTCTACTAGGATTACAACCTGCCAGCGCTGCCTGCGCACGGCAGATATCGATAACGTCGGGAAAACCGACCGCCATGGGACATTCTTCGAAATGCTTGGGAATTTCTCCTTCGGCGACTACTTCAAGCGGGAAGCCATCCATTGGGCTTGGGAATTTACCACAGAACATCTGGGACTTCCCGTTGACCGCTTGTGGGTAACCATCTATCTGGATGATGATGAAGCATTTCAGATTTGGAATGAGGAGATCGGTGTTCCCGAGGACCGCATCGTGCGGTTGGGGCGGGAGGACAATTTCTGGGAAATCGGTGTGGGACCCTGCGGTCCCTGCTCAGAGCTTCATCTTGACCGGGGTCCTGAGTATGGGTGCGGATCACCGGACTGCAAGCCCGGATGCGACTGCGAGCGGTACTTGGAGTTTTGGAATCTGGTATTTATCCAGTACCACCAGGATGAAGCCGGCAACCTAATCCCCTTGGAACAGACCGGGATTGATACAGGGATGGGACTCGACCGGGCAGCTGCAATTCTCCAAGGTGTAGACAGTATTTTTGAGACCGATGCCCTCCGTTCTGTCATGGATGCAGTGTCCAAGCTGATTGAAACTGATCATGATGAATCTGAGGCTTCGGAAGTAGCACTGAGGGTGATCGCGGATCATGCCCGGAGCGTCACTTTCCTGGTGTCAGACGGTGTCCTGCCCAGCAACGAAGGCCGGGGATATGTCCTTAGGCGCTTGCTCAGGCGGGCGGTCCGGTACGGCCGGCTTTTGGGCATCAGGGATATCTTCTTGCCCCAGATAGCCCAGGCGGTCATGGATACCATGGGAGAGGCCTATCCTGAACTGATCCAGCGTCGGGATTATATTTTGGAGGTTATCCGCACTGAAGAAGAGAGATTCCAGGCAACTTTGGATCAAGGTCTCAAGATTCTCAAGGACCTTGTGGAGGATCTTAAGGGCCAGAATCAGAACCGGTTGTCCGGCGAAGATGCCTTCCGCCTGTATGATACCTACGGCTTTCCCCTGGAGCTGACCAAGGAGATCTTGGCAGAAGAGGACATGGAGGTAGACGAAGAGGAATTTGCCCAGCGGATGGATGAACAGCGGCAGAGGGCTAGAGCCGCGAGGGGACAGACAGGCTACTTGGGCAGTGAAGATGACAGCATTTACGTTGAGCTGGCGAAAGAACATACCAGCCAGTTTGTAGGATATGACCAGCTAGAGGTTGAGACCAAGATCGAAGCTTTACTGGTTGACGGCCAGGCCGCTGACAAGGCAGAGATGGGCCAGGAGGTTGAGCTGGTCCTTGCCAAGACGCCCTTTTATGCCGAGGGCGGCGGTCAGGTTGCCGATACCGGCACAGTTACCGGCGGCCACGGAGCCGTTGAAATCACGGAAGTTGAGCGCCCGGTGGAAGGGCTCATCATCCACAAGGGCCGGGTGACCTCAGGTCTTTTAAAGACCGGAGATATCGTGATGGCTACGGTCTACCAGCGCAATCGGCAGGGAGCGGCCTGTCATCATACAGCAACCCATTTGCTCCACAAGGCCCTGAAAGAGGTGCTGGGTCAACATGTCAACCAGGCAGGTTCTTTAGTGGAGCCGGATCGCCTCCGGTTTGACTTTACCCACCTCAGTGCCCTTACCAGGGAGGAACTGGACCGGGTGGAAAAACTGGTAAATGATCGGATCCGGGAGAATCTGGAAGTTACCGCGGTGGAAATGAGCCTCGATGAGGCCCGGGCCGATGGAGCCATTGCATTGTTCGATGAGAAATACGAAGAGCGGGTGCGGGTCATCAGTGTTGGGGATTACAGCAGAGAGCTGTGTGGAGGTACCCATGTACGACGTACCGGAGAGTTGGGGCTTTTCAAGATCATCAGCGAAGGGGCTGTAGCGGCTGGTGTGCGCCGGATTGAAGCTTTGACCGGCAAAGCAGCTGTTAAGCATGTCGCGGTCCAAGAGGCAGTGCTCCACCAGGCAGCTGAAAAGCTTCAGACTACCGCTGCTGAGCTGCCGGAACGGATCGACAAGCTGCTGCAGGAAAACCGGGAACTTGCCCGGGAGGTAGACCGGTTGAAGGCGAAGCTGGCTGCAGCCCAGAGCGGCGAGCTGCTGCAGCAGGTTGAGGAAATAGCAGGTCTAAAGGTATTGGCGGCTAAAGTAGAAGGTTTGGATGCTGCGGCCCTTCGGACCCTGGGCGATCGCCTGCGGGAGAAGCTGGGAAGTGGCGTCATTCTCCTTGGTTCCGCCTTTGGAGATAAGGCTCTGTTCCTAGCCATGGTGACTCCGGACATCGTCAAGCAGGGTATTAAGGCTGGGGACATAGTGAAGGTGGCAGCCCAAGCTGCCGGCGGCGGAGGCGGCGGCAGGCCCGATATGGCCCAAGCCGGCGGCAGGGAGCCGGCCAAGATCGATGCTGCGTTAGAGCTGGCGGTAGAAAGCATCAAGAAGCAGCTGGCAGCGGTTTAGAATTGTAATCTATGCCGATGAGCGGGGCGTTTGGCGTCCCGCTTGTTTTTTTGCAATGGGCAGGAATGTTACTTAAATTCCAGAATATGCAAGGTGAGGTGGATAGACCAGGGGGGTGTTCATATGGATAGACTCCGGGACGAAACAACCTTATATAACTATGGATCTTCCCGCTCCCGGGCGGCCATGGTGCTCACACGGGTTTTTGCCGCCTTGGAAGAAAGAGGGTATGATCCTGTTGCCCAATTGGTAGGCTATTTGATGTCGGGGGACCCCACATATATCACATCTCACCGAGAAGCCCGGACGCTGATCCGCACTGTGGAAAGGGACGAGCTTCTCTCTGAATTAGTTGAAAGCTACATGCAGCGCGCGGGAACTCACACCCGGACGGGGTGAAGTCTGGCGCTGGAAAGTTACCCCACACTTCAGGAGGGGGTGGGCAAACTGGGCTTTGAAGAAAAACCAGTCTATCGAATAGAGCCTGCCGATGAGCTTCAGAACTTGATGGCAGCCCTGCGGACGTCAGAAGATCCTCTGGCTGTTTTTATCGATCACGCCCAATCCTCTGTACTGAAAAACCCAGTGAATTTAAGGCTTTTGAAGCAGTATGCCGATGACCTAGAGCGCCGGGTGGTGATTATCAGCGATGACCCGGTTGTGAAGGCCCTTGCAGAGGATGGGGAAATCGACTGCTACCCCAATGAATATGAGTTGTATAGAGCTCTTGGGCTGCTTCAGGAGGGGGAAGCGGTGTCTGGGGAAGATGAAGGGAAAGGTGCAGCCGGCGGCTCCTTCACAGCAGCCGGGACCAGGCGCAGGCTGTTTAGTACCCAGCAGCTGGCGGTCTTGGTCATAGCTGCTTTAGCCATTGGACTTTTGTATTACCTATATGTCCCTAAAGTCAGGGTAGTAGTGACGCCTGAGGTCTTGGTGTACCGTCAGGGGTTTGAACTTTTAGGCGTGTCTAGGGATGGGACGGCAGTCCCTTCAGATCAGCCTGTGCTCCCCCTATATCCAGTCACTGCAGTGATTGAAACCGAAGCGGTGGTGTCGGCCACCGGCAGTCAGATCTTGGGTACAGCCCCTGCCCGGGGGACAGTTGTGTTTATCAACGAAGGGGATGAGCCGGTGGAGGTTCCCAAAGGGACCCGCCTCAAGACCGGTGAAGGAATCGTTTTTGAGACCGATGCTTCGGTGGTGGTGCCGGGCCGCAGCACCGAGTATTTTCTCGATGTAGCCACAGGAGTCCGGGCGGGCCAGAAGGAAGTTACCGTAACGGCACTGGAGCCCGGTGAAGAGGGAAATGTGGCAGCTGGAAGGGTGCGGTTTTTTGCCGACAGCGCCTGGGAAGAGCGGCTTGCAGTGCGGAATCCAGAGCCTTTCCGGGGCGGTGCCAGTGTTCAGCAGATCCAGGTAACTTCAGCAGATATTGAACGGGCTGAGGCTGCCTGCAGAAGGCAGGCAGGCCTTAAGGCAGCGGAAATTCTCCAGGCAAAGGCCGATGAGGAAGGATTTGTCCTCATTCTAGAATCGGTACAGCTGGAAAAAGAGAGCTCCCAGTCGGAGGCCGAAATCGGCCAAGAGGTTGAGACTGTAAAAGTGACTGCCCGCTTCCGGGCCCTTGGAGAATCCTTCCGCAGGCAGGAGTTGGGGGAGCTTTTGCGGCAGGAAATGGAGGCACGGCTGCCTGAAGATCTGGTGCTGTTTCAGCCCAAGTTTGAAATAGAGCAGTTGTCGGCATCAGTTGAAGATGGTAATATTGTGCTGTCAGGGGAAGCTGCGGCGCCGGTTCACAGGCGGCTGCCGGAGGCTCAGCTTGCGGCACTTTTTGCGGGACTTGAACGGCGGGAAGTAGATGAAATGGCCAAGGTCCTAGATGCTGCCTCTATAGTCATCGAACCCGCCGATGTCGGCCATCTGCCGCGGCTTGCCCATTGGATTAGAGTTGAGGTTACACCTCCGGAGGCCGTCACGGCCGGCGGTCAGCCGTGATTGGCCGGTGAAAGGAGCAGTCAATTGGAGTATAGGTTGTTGGGCGCCACGGGTATCCGGGTTTCCAGGTTATGCCTAGGCGCCCTTACTATTGGTCCGCTGCAGCTGAATTTGCCTGTTGAGATGGGGGCAGAGGTGATCCTTAGAGCACTGGAGCTCGGGGTGAATTTTATCGATACAAGCCAATTTTATAGGGTCTACCCGCCCATTGCCCGGGCACTGCAGTTGTATTCTGGTCGTGATGAGGTTATTATAGCTACCAAGAGCTATGCCTACGATGCTGCCGGCATGGAGGCAGCACTGGAAGAAGCCCTTCGGGAGCTGGGGAGAGATTACATCGATATTTTCCTCCTCCATGAACAGGAAAGCATGCTCACCATCCAGGGCCACTGGGAGGCTGTAGAGTACCTGCTTAAGGCCAAAGAGAAGGGACTGGTGCGGGCGGTGGGAATATCCACCCATTACATCCAGGGGGTGAGGGCCGCTGCTTTGGTTCCTGAGTTTGACGTAATCAGCCCCCTTATCAACTGCACCGGTGTAGGTATTGCCGATGGAACCAGGGAGGAAATGGAGGCGGCTATTCAGTTTGCTGCCCAGTGCGGAAAGGGAATATATGCCATGAAGCCCTTGGGCGGAGGACACCTCCTTGACAGGTTAGATGAGGCCTTTGGGTATCTCCTTGCGATGGAGGAGCTGGCATCCATTGCTGTAGGCATGAGAAACCAGGTAGAGGTAGAAATAAATGTGCGCCTCTTTGAGGGCCGGGAGGTTCCGGATTCCTTGCGGGCAGCAGCTAAAGCAGTACCCCGGCGCCTCCATGTGGAGGATTGGTGTATTGGCTGCGGCAATTGTGTGGAAAGATGTTCATCAAAGGCCATGGCTTTAAAAAACGGCAAAGCTGAGGCAGACCCCTCCCGCTGTGCTCTCTGCGGCTACTGCGGGGCCCACTGTCCTGAGTTTGCTATTAAGGTGATATAAATGCGAATCATGGGTCTAGATATTGGCACAAAAACCATTGGCGTTGCGGTCAGTGATCCCCTGGGGCTAACTGCCCAGGGGGTAACGGTAATCCGCCGCAGCGTCTGGGATCGAGATGTCCAGGCCCTGCAGGAGTTGGCTGAAAAGTATTGTGTGGAGAAGGTGGTGATTGGACTTCCCCGCCGGAGTACGGGAGAGCTAGGACCTGAGGCGGTAAGAATGCAGGCAGAAGGGGATAAGATAGAGAAGACTTTGGGTCTTACGGTTATTTATTGGGATGAATGGTTTTCAACAGTGTCAGCGGAGCAGATCTTGCTGGAAGCCGATGTGAGCAGGAAACGCCGGCGTCAGATCATTGATCAGATCGCTGCGGTCATCATCCTGCAGAACTATCTCGACAGCTTGGAAAGCAAGAAGCACCTTTGGGCAGATTTAGAAAGCGAAAATTAGAACAGATATTCTATACCAGCCTGAGGCTGTTCAGAGAGGGGGCAAGGCGGAGATACACCGCCGCTTTTGTGGAGGATAATATTATCACTTTGGTAGATGAAGCCGGGGAAGAACATGATTTCATTCTTCTCGAAATTGTAGAGATCGAAGAGGGAATATACGCGGTTTTGCTTCCCGAAGAAGATCCGGAAGAGGGAGTTGTAGTACTGAGGATTGAAAAGGACAGCGAAGGCCAGGATGTGCTCATCTCCATCGACGATGAAGAGTTTGAGAAGGTGAGGGAAATTCTCGAAGCCCTAGATGATTGATGCATAGGGGCTTTGGCCCATTAGTTTTGCCAAATGGCCGTTTGGGGCTTATAATATGGGGAGACAGCTGAACTTCTCAATGTGGAGGTAGATGATGAGCAGACTGGAAGAACGCTTTCGGCCTGCCTGGATGACGGCACAGACTATGACCGGCCTTTGGCAGTCAAGTTTGCACATACTCGGCCGGCTTTTCTGCATAGGTTTAGTTTTGATTCTAGTTGCGGCTGTGGCCGCCAGCCGGGCGATTTTGCCGCCGGAAAATGCAAAATTGGCCGCTGCATCCATCATTCACATCACACCGGGTGCTTCAGGAAGCGATATCGCGGAACTCTTGAGCCAAGAGGGCATCATCCGAAGTAAAGCTGCCTTCAATGCGGCAATTCGGCTTATGGGATTGGAGCAGAGTCTAAAGGCCGGGGATTATCAATTAAGTCCCGGCATGGACCTTTTGAAGGTGATGGAGCATCTGGAGGCAGGACAAGTGGCTACAGTTAGGGTCACAATCCCTGAGGGGCTGACTCTAGATGCCATTGCCGATCGGCTGGCGGCCCAGGGACTGGTGGACAAGGAGCGCTTTCTCACACTGGCTAGAGATGACAGCCTCATCTACGGGGACAACCCCCCTATAGAAAAACCGACCAGGAGCCTCGAGGGGTATCTGTTTCCCGATACCTATTTCTTCGTCCGCAATCAGCCGGAGGAAGAGATCATCAAGCGGATGGTCCACCGGTTTGTCCAGGTGGTGGAGCCGCTGAAGGAGACGGCTCTGCCGGCAGGTTTTACCTGGCATGATATTATCACTTTGGCGTCAATTATTGAAAAGGAAGTAATGGTGGCCTGGGAGGCCCCTTTAGTTTCTGCTGTGTTTTGGAATCGGCTGCGGATTGATATGCCGCTGCAGTCGGATCCCACGGTACAGTTTGTTCTAGAGGAAACGAGAAAACTGTACTATTCCGATCTAGCTACAGATTCCCCTTACAACACGTATAAGTACAAGGGACTGCCGCCGGGGCCCATCGCATCTCCAGGGCTAAACTCAATTAAGGCTGCCCTGGAACCGGCAGATGTGGATTACTTGTATTTCGTTGCTAAGGGCGATGGTACCCATGCCTTCAGCAGGACCTTTCAGCAGCACAGGCAAGCCCGGGCCCGCTACGGATACTAAAGATTGGCGGACTGCAGCTAATAGAGGGTGATAGATTGACAAGGAAAATGGAGCTTTTGGCTCCTGCAGGAAATCGGGAAAAAGCGGAGGTTGCCATTGCCTACGGTGCAGATGCCGTCTATGTCGGGGGAAAAGAGTACAGCCTTCGGGCCGGGGCAGGCAATTTTTCCCTACCAGAGCTTGAGAGTCTAGTTGACTATGCCCACCGGGCCGGGGTCCGGGTCTATGTAGCTGTAAACAGCCTGCTCCACAATGACCAGTTAGCTGGCCTTGAGGAGTATTTGGCTGCCTTGAAGGAAATCGGCGCCGATGCTGTGATTTTCTCTGATCCGGCGGTCTATGTGGCAGCTAAGAAGGCGGCTCCCGGATTAGAACTCCATTTCTCTACCCAGGGAAGCTTGACAAACTGGCAGGCTATCCGGTTTTGGGAGGAGATGGGTGTTAGGCGGGTGATCCTTGCCAGGGAACTATCCTTAGATGAGATCAGCGAGATCCGCCGGCGGGTCAATGTGGAGCTGGAGGTTTTCGTCCATGGAGCCATGTGCATCTCCTATTCAGGCAGGTGCCTTTTGTCCAACTACATGACGGGACGGGATGCCAACCGGGGAGATTGTGCCCAAAGCTGCCGCTGGTGCTACGCTTTGGTTGAAGAGAAAAGGCCGGGCCAGTACTTCCCGATTTTTGAAGATGACCGGGGAACCTATATCCTCAATTCCAAGGATCTCAACATGCTTGCCCATCTGCCGGAGCTTGCAGCCGCAGGCATTGATAGCTTGAAAATCGAGGGCCGGATGAAAAGCGTCTATTATGTCGCGACTGTAGTTTGGGCTTACCGGCAGGCCTTGGATGCCTACCACGCTGATCCAGAGGGCTTTTCCGTGAAGGCAGAGTGGCTGGAGGAGCTGGATAAGATCAGCCACCGCCCCTATACGACCGGCTTTTATTTCGGCCGGCCGGGGCCTGATGCCCAGTCATACGAGAGCGGCGGCTATGTCCGCAACTATGATTTTGTCGGGCTGGTGGAGGAAACCGCAGGTAAAGCCAGCCGGATTGCGGTTCGGAATCGAATCAGGCTTGGAGATAAGCTGGAGCTGGTCAGGCCCAGGGAGTCCTGCATAGAGTTTACTTTGGAAAGGATGCAGGATGAGGAAGGAAATCCTGTAGATGAGAGCCATGCTAATCACAGGGTCTTTATCGAGCTGCCGGGAGAAGCCCCCCGGTATTCACTGCTCCGCCGCAGGTCGGAGAATTGATAATAACTAGCATGTGGGACAGGCACGAATCCCAAGGGGCCACATAGAATAGGAAAGACTCCAAGTTCGGTTGGGGGTGGCCTCACGTTGATTTCGCTGCTTACGGCGATAGTTGGCTTGTTCCTGCAGGGGCTCACTTTTCTCATCTCCTATGTAACCAACAGCAATGCCTTTCCAATGCCGCTGTCGGAGAAGGAGGAGGCAGAGCTTTTGGCCAAGCTCCAAAGTGGAGATGGCGAGGCCCGCAATATCTTGGTAGAACGGAACCTGCGATTGGTGGCACATATTGTAAAGAAGTTCGAGAACACCGGTGAGGAAACCGATGATTTGATTTCCATCGGCACCATTGGACTGATCAAGGCTATTAATACCTTTGATGTAACCCAAAAAACCAGACTGGCAACCTATGCTGCCCGCTGTATCGAAAATGAGATTCTCATGCATCTGCGTTCAACTAAGAAAAGCCGCAATGATGTACTGCTTTATGATGCCATCGGCGCAGATAAAGAAGGCAATGAGATCACATTAATTGACATCTTGGGGACAGATCCCGATGAAGTTCTGGAGCGGGTAGAACTTTCGGTGGAACAGGAGCGGCTGCGGGAGATGCTTATGGGCCTAGGGCCCCGGGAAAAGAAAGTGCTGGAACTTCGGTACGGATTAAGGGATGGGATTCGCAAGACTCAGCGGGAGATCTCCCGTAAGCTTGGCATATCCCGTTCATATGTTTCCCGGATTGAAAAGCGGGCGATTACCAAGCTTCAGCAGGAAATGCTGTCGGAGCAGGCAAAAAGCTAGGCACCTGCCCAAGGCCGATGCCTGGGGCTTCTTGAGTACGGGAATGGGGCGGCGGCTTCTGCAGGTTCAAGGGAATGAGCCGCCGCAGGTCTCAGTCTAGGATACACGGGAGGCATAACAGTTTCATGATCAAGATTTTCTGTCCCGACGAATGTCTGGGATCTTTGTTTGATGTCGATCTGGACGAGCTTTGGCAAAAAGGCTATCGAGGCATAATCTTGGATATTGACAATACCCTCCTGCCCTGGGCCAGCGATACCCTTGATCAAGATACCATCATTTGGGTAAAACGGGCCAGGGAAATGGGTTTTCGCTTATGTCTGACCTCCAATGCCTTAAGGGAAAGGGTGGAGAAAATAGCTGCTGCTTTAGACGTTCCAGCAGTTGCCAGTGCAATTAAGCCCCGTAAGAAGCCCTTTCGCCAGGCCTTAAGGCTTCTACAAACCCAGCCCCGGGAGACGGTGGTCATTGGAGATCAGATGTTCACAGATATCCTGGGCGGCAACCGCATGGCCTTGTATACCATCCTAATCGATCCAGTGGCTGCAGAAGAGCTTAAGGCAACAAAGGTGATGCGCCTGATTGAACGGCGGATTATACGCCGCCTCAGCCGGAAAGGCAATATTAGTGAGAGCGCGGCCAGACGACGGTTAGCCAAGTCTAAAGGATAGGTGGGATAAAGTTTTCCGGTAGGTCCGGCCAAGGTCGGGTTCTACCGGGTTTTTGCTATTTGGGGAGGAACCGTTGGTCTTGTTAGGGCACGCAGTAAAGTCCTCTTGTTCGGCTTCGAAAAGAGAGATATGAAGAAAATGGAGGAGAAACCCCAATTGCTAGCGAACCAAAAAGGAACATAGGTGAGAAGGTTTCTAGAGGAGGGAGCCATTTGCAGATAGATAGGGACAAATTGGCTGCGGTCCTGGCCGTTGCCAGCCGGGCAGGCAGCGATTATGCCGATATATTCATCGAGGAGGCCTATACTGCCCAGATTTTTTGCGAACAGGATCGAATCGAAAGGGTAACCGCCGGCATCGATGCCGGAGCAGGAATCCGGGTAATTTCGGGGGAGACCACTGCCTACGCCTATACCAATGACTTATCCCTAGACGGCCTTAAGGAGGCTGCCCGGATTGCCGCGGCAGCTGCCAGGCAGCGGGAAGGCGACACGACCATAGATCTCCGGCAGCGCCACCCCTCTTTCCAGCTGCCCATTGCCATTCCGCCGGAAACGGTGGCCATCGCCAAGAAGGTTGAGGTGGTGGAGAAGGCTAACCAGGCCGCGAGGGGAGCCGACCCCAAGGTGAGGCAGGTGACTGTATCCTACCGGGATATTTCCCAGCGGGTAGTCATCGCGAACAGTGCCGGCAGCTGGGTGGAAGATGAACGAATCCGCACCAATCTCTCAGTTAATGTCATTGCCATGGAGGATGATAAGATTCAAACAGGCTATGAGTCCTTGGGCGGGGTAATCGGCTTTGAGCTTTTCCAAGAGCAGAATCCGGAAGAGCTGGCCCTTAAGGCTGCCCGCCGGGCAGTTAGGATGCTGGGAGCAAGACCGGCTCCAGCTGGAAGGATGCCGGTGGTGATTGCCGGTGAGGCCGGGGGGACCATGGTCCATGAGGCATGCGGCCACGGCCTGGAGGCTGACCTTGTGCAGAAGGGGATCTCTGTCTATGCCGGCAAGTTGGGTCAGCAGGTAGCATCGCCCTTGGTCACCGTGGTGGATGATGCCACTCTCCCAGGGAAGTTTGGTAGTTTCCGTTTTGATGATGAGGGGACCGAGGGTCAGCGCACAGTTCTGATCGAAAACGGCATACTGGTGGGTTATATGTACGATTATCTAACCGCCAGGAAGGACAATGTTGCCTCTACCGGGAACGGCCGCCGGGAGTCTTACCAGCACAAGCCCATTCCCCGGATGACTAATACCCTCATTCTTCCCGGTGAGGATGATCCCCAGGATATTATCCGGGACACAGAGCGGGGGCTGCTTGTCACCCGCATGGGAGGCGGCCAGGTCAATACTGCCAATGGCGATTTTGTCTTTGAGGTTTCCGATGGTTACTTAATCAGCGGTGGGGAGATCGGAGAGCCTGTGCGGGGAGCAACGCTCACCGGCAATGGTCCCAAGGCCCTTGCCATGATCGACCGTGTCGGAGGGGATTTGGGCTTTGCCATCGGTCTCTGCGGCAAAGACGGCCAGGGGGCTCCGGTCAGTGATGCTCAGCCCACCATTCGGATTCCGGAATTAGTGGTTGGAGGCATCATGGAGGAGGACCAGTGATGACACTAGAAATGCAAGATCTTGCCCGAACGGTACTGAGGCTTGCTGAAAGTTCCCGGCAGGAGGTGGAGGTATACACCATCAAGCAGCGCTCCCTGCGGGTAGAGGTCACCGATGGCGAGGTGGAGACCCTTCGGGAGGCAAGTCAGACCGGTGTCGGGATTCGGGTGATAGACCGGGGCAGACTGGGTATGGCCTTTACTACTCGTCTGGACCGGGAGAGTTTGAAGGATGCCGTGCAGCTGGCTGCGGCCAATGCCCAGAGCTCTGCTGCCGATGAGTTTAATAGACTTCCTGATCCGAAGCCGGTGGAGCCCATGGCCCTCCTGGATCCTAAGCTGGCAGAGCTGCCGGTGGATGTCAAGATCGATTTTGCTAAGAAAGTGGAGAGTGCGGCCCGAGGATACGATCCCAGGGTAACCAAGGTGCGGCAGGCCAGTTATGGAGACGGAGTCTATGAGATCGGCATCGCCAACTCCCGGGGAGTCGATGTTGGCTACCAGGGCGGCTACTGTGCAACCAGCCTGATGGTGGTTGCTGAAGCTGACGGTCAGGCTGAAACCGGCTGGACCTATGATTTCTCCCGAAGCTTTGAGGGGCTCGATCCGGTCCGGGTAGGACGGGAGGCGGCAGCCAGGGCCGTTGAAATGCTGGGGGCCGGTTCCCTGGCAACTTGCCGGGTGCCCCTTATTTTAGCTCCCGATGTGGCGGCGGAGTTCCTCGAAATTTTGGGGCCGGCCTTGACTGCTGAGGCAGTACAGAAGGGCAAATCTGTCTTTGCCGGGAAGCTGGGGGAAGTAGTGGGCTCAAAGGAGCTGACCCTGATTGACAGTGGTTTACTGCCCCAGGGGATAGCTACTGCACCGGTGGATGATGAGGGAGTGCCCTCTCAAGATACCACTGTGCTGGAACAGGGGGTTCTCAAGACTTATTTATATAACACCTATAGTGCCGCCAAGGATGGAGTTGAGTCCACCGGCAATGGGGTAAGGCCCTCCTTTAGGGGCGCCTTGACCTCCGGTACCCGCAACTTCTATATCCCTCCCGGAAAGCTGTCTCAAGAGGAGCTGATGGGCCAAGTGGGCCGGGGGCTTTATGTAACCAGTGTGATGGGTATGCATACAGCCAACCCCATCTCCGGTGAGTTTTCAGTGGGGGCTGCCGGTCTTTGGATTGAAAATGGAAGGCCTGCCCGGCCGGTGCGGGGAATAGCCATCGCTGGAAATCTCATTGATCTTATGAAGCGATTAGTTGCTGTGGGAAGCGATCTCCGCTTCTACGGGTCGGTGGGGTCTCCCAGCTTGGTGGTGGAAGGAATTACCGTCAGTGGAGAGTAGGTAGAAGGTGATGGTGCTGCGGTTTTTGACTGCCGGGGAGTCCCATGGCCAGGGCCTAATCGGGATCATCGAAGGGATACCGGCCGGCTTATCCTTGTCTGAAGAAGACATCAACCGGGACCTTGCCCGTAGGCAGCAAGGGTACGGCCGGGGCGGCAGAATGCGGATAGAGAAAGATACTGTCCGGATCGTATCGGGAGTCCGCTGGGGCAAGACCCTGGGCAGTCCCATCGGTCTGGAAGTGGCTAACCGGGACTGGCATAACTGGCAGGAGGTTATGTCCGTATCTAACCCTGCCTCCCCGCCCAAGTCTGGTGAAGTTACCCGGCCCCGGCCGGGGCATGCCGATCTTGCCGGTATGCTGAAATACAGAACCGGGGATGCCAGGAATATCTTGGAGCGGGCAAGTGCCCGGGAGACGGCCATGCGGGTTGCGGTGGGAGCGGTGGCCCGGAGGCTCCTTGAGCACTTTGCCATTGAAGTTTTGTCGCATGTGACTCAGATTGGCTTAGTTAAAGCCAAGGAGCTCCCTGATAATTGGCGTCGGCTGAAGGAGGTAACCGAGGGCTCTCCAGTTCGCTGTGCTGACCCCAAGGCAGCTCAAGCCATGATAGAGGAGATTGAGGCGGCCAAAACGGCTGGGGATTCTTTAGGCGGTGTTTTTCAAGTCGTAGCTTGGCCGGTGCCGGCAGGCCTCGGCAGCCACGTCCACTGGGACCGCCGTCTAGATGGACAGCTGGCCCAGGCTTTGATGTCTATCCCCGCCATCAAGGCAGTCGAAGTGGGTATAGGTGTGGAGGCAGCTTCACTTCCGGGGTCTCAAGTCCATGATGAGATTTTCTACGACCCCGGCAGTGAAGAAGGTAATGAAGAAAGTCAGGGAGCCAAAAGGAGCGATGCTTTCTACTGGCAGGATAGATTTTGGCTTACTGCCGGAGGTTTTTATCGGAGGACTAACCGGTCAGGCGGGATCGAAGGAGGCATCAGCAACGGTTCCCCAATTGTGGTTCAGGCGGCTATGAAGCCAATACCAACGCTGTATGAGCCGCTGTATTCGGTAGATTTAAGAACCCTGGAACCGGTGGCTGCTGGGGTCGAGCGATCCGATGTCTGTGCGGTGCCTGCTACTGCCGTGGTGGGTGAAGCCATGGTGGCGTGGGTTTTGGCTTCGGCCTTCTTGGAGAAATTTGGTGGAGACAGTCTGGAAGAGATTGAGGAGAGGTACCGTTCCCACCTTGTCTCACTCTACCCAGGATCTCTCCCCCATCCTTGAGGGGCTGAAGGAGAATTGGAGGAAGCAATGGGAAATGCAAATCTAGTATTGACGGGAATGATGGGTGCAGGGAAAACCACGGTGGGACAAGCCTTAGCAGGAAGGCTGGGTATGGAGTTTGTCGATCTGGATCAAGAGATTGAAAGGGAAGCCGGGATTACAATTAGGCAGCTCTTTGACGAATGTGGAGAAGCCCGCTTCCGAAATCTAGAGACAGCCATCCTCCAGAAGGTTCTTCACCGGAAAAACCAGGTGATCGCCACCGGCGGAGGGGTGGTGACCAGGGAGGAAAACCTCAGCCTGCTGAAGGACCACCCCGTGGTGTGGCTGGCAGTGGATCCCGGCACCGCCGCCCGGCGGCTTACCTTTGACGGGAGCAGGCCCTTGATCAAAGCATCAGACGCAGCGGCTGATGATCCGGAGGCTGTGGCAGAAGAGGGCATGGCCAAGTGGATCCGGCTGGCCGGTGAACGGCGTCCAGCCTACAGCATGTGCGATTTGGTGGTCAATGGCTCTAGGCCCCCGGAGGCAGTTGTTGAGATCATTGCCGGCTGGTGGGAGAGGAGCTTTTCCCGGGAGGGTGCCGGTGACCAGGGAGCTTGGAGGCTTGAGCATCTGTCGGTGGATGTTGCCGAAGGTCCTTATCTAATCCATTTTGGGAGAGGGCTTCTGGGAAATCTGGGAGAGCGCCTCCGGAGCGAAGCCGGCTTGGAGCAGGTTCTGGTGGTTTCCAATCCGACGGTGCTGGCCCTTTACCAAGATGAGGTGGCTGCAGCACTTGGTTCTGCCGGCCTGAAGTGGGATTTGGCAGTGATTCCCGACGGTGAGGAGTACAAGACCCTAAAGACTGTTGAGTCTATCTACGAAGCAGCTTTCCAAGCCGGGCTTGACCGCCGTTCCGGCATCGTTGCACTAGGGGGCGGGGTTGTAGGGGATATCGCTGGTTTCGCCGCGGCTACATACATGCGGGGTGTGAAGCTGGTGCAGGTACCCACTACTCTCTTGGCCCAGGTGGATAGTTCTGTCGGCGGCAAGGTTGGCGTAAACCACCCTAGAGGAAAGAACCTGATTGGTGCATTTTACCAGCCTGTCTTGGTGGCGGCAGACCTAGATACACTGGGAACTCTTCCTTACCGAGAAATCTTGACAGGTATGGCGGAGATTATTAAGTGCGGGCTCATAGCCGATGAAAAGCTGGTCTCTGAACTGGAAGCCAGTATCTTTAAAGACACAGCTTCGGCGGTATCTTCAGATATGCTTATCCACTGGGTGAAAGCTGCCTGTGAGCTGAAGGCCCAGGTTGTGGCGGCGGATACCAAGGAGACCGGGTACAGGGAGATCCTGAATTTCGGCCATACAGTGGGACATGCTGTGGAGAAGGCAGCCGGATATGGGCAGTATACCCATGGTGAAGCAGTGGCCATCGGCATGGTTACAGCGGCCATTCTCTCCCATAGGAGGGGGTATCTGTCCCGGGCCGCAGCTGAAAGGATAATCAGTCTAATCGAGAAGTGGGGACTGCCCACAAGGATGGAGGGTCTTTCCATTCCTGCGGTGGTGGAAGCCTGCAGATTTGATAAGAAGATCCGGTCTGGAAAGCTCCGTTTTGTTCTCTTGGAAAACTTGGGCAAGGCCAAACTGGGGGAGATCGTTGGGGAAGATGAGCTGGCCTCTGCCTTAGAGATCCAAGCGGGGGGTGGTCTCTAGTGATAATCAAGGTGATCAACGGCCCCAATTTGAATCTCTTGGGGATGCGGGAACCAGGTGTCTACGGAAGCTTTACACTGGCTGATATTGAAGCTGCTATAAAGGCCTTGGGCGAGGAACTGGGCTGCCAGCTGGAATTTTTCCAAAGCAACCACGAAGGGGAACTGGTAGACTGTATCCAGGCCTGCCGGGACGGCGTTGACGGTATCCTCATCAATCCGGCAGCTTACACCCACTACAGTTATGCCATTAGAGATGCCATTGCCGCCGTTGACCTGCCGGTGGTGGAGGTACACATATCCAACATCCATCAGCGGGAATCTTTCCGCCAGCGGTCGGTAACAGCTCCTGTCTGCTGCGGTCAGGTGGTCGGCTTCGGAGCCGATAGTTACCTCTTGGGGCTTCGGGGGCTGGTTGGCATTATCCGCAGGAGAAGGAAAGAAGCTTAGACAAAGGTAAACTAGAAAGCTGGATGAGGGAAGGGAGTGAGAGCCTATCCGCACCGGGTAGGCAGGAAAATGCAGAGACTGACTAATTTGCGGAAGAAGCTGCAGGAAAAAGAGCTTGATGCAATGCTGGTCTTGGGGGCAGACAATCGCCGGTATTTAAGCGGTTTCACCGGTTCAGCAGGAACTTTGGTGATTTCCCAGGATGCAGCAGTTTTAATTACAGACTTTCGTTATATAGAGCAGGCAACGGCCCAGGCACCGGAATTCGAGGTGCGCCGCTATGAAGATTATCTTTCAACGGTTAAGGAAGTATTGGAGGAACACGGCTGCCGTAGGGTCGGGTTTGAAAGCGATATTGTTACATATGATCAATATACCAAGTGGAAGGAAAAGCTGAAGGAAATTGAGTGGGTGCCTGCCGCGGGACTGGTGGAAGAGCTCAGGATGGTGAAGTCCGATGAGGAGATCGCCTGTATAGAAAAAGCTGCTGCAATTGCAGATGAGGCTTGGGCGGAACTTCTGCCCCGGATGCGGCCGGGAGCCACGGAAAAGGAGCTGGCTCTTGAGCTTGAGTTCCTCATGCGGAAAAAAGGCGCCGAAGGCCTTGCCTTTAATGTGATTTTGGCCAGCGGTCCCAATGGAGCACTGCCCCACGCTGTTCCCAGCGACCGCCCCCTGCAGGAGGGAGACTTAGTAGTAATGGATTTCGGTGCCCGGGTAAACGGGTACTGCAGCGATATGACCCGTACAGTTGTGATCGGGAAAGCTTGTCAGCGGAGCCGCACTTTGTATAATATTGTACTGGATGCGCAGCAGGCGGCAGTTGCTGCCGTAAAGGCCGGCAGGACCGGCAAGGAGATCGATGCAGTTGCCCGGGGACTGATTGCCGATGCCGGTTACGGCGATCACTTTGGTCACGGACTTGGACACAGTGTGGGACTTGCCATCCACGAGGATCCCCGTCTGGCTCCAAAGGCAGAAACTGTTCTGCAGCCGGGAATGGTGGTTACAGTGGAGCCAGGAATCTATATTCCTGGTTTTGGCGGCGTGAGGATCGAAGACTTGGTGGTGGTGACAGAAACCGGCTGCCGCATTCTTACCAAGAGCACCAAGGAACTGCTGGAGCTTGGCGGCGAGTAAACCCAACTGGAAGTATTTGTTTGTGCAAGAAGGAGGAGCGCAATGATTTCGGTAAATGACCTTAGGACAGGATTAACTTTGGAGATAGATGGGGAAATTTGGAGTGTAGTTGAATTTCTTCACGTAAAACCAGGCAAGGGAGCAGCTTTTGTCAGGACAAAGCTTAAGAATATCCGAACCGGAGCCGTGGCAGAACGGACTTTCCGGGCTGGAGAAAGGGTGGCCCGGGCCCGGATTGAGACAAAGGAGATGCAGTATCTTTATAACTCCGGTGATGAGTACCATTTCATGGACACCGAGACCTATGAACAGATCAGTCTGCCCGTCAGCGCGTTGGAAGACGCGGTTCAGTACCTAAAGGAAAACATGATCATCGGCATTCAGTTCTATGAAGGAGAAGCCATCGGCATCGACCTTCCTACAGCTGTGGAATTGGTAGTAACCCATACTGAGCCTGGGTTCAAGGGAGATACAGCTACCGGCGGCACTAAGCCAGCCACCTTGGAAACTGGTTTGGTTGTCCAAGTACCGCTCTTCATCGAAGAAGGAGATGTGCTCAAGATCGATACCCGCACCGGCGAATACTTGTCCCGGGCTTAGTGGTAGACTATACTGGCTGGCAATCGGTGGTGAGGTGTCTTGCCCGCACCGGAATCTTAACCAAAGGGAGTGCTGCTGGTGAAGACTGCAAAGGAAAAGATTGCGTATCTGCGGGGATTGCTGGAGGGGGGAAATCTGTACGGCAAAGACCGGGGTGACCGGGTCCTTTGGGAGAATGTCTTGGAGATCCTCGATGATGTGGCTGTGGCTATTAATGCCTTGAGCGCCAACCAGGATGAGCTGACCGAGTATGTAGAAGCCATTGACAGCGACTTGATGGACCTAGAGGATGAGGTCTACGGCGACGCTGAGCAGGACGATTGGGTGGAAGTAGATTGTCCCGAATGCGGGGAGCCGGTGACCTTTGAGGAAGGCTTCCTCTATGATGACGATGTACAGGTTACCTGCCCGGAATGCGGCGGTGTGGTCCATCAGGGAGAAAATTTCCAGGACTTTGATGACTTCTTGGACTACGAAGATGAAGACGATGAGGATGAAGAGTGAGTAGCTAAGCAAATAGGCATATTCATAAGACTGTTTTCGGCCTTTGGGTCAGGAAACAGTCTTTTTTTATTTCCATCTTCTACTTTTGTCCATGGAGCCATATACATGGACAAGGGGGAGTTGCATTGAGGGAGAAACTGGGTTTCCACGAGGTGCTGAAGTACACAGCCAGCTCGCTCCGGGACATCTTGGGGAAGGTGCCGGAAAGCCTCAAGGAAGAGACCCTGGAAATTCGGATTCGCCAAGGACGTCCTTTGGCCTTGGTGACAAACTCCGGTGTGGTGTTTGTATCCCGAGCTGGAAAGCCTGAACTGGATCCGCTAAAGGGTTACCGGGTGAGCGGACAAGACTGCCGCCTCACTTTACAGCTCATGACCCGTTCTTCTGTCTACATGGTGGAGGATAAGCTGGTACAAGGTTTCTTGACTCTGCCCGGGGGTCACCGGGTGGGGGTAGTCGGCAGCGGCTACGTGGAACAAGGCCGCCTCCAGGCTGTCCGGGATCTGGGGCAGCTGAACATCAGGCTGGCCCGGGAAGTGCCGGAAGCGGCAGCCCCGATTCTTCCTTCCCTTGTGGATGGCGAAGGCAGGTTTCAGTCCACCCTGGTGATTTCGCCCCCTGGCTGCGGCAAGACCACCTTGATCCGGGATATTGCCCGGCAGCTTTCCTGGGGAAAACCCGGGAGCTGGCCCCGCCATACTGTGGCCGTTGTCGATGAGCGAAGTGAGATTGGGGCAGTCTGGCAGGGTGAGCCCCAGACCGACTGCGGTCCCTGCACCGATGTACTGGACGGTTACCCCAAAGTAGAGGGAATTGCCGTTGCCATCAGGGCCCTAGCCCCAGATGTGTTGGTGACCGATGAACTGGGGACAGTGGAGGATGCCTCGGCGGTGGTTGAGGCAGCGGCCGCGGGCATTGCTGTCTTAGCCAGCATCCACGGGGATTCCTGGGAGGCAGTACAGAAGCGGCCCGGGGGCAGGCTTTTGGCGGAAAATCGGATTTTCCGGAGACTGGTGATCCTCAGCCGCCGCAGGGGACCCGGTACCGTGGAGAAGGTGCAGGTGCTTTAGCGGAACCTGGCATAAATGGAAACCTATCCCAATAGAATTCACTAGAAGATGGGGTGACCGGCTTGTTTTTCCTTCGGTTGAGCCTCTGTCTGGTTATCATCTGTGCCAGCGGCGCTGCCGGCTGGATTCTCAGCGGGTCCATCAGGGAAAGACCCCGTCAGCTCCGTAGTCTCCAGGCTGCCTTAAGTCGGCTGGAGACCGAGATCAGCTGCAGTATGACCTTCTTGCCGGAGGCGCTCAAGGAGCTTGCCCGCCTGACAGCACCGCCGGTAAATCGTTTGTTTGAAGATGCTGCAAAGCTGCTTCTCCATGGAGATCTATCCATTCAAGAGGCATGGAGAGAGGCCGTTGCCAAGTCCAGGGACTACCTAGTCTTAACCTGGGATGATGAGCAGATCTTGCTGGATCTTGGGGATAATCTGGGGATTTCCCACCGGGAGGACCAATCCCGGCACCTGCGCCTTGCCCGGAAGGCCTTGGGCCAACAGGAAGCAGAGGCCCAAAAGGCCGAGGAACAGCTGGTTCGCCTTTACAGCGTGCTGGGCTGGGCAGCAGGAGGGGCCTTGGTGCTTATTATAGCTTGACCGGCAGGCAGCAAGGTTTGCCGTGCCGAGACGCAGCTTATGGACAAACTGACTGAACTTGTGGGAGGGGAAAGGGGCAGTGGACTTAAGCTTGATCTACCGCATAGCCGGTGTCGGCATCCTGATTGCCATCCTCAACATATTCCTGCAGCAGGCAGACCGGAAGGAACAGGCCCATATGTTGAGCCTCGCCGGCGTAATCATCGTTCTTCTTTGGCTTATCCAGTTGATTGCGCAGCTGTTTGAACAGGTAGAAAGCGTATTTCGCTGGTACTAACGGAGGGAGCACTGTGTCTGAAATCGTGCCGGTGGTGATGGCTGCTCTGATTCTATCTTTCCTCCAGGTTAATCTCCGCTCTAGCTATCCGGAATATGCCGCGGTTTTGGCCGTCTTGTTTACGGTGATTATCCTGCTGCGGGTGCTTAGCCCCATTAGGGACATGATTGCTATATTCTACCAGCTGGGCCAGGGAGCAGGGGTGTCGGGGGGATATTTTGATGTCTTGCTCCGGACATTGGCTGCCGCCTACATCACTGCCTTCGGCTCCCAAATCTGCAAAGATGCCGGTGAGGAGAGTTTGGCTATGGTGGTGGAATTTGCCGGCAAGCTGGTGATGATGATTATCGCTCTGCCAATTGTTGTGGGCGTGGTGGAGACACTGGTGAATCTCTTGCCTTAGGAGGGGAGCTGGGTGCAGAAAACAACTGCCGCCGTTTTACTCTTGGTTCTTATTATTTCAAGCACCGGTCCCGCCGGGGCCTCAAGTCTCAATTCTCCCCTGGAGAAGGTGGTGGAGGCCCAGCTGGGTGAGCTGGATACCGGGGAAATTGAACGGACCTTGGCTTCAATCGATGCAGGTCTCCAAGCTCAGCTCCCATCCTTGGACCTTAAGGAAATCATTTTCAGCGGAGGGGGAATAGAATGGGGCAAGCTGGTACAAGATCTGTTCCATTATCTATTTCGAGAAGTGGTAGCTAATTATCGCCTGTTGACCGGACTCTTGGTCTTGGCTGTGATCGGGGCACTGCTGCAGAATTTACAAGTCTCCTTTCTCAGCTCTGACAGTATCGATATCTCTGTGGCCTGCTGCCTCTTGATTTTGCTCCACCTTAGCCTTAGCAGCTTTCAAGTTGCGGCGGCTGCGGGGGTGGGAGCCATTGATGCCATGATGTCGCTGATGTACGCTTTGCTTCCCCTGCTTTCCACTACGCTAGCAGCGGTGGGAGGCGTAACCTCAGCAGCCCTGATGCACCCAATTCTAGTTGTCTCGGTGGGTTTGATGGGCATGTTGATACAGCAGGTGATTTTCCCCCTGCTGCGGGTGGCTGTTGTCCTGGGGATTGCCGGCAACCTATTCCACGAGTTTCCTGTGAAGCGGCTGGCCGGTCTAGCAGAGCGGGTCGCTGGCCTGCTGCTAGGAACAGCCTTTGTCGCCTTTGCGGCGGTGGTTACCGCCAGAGGGATGCTGGCACCGGTGGCAGACGGTGTAACCATCCGGGCCGCTAAGTATCTGGGCGGCAAAATCATGCCGATTCTCGGCAATACCTTTTCCCAGGCCTTGGACGTTGCTGTGGGAGGGTCTCTCTTAATTAAGAACGGCCTTGGCGTTTTGGGTTTGTGCGGTATTTTGCTCATTGCGGCCTTTCCTTTAGTCAAGATCCTTGCCCTAGTGTTCATTTACCGCATCGTCACTGCCGTGATCGAGCCCATCAGTGATTCTCGCTTGGTATCTGCCATGGCCAGCTGCGGTAATATACTAACTGTTGTCTTTGTGGCAGTGCTGACAACTGCCTTGATATTCTTCTTGACTATTACTTTGATGGTGGGAATGGGCAACTTGACAGCGGTTCTTCGGTAGGTGAGCTGCAGTGCTCCAGTGGATCAAGGAACTTATCGGCTTTCTCATGATCAGCGGCCTATTTCTCATGCTTGTGCCCGATGCAGGGATTAGGAAGTTTGTTCGGCTGGTAATTGGTCTACTCTTGATCGCCCTTATGCTCCAGCCTTTGATCGGTTCCGGTATCTTGATCAGCACCGGTTCCACTGCCCTTGGTGTGAAATTCCGTGATGCTTTGAGAGCCGGACAAAGTGGAATGCTAGAAGTAGATCAGCTGCAGAAGCAGGCAGAACGCTTAGTAGAGAAGGGGAGCGGCATTATGCGAGAACAGATGGTAAATCAAACTAACAAGCAGCTAAGCTCACTACTCAGGCTGTTTCCGGGGGTAAGGGATGCCCAGGTAGCTGCCCAGATGGGTGCAGAAGGTGGCCTTCAGCGAGTGGTTGTCCACTTGTACTTGGCTGAAGAAGCAGCTTCCGGAGACAACGGGTCAAGTACCCGGCTGATTGAGCCGGTGGCGCCTGTTTTGATCATGGGAGAACCTCTCCGGCAGGATGAGGTCGCCAGCTTCCCCCAGGACTCCTTGACTTCAAGGGTGCAGAGCTTGGTAGCTGATTTTTACGGTGTAGAGCCGGAGGCGGTTCTCGTTAGTATTGCAGGATAAGGGAGAGATGCTTGTGCAGCTGCGGGATTTGTGGGACAAGTGGTGGCCCGAAAGAAAGCCGGAAAGGAGCGGGATTCCCCTCACCGATCGACAGCGCCGGCTCACCGGCTACCTTTTAATCTTGATTTTGGCTGCAGCTCTGATGCTCCAGGTAACCAGCCCAAAAAGTGCCTCCCCTGTGACATCGCAGTGGAGCAGCACCGATAATGCCAACGGGGAGGCTGAACCAGCCTTAGGGGGCAGACTTGCCTCCAGCTCCAACTATGAAGAAGAAATTGAGCGGAAACTAGCAGCCATTCTGTCCAAAATCGACGGCGTCGGCAGTGTTGAAGTGATGGTGACTTTCAGTACCAGCAGCCGCCTGGAGCTTGCCCAGGATGTAAATGGAGATCAGACGGTGACAGAGGAGACAGATACCCAGGGAGGCAAGCGCCGGGTTGTCTCCCACCGGTGGAATGAAAAGGTGGTGATCCTGAGGGAAGGGCAAAAAAATGGAGATTCACCCATAGTTCTGGCTGAGCATCGGCCTGCCGTGGCCGGCGTGTTAGTGGTAGCCGATGGGGCTAAGAATCCCGGCATCAGGCTGCTCATCAGCCGGGCGGTGGAAACCGCTATAGATATTCCGCCCCACCGGGTAACGGTGGTACCGAGGAGAAAGTGATTGGGGGTATTGCTATGTTCTACGTAATCTCCGGCAAGACACTGCTCAGGGGAGTCTTGATCATCTTGGCGGCAGCTTGCGTTCTATGGCTAGTATGGAACAGCCTAGACTTAGATACTAGCCTTCCCAGCGGCGGCATCGTCCTTTGGCCCAAGTGGATGCCTCGAAAAGGAGCCGGTGAACCTGCGGAAAACGGGATGAAGACGCCCGGTACTGACAAGATTGAAAAGGGTCCTGAGGGCGAGATTAAAGAGCTGGAAGAAAGCCTTGATGAGCCGGCGGAACCTGTAGAAAGTCTAGGGCTTGATCTCAGCGGCGGTTTTGCACCAGCTCCCGCCGGAACGGGACAGTTTACCATCGTTGGCGGCGAACTCATTGATGAGTATTTGCCTGTCAATCCAATTTACGGGGAGGACTTCACCTTAGCCGTACCCACTTCCGGAACCTTGACCGTATCTGTACAGCCCTTGAGCAGGCGGGATAGCTTCTCAGAATTTCGGTGGGAAAGGGACCGGAGCCGGTCCCGGCAGCTGGAGACGCTGCAGGGGATTATTACCGATTCATCCAGCTCGGAAGAGCAGAGGATAGCGGCCCAGGAACGGCTCCTCTCCATCATGGCGGGTTCAGAGGTGGAAATGGAATTGGAAGGGCTGCTGATGGCCCAGGGACTGCCCGATGCTGTTGTGGTATTAAGTGAAAGTGGAGTTACAGTGATGGTGGATACCGTTCTGACAGAAGAAGAAGCTACCCGCATTGGAGATACTGTGAGTGGAATGACCGGGATGTCCCTGGAGAAGATCAGGATCATCGACCAGCGCAGCTAAAGGCCTAATCCGCTTTTTGCAGCCGGAAGCAGGAATGGAAACAAAAACCTAGAAATGAAATGTGAACGGCATATGGTCTCCCATGGCTTTCTCTAACCGGCCGGCAGGGGCAGGTATCAGTTGGCAGTTGATGGGAAAGCTAACGAGTAAAGGTGGGCTAGTTCCGGTTGGAAAAGGATGGTTGTTGCCTGTGAAGATGGAAGATATACAGATGCTGATCCAAGCAGTACAAGACAGTGACTTGGTAGAGCTGGTCTGGGAGGATAACGGTTCCCGGCTTGTTCTCAAGAAAGCGGCCCCGGGTTCAGGTTCAGCTTATCCGGGACCTGGAGTAGAAACTGCCCAATTAACCGATGGGGACACTGACAAAGGACAGGAAGTAGCCCATAAGGCGGCTGAGGGCCTTGTCACCATCGAAGCACCGATGGTGGGCACCTTTTATCGGGCTCCTGCACCCGACGCCGAACCCTATGTGGAGGTAGGCAGTATCGTTGAAGTTGGCCAGCCCCTGTGTATTATTGAGGCGATGAAGCTCATGAATGAGATCGAATCGGAAGTGAGCGGTCGGATAGTTGAGATCTTGGCGGAGAATGCCCAACCAGTGGAATACGGCCAGCCGCTGTTCGTAATCGAGCAAATCTAAGAGATACTGGCGTGAGCCGCTGGGGGAGGACTATGCTTTGTTTTCGAAAATATTGGTTGCCAATCGTGGTGAAATCGCTGTACGAATCATCCGGGCCTGCAAGGAGCTGGGTATTCGTACAGTCGCCATCTATTCAGAAGCAGATGCGGCAGCACTGCATGTAAGACTTGCTGATGAGGCTGTATGTGTAGGGCCGGCTAGTTCCGCGAGAAGCTATCTTAATATACCTAATATCATGAGTGCTGCTTTGCTCACGGGAGCAGAGGCCATTCACCCAGGTTATGGGTATCTTGCTGAAAGGGCGCGCTTTGCCGAGATTTGTGAAGATCACGGGATAGAGTTTATCGGGCCAAAGCCCTCTACCATTGAATCCATGGGAGATAAAGCAGCTGCCAAGAAGGCCATGGAGGCAGCGGGTGTGCCGGTAATCCCCGGCAGTGATGGGCCGGTGGAGTCTGACGGTGATGCCGTTGAGATCGCCAGGGCAATAGGCTACCCGGTGATTGTCAAGGCATGTGCCGGCGGCGGCGGCAAGGGGATGCGGGTGGTCCACTGTCAAGAGAACTTGCTCAGGGCTTTGAACCTGGCCAGGGCAGAGGCTGATGCTACCTTCGGCAATGGAGAAGTGTATATTGAGAAATTCATCGACAAGCCCCGCCATGTGGAGATCCAGATTATTGCCGACAAGTACGGTAATGTGATTCATCTAGGTGAGCGGGAGTGTTCACTGCAGCGTCGTCAGCAGAAGATTTTAGAAGAAGCGCCGTGTGTCGCCATCACACCCAAGATGCGGCAGGCTATGGGGGAGGCTGCGGTAGCGGGGGCTAGGGCTGTTGACTATATTAGTACCGGTACTGTCGAGTTCTTGGTTGACCGGGATGGCAATTTCTATTTTATGGAGATGAACACCCGCATCCAAGTTGAGCATCCGGTGACTGAGATGATTACCGGTATCGACCTGGTCAAGGAGCAGCTGCGCATTGCTGCAGGAGCAAAACTTTCCTTTGGTCAAGAGGATATCACACTCCGGGGCCATGCCATTGAATGCCGCATCAATGCTGAAAATCCCGAAGCCGGATTCATCCCCTCACCGGGCCTGATCAGTGCCTATCACGCCCCTGGAGGGATGGGGATCCGGGTTGACAGCAGTATCTATCAGGGCTGGGAAGTATCCCCCTTCTATGATCCCATGATTGCCAAGGTAATCGCGTGGGGGCGCGATCGGGATGAAGCCATCGGACGGATGGAGGCTGCTTTGTCGGAAATGGTGATTGAAGGCATTGCTACTTCCATACCGTTTCACCTGGAGCTCTTGCGGGATGAAGGGTTTAGAAGCGGCAGATTTCATACTAAATATATTGAAGAAGAGTTCATGGCCCGTAAATAGATCTCAAGCTGGCTGATGTTGAACAGTGCTCCATGTGATGGAATTTAGGGTAGTGAGGTGACCACGAATTATGCCGGAGACCAAAGAGAGAACTGAACTGGGAGAACTTAGGATTGCCAATGAAGTGGTGGGAGTGATTGCTGGGCTTGCTGCCACGGAAGTAGAGGGCGTTGCCGGGATGAGCGGCGGTCTTGCCGGCGGCATTGCCGAGATGCTGGGAAGGCGCAACCTCTCCAAAGGTGTAAAGGTGGAAGTGGGGGAAGAGCAGGCTGCCATCGACTTGTTTGTGGTGGTAGAGTATGGAGTCCGCATTCCCGATGTTGCCTGGAAGATTCAGGAAAACGTCAAGCGGGCCATTGAAGGGATGACAGGCCTGGAAGTTGTAGAGGTGAATGTCCACGTACAGGGTGTGAATTTCCCCCAAGCAGAGGAGCGGGTGGAGGAACAGCCCCGGGTGCGGTGATAGAATGGAGCCTTTAGTTGGGGGGCAGATGATGTGAAGTGGCTGGAAAGATTGGTAATCCTCCTGGTCTCTCTTCTTTTGTTGGCCAGCGGTGTCGGGCTGTTTGCCTTTGTGCTGGGCTGGCAGGGAAGACCCTTGTTTACCTGGCTCTTGTCCATGCAGGATGCACAGGTTGAGGGAGCTGTACTGGGGGCAGCCTTACTGCTGGGCGGGTTGTATCTCATGGCTGTGTTTTCCAAGAACGGCCGTGAAGAACAGGCCATCGTCCAGGAGACAGAGCTGGGTCAGGTTGAGATCTCCCTGAAGGCTGTTGCCAATTTGGTACAGAGAGCGGCCCGGGAAATCCCTGGTATCCGGGACCTTTCTCCGGTGATAAAGGTTGTTCCAGAGGGGCTGGACATACGGGTGGTGGTACAGGTGGTACCCGAACGCAGTATTCCCACCCTGGCTGCACAGGTGCAGAGCCAAATACGGGATTATCTCAGTGAAACCATCGGCTGCCCAGTACACCGGGTCATGGTGGAGGTCAGAGATGTACGCCCGGAACCGAAGGCAAAGATCGACTGATAAGGCTCCATTGGAAAGAAGCGGATGGGGTGTGGTACTGTGGATGGACGCCAGGATGACCTGTTGGCTTGGCTCATGGCCAATAAAGGCAAGATCTTGGGTACAGCTGCCGGGATACTGCTGGGCTGGCTGACCCTCCAATATGGATTCTTCAAGGCCGTCTTCCTGCTGCTGTGTCTGGCTGTGGGATACATGGTGGGAGCCAGTGCAGATCACGAGGGCGGCTTGAGAAATTTGGTTGCCGGCTTCTTTACTTCTAGTAGAAGGCGGTAACAGTTGGTTGACTATGGAGATTGTATAGAGAGTGAGATTATGCAAAGGAGAAAAGCAAGGGAGGCAGCTTTACAAGCGCTTTTCCAGATAGATGTTGGAAGAGCTGAAGTAGAAGATGCCGTCACCTACGTGGTTACCCTCAATGATTTGAATGATGCCGGCGAGAAGTTCTGCCGTGAACTGGTAACCGGGGTGTTGGCCAATCTAGAGCTCATTGATAAGCTCATCGCTGAGCATACCGTTGATTGGGACATCAAACGGTTGGGCAACGTAGAACGCAACCTGCTCAGGATGGCACTCTTTGAGTTGATGTATCTGCAGGATATTCCGGTGGGAGTGACCATCAACGAGGCTGTAGAGATAGCCAAGACTTTTGCCAATGATGATTCCGGCCGGTTTGTTAACGGAATCCTCGGCCGCTTTGCCCGGGAGCAGAACCTAGACGATGATAGTGAAGGGTAGAGGAACTGTTGCAGCAAGAAGCTAGACATCCTGTCATACTGGGTATTGATACCAGCTGCTACACAACCTCAGTGGCACTCATTGCTGGTAGAGAGCTTTTGGCTGACCGCCGTCTGCTGCTGGAGGTGCCCCAGGGAAAAAGGGGCCTGCGCCAGGCTGAGGCGGTTTTTCAGCATGTAAGAAATCTGCCGCAGCTTCTAGAGGAGGTGCTTCCCCGGGGGGATGTCACCGGGGTTGCAGTCAGCAGCAAGCCGAGGTCAGCTGCCGGTTCCTACATGCCGGTCTTTAAGACGGGGGAAGGAATGGCCCGGGCTTTGGCTCTAGCTTGGGATGTGCCATTGTATCTTACCAGTCACCAAGCAGGGCATATCTGGGCTGGGCTGTTTGGCATGGAGAGTAGTGGGCAGCCGATGGAGCAGGACTTCTTGGCGGTCCATCTTTCCGGCGGCACCACTGAGGTTGTCTCTGTACGGCTGGAGGAGCCCGGCGAAGACTACGATGAAGGTGTTAAGATCCAGATCTTAGGCGGCAGCCTTGATATTCACGCTGGTCAGCTGATTGACCGCATCGGAGTCAAGCTGGGGTTATCCTTTCCTGCAGGTCCCCATTTGGAGAAACTAGCCAAGACAGGGAGGCAGCAGGGGATATCTCCTGTTCCTTTGGCTGTTTCAGTCAAGGGAATCAATGTGAATTTCTCCGGCCCTGAGACTGCCGCGCTCCGGCTGCTGGAGGCCGGCGCCCATCCGGCGGCTGTAGCCCAGGGAGTGGAGATTTGCATAGCAGAGAGTTGTGCCAAGCTGATCAAGGCTGCAACGGAAGCTTCGGGATTGAGTGTGGTTCTTATGGTTGGCGGCGTTGCAGCCAATCAGTATCTGCGGCAGTATCTTTCCGGGGAGCTGGGGAAAGCCGGCATCAGCATTACCTTTGCCCCCAGCCGCCTCAGCAGCGATAATGCCGTGGGGGTTGCGGCCTACGGCCGATGGCGAGCCCTTCAGCAAGCAAACTAGGCCCGGCTGAGAGGCAAAGATTCAGTTATTAAGTGAGACAGCGGTGCATAGACTCCTACTGGATGCAGGAATATCGGGGCAAACGGTAGGGGAGGTCTATGCAAAATGTGGTGGAAACTGCTCATCGGTGCCGTCATCGGCCTCTTGGTAGGACATTTTGTGGCTCCGGGCTACTGGCTTTGGGTCATCATCGGGCTGATCGTGGGTTATCTCGCCGAGCTTTGGGCTAAGCGGGGCGAAAATACCGGCGAGGCTGCCAACTGAAAGCAGGTGCCCGGCTGGTAATTTTGGGGTTGGGTCGGCATCATGGGCCGGCCCTTTTCCATTGAGAATATGGGCAGGGAATAGACCTTTGACGGAGAAGGGATTAGCTGGTGAAGTCAATGCCGCAAATGTCATTTGGGAAAATAGAGCCGGTGACGTCGGGTCCTCCGGTATATTCCGTTACAGAAATTACCCGTTTGCTGAAGCGGTGTCTAGAAGAAGAGCCGCTGTTTCAATATGTCACCGTTTGTGGTGAGATATCCAATTTCAAGCACCACAGCTCGGGTCATATGTATTTTGTGCTCAAAGATGCCGAAAGCAGCATCAGGTGCGTCATGTTCCGTAGTTTCGCAAGCCGCCTGCGGTTTCGCCCCCAGGACGGCTTGGAGGTATATGCTACAGGCTCCATCGGCATCTACGAGACCGGTGGAGTATATCAGCTTTATGTGCAGTATTTGGAACCCCGGGGTGTAGGGGATCTGCACCTTGCCTTTCAGCAGCTTAAAGAGAAGCTCAAGGCCGAGGGGCTGTTTGATGAAGAAAGAAAAAGACCGATTCCTTTCCTGCCTAGGCGGATAGGTGTGGTTACCTCCCCCACCGGGGCCGCCATCAGAGATATCATCACCATCTTGCACCGCCGCATGCCCAGTGTCGAAATATTAGTTGCGCCTGCCCTGGTCCAGGGCAAAGGTGCGGCAGCCAGCATCGTTGCCGGCCTGGAGACACTGGTCCGGTGGGGTGATGTTGATGTAATCATTGTAGGGCGGGGTGGCGGGTCTATAGAGGATCTTTGGCCCTTCAATGAAGAGATAGTGGCCAGGGCGGTGGCGGCTTCTCCGGTCCCTGTTATCTCAGCGGTGGGTCATGAAACAGATTTCACTATCTGCGATTTCGCGGCAGACCTTCGGGCTCCGACTCCTTCCGGAGCCGCGGAGCTGGCAGTGCCGGTGGCTGATGAGCTGCTTGCCGGTCTAGGTGATCTGAAGATGCGGCTGCGCCAGACCTGGCTTCAGTATGCATCCCGAAAGCGGGAGCAGCTAGGCCACTTAGAACGGATCCTGCAGGGGTATAACCCCGTTGATACAATACGACAAAGAAGACAGCGGCTCGATGAGCTTGCCCAGAGGATGGAGCAGGCGGTGGAGCGCAAGGTAACTAAGGAAAGGCGGGAGCTGCATCTTGCTGCACAGCGGCTGGATAGCCTCAGTCCCCTCTCTGTGTTGGGCAGGGGCTATGCCATTGCCCGGGATGGGAAGACGGGTAAACCTGTGGTTTCAGCAGCCCAAGGGGAGGTCGGCCAAGAGCTGGAAGTCTTGCTTAAGGACGGTAGTCTGAGAACCAGGGTGGAAGAGGTCCATCAAGGCAGCTGCGGGCAGCGGGAGAAAGAACCTGGAGTTGGGGAAGTAGGTGTCGATTGAGGTGGATGAGAAGAAGACCTTTGAGGAAAATTTTGCCCGGTTGGAGCAGATTATTAAGGTATTGGAGAAGGGAGATGTTTCCCTAGAGGATTCCCTTTCCCTTTTTGAAGAGGGAGTACAGCTGGTTCGCCGGTGTTCCAAACAGCTGGACACAGCCGAGGCTCGCATAGCCAAGCTGGTGGTCACTGAGGAGGGCGAACCGAGCATTGTCCCGCTAAATCTAGATGCTGATGATGAAGGAGTTTAAGCCTATGACATTAGAGAAATTTATGGCAGAGCATCTGCCAGCCATTGAAAGGGAATTGGACCAGTGCCTGCCGCCTGATGATGCCTATCCGGAAAAGCTGCATCAGGCAATGCGGTACAGCACCCTTGGAGGCGGAAAGCGGCTGCGGGGGCTTTTGGCAGTGGCATCGGCGGAGGTGGCAGCTAAAGACCGCTTTCCCCAGGTGCGGCCTGCAGCCTACCGGCTGGCCGCGGCAGTGGAGATGCTCCATGCATATTCCCTGATCCATGATGACTTGCCCTGTATGGATGATGATGACTTTCGCCGGGGAAAGCCCTCTAACCACAAGGTTTTCGGTGAAGCAGTGGCGGTGCTGGCCGGTGACGCCCTTCTGACCGAAAGCTTTGCCTTGCTGGGTCAGCTTGCAGATCTGGGGGTGCCGGTGGAAGTGGTGGTCACCATCGTGAGGGAGATGGCCCACGCTGGGGGCAGCCGAGGCTTAATCGGTGGACAAGCAGTGGATTTGGACTCAGAAGGTAAGCAGATATCCGAAGAGACCTTAAAGTATATCCATACCCACAAGACCGGCGCCCTGTTTCGGGCGGTGGTTCGATGTGGAGCACTGCTGGGGGGAGCCAGTGAGGAAGAACTTGCTGCAGTAACCCGTTATGCCGACTGTTTCGGCCTGTGTTTCCAGATCACCGATGATATCCTCGATGTGGTGGGGGATGAGGCCAAACTTGGCAAGAAGGTCGGCAGTGATGCAGAGCAAGGAAAAGTTACTTATGTCTCCCTATACGGATTGGAAGGGGCCCGGGCTTTGGCCGTTAAAGCTATGGAGGAAGCCAAGGAGGCAGTTGCTGGTCTTTCCGGCAGTGAAGTCCTGGGCAGTCTAGCAGAATATATAGTTCAGCGGGACCACTAACTATCCGGGCTGCCCGTGGACTTCGATTAGGAGCCTGATGGGGCTCAGGGGCCGCCTTGAGCAGGCTTGGATATTGTGCTATAATTATTGCAAATGAGATAGGTGGCGCAGTATCCTAGTCGATACACCCGTTTTCGAAGACGGGCCTAAAAATCCGTCACTGGCACATCGATGAAGTCTCTGGTGGTGGCCGCTGACGCCCAGTCGGGGGCTGCTG